>JBBDMM010000011.1:0-19294 GCA_040878325.1 Acidimicrobiia bacterium
GACAGCAACCGCTGCCGGGACAACCAAGCCGCCACTAAACCCGGGGCGATTCAAACCGGTCGCTCCAGGCAAGTCCGACTCGATTGCTCATCCGAACACGTACCCAGGGATCCTCAAATCGCTGAGCCATCCATGCCCGGAACAGTCCCCCGCCGCGCACCTGATGAAACCCGAGATCGGAGATCATCCTGTTGCTCAGTTCCTGCGCGAGCGCGGTGTTGACCGTTGGACGACTAAGTCAACCGGGGAGCGGTTTCACGTTGATGCCGCGACGGTTCGGAAGTGGCGGGATCGGTTCGTCGCCGAGGGGAGTCGGAGCTTGCTGGATAGGTCGTCGCGGCCCCGTTGGCTCTCGAAACCGGATACTGCAACGCTAACGGAGGCGGGTTGTCGAGGCTGCGGAGGCGACGTCGGGTAGGGCGCTGACTTCAGCGTGCTCGGGGCACCTCCCCGAAGAGCACAAGTAGTAAGCGCAAACGAGTGGCGAACCGGGGCGGGGTTGCTCCTCTGAGCCGTCCATTAACCCGTCTGAACGCTGAGGTCAAACAGAATCTCAGCGTTCTGGATCTTGCTGTAAGCCTCGAAGGCTTCGCCGCCTCCGCCGGCGACCGGCAACCATCCGTGGTGAATCCCAAAGGCTTTAGAGCCGTTGAACCAAGGCCCGCCGGAGTCACCATCCTGAGAAGCACAGAAACCGCTGAAGCATCCGTTGCTCAGAAGTACCATATCCTCCAATACGACAATATCACCAAGCCAGCTGATGGAAAAGCTGGCTGGGTTGTGCGATATGTACGCACATTCGTAGTCCGTCGTCCTTCCGTAGCGACACACCAGCTGGTCAATGGGGTGTTGCAGATTGGATGCTCGGGACCCCACGGTCCTTCGAGCGTCACCATCTCTCCAATGGAACTTGGGGAGGGCGTCATGAACCGTAGTGCGCCACTCGATATCGCCGTATTCCTCATCCCCGCTCTCAAGAGTCCCACCCCCCCACGGCGTGGAGAAAGGGCCGTGCTTTATGGTGCCATCGAGGTTGTGGTGGTACATCGTCGTTAGACCCTCACAGTGCGACGCCGTGAGGACCCCCTCTGCTCCGTTGGAGTTCTTCCTGACAACAAACGCAGAAGTGCAATATGCTACCGGATCTCCAGCGACGGGCATCTTTGACCCGCCGTAAGCGCCTGTAGCGCGGCCAAGGGTGGCCCCTTCAGGACGTATCTCAACGATCAGGTCACGGGCATCTACCTGGAATGCTTCGTCGAGTCTGATAGCGATCGCCTCGGCGAGCTCGGAGGCGGTCGTGAAAGACGGTCCGGGGGGATCAACGACGACCAGTGCGAGACGTTGCGTTCCCGGTTCGATACTGAGGACCAGGTGGGAGTATCCCAATCCCGTCACAGTGGCGACCACAGCTCGACTCAGAGTCTTCAAGTCCTCGTTGGAATACCTCATCCCTCCCTGCAGCTGAATACCGGGAACACCTGCACCACCGACCAACGAGACCACCTCAGAGGGCACTTCATCCTTGAAGAAGATCGTGGCCGTGCCAGGATTGAACCGGTCCAGCGCCGCACCCGCGAATTGGGACTGCTGGATGTCCTGGGGAATGCGATCAAGGAGATCGCCGAAGGCGATCTGGTAATCCAGCTGCTGACGAACAACCTCAAACGGCATATCGAACTTCTCGGCAATATAAGCGGCGTCAAAGTCAAGAGCCTCGGCCTCAGTCAGAGACAGTTCGTCCTCGTCATGGTCTTCGATCGAAGGGTGTGCCCCCACACCCGCGCCAAATGCCGTCGGAATACCCAGCAGAAGCGCCAAAGTCGCGAATCCGACCACAGACCGTCGCGCTCCCCTCGTCCGGGCAGTTGAACCCACCGCTCGTCTAGCCATCCCACTCCTTTCGGCTCAGTCCCCGTAGGCTACGAGCCAGAACTGCCGAATGTTGGGACTTCTTTCGCGACTCTGGCTTAGGCCGTTGTGTCGGCGTGGTTCGCGTTCCATCCTGTTAGGCCCACTGTGTTTATTCCCGGGCCGACTTCGGCCCTTCGGGCCGAACGGGCGCTGGTCGGCCCTCTTCCCCGAGGGGCGCCGACCCCTCGGACTGCTTGAGAGCCGGCGAGGTCGGCTACCATGAGTATCAACAAGTGTGCGCATTTGGCGTACGGCGCCGGTCCCGTTTTTGTTCCGTTTGGCGGGGTCTCCGTAGGATCCATGCGTCGGTCGCTGCGGGTTCCGGAAATGCGTCGCTTCGGACGGTTCAGGCTCGGAAGGAGCTGACATGTCCAACTATCGCCTGGTTCGCCCCGGCACGGAGATCCGATGAAGAACGACACCACCCGTATCGTCGATGGCAACCGGCAGCGGTGCATGGTCTGTGGGCATCCTCGCAAGGAACACCATGAGAACGACTGCAGCGTTCCCAAGTGCCCCTGCAACGCTTACACGATGCGTGCCGCCAAGGGGCAAGCGGCCTCCTCGTGACCTCGAACCCGGCCGAGCCGACCGAGGACGAGCGCCGCAAGAGTGATTCCGCCGAGGCCGAACGGCTTCGGATCCAGGAAAGCGCCGCGGCCGAGCACGTCCGCAAGGAGTCGAATGCCGAAGCCGAACGGGTGCGCCTCAAGGATCACGACGAGGCCGAGGTCCGCCGCCGCGAAGACCGTACAGGCTGATCAGCGCTGCTTGAGGCGCTTGCGTTCGCTCTCGGTCAGGTGGCGCTTCCGCACCCTGATTGCGCTGGGGGTCACCTCGACGAGTTCGTCGTCTGAGATCCATTCGACCGCCAATTCCAGGGTCAGGGCACGGTGGGGCTTGAGCTTGATCGCCTCGTCGGCGTTGGCGGCACGGATGTTCGTCAGTTCCTTGGGCTTGGCCGGGTTGACCTGCATCTCTCCCGGTCGGGACGCCTCGCCGATGATCATCCCCTCGTAGACCTCTTCTCCCGGGCCGACGAACAACTCACCCCGCTTCTGCAGATTGTCGAGGGCGAATCCGGTGGTGTTTCCCTTGCGGTCGGCCACGATCGCCCCTCCGATCCGGTGGGGGAGTTCCCCGGCCCACGGCATCCACCCGGCGTGATGCTGATGGACCAGGGCGGTGCCACGGGTCGAGGTCATCAAGAGTGATCGGAACCCGATGAGGCCGCGGGCCGGTGCCTCCAGCGTCACGACGGTGCGTCCGGTGTCGCCCGGGCGCAGGTCGGTGATCTTGCCTTTGCGCGGCGCCGCCGCCTGGGTGATGGTTCCGACGTGCTCGTCTGGCACATCGACCACAGCCCGCTCCAACGGCTCGTGCGGCTTGCCGTTGATCTCGCGAATGACCACTTCGGGCCGGCTCACCTGGAGCTCGAATCCTTCGCGGCGCATCGTCTCGATGAGCACACACAGCTGCAGCTCGCCGCGACCGGACACCTCGATCACCTCAGGGGACGAGGTGTTGCCGATCCGAATCGAGACATTGCCGAGCACCTCTTTCTCGAGGCGCTCGCGAATCTGGCGGGAGGTCAGCAACTTCCCATCTCGCCCCGACAGCGGCGCGGTGTTCACCCCGAAGGTCATCCGCAGGACCGGCTCGTCGACTTCGAGCCGGGGGAGTGGAACCGGGTTGATCGGGTCGGCCAGGGTGTCGCCGATCTCCACCTCAGGAAATCCCGCGATCACGAACAGGTCCCCGGCGGTTCGCTCCTCCACGTCGACTCTCCCCAAACCAACGAACCCGAGGAGCTGGGTCAGCCGCCGTTTGAGTGGCGGCTCCTCGACATTCGAGTGGCACAACACCACCTGATGCCCGCTGCGAAGAGTGCCCTGGACCACTCTGCCGATGGCCAGGCGCCCCAGGTAGTCGGACGCGTCGAGGTTGGTTACGAGGGCCTGCAGCGGGGCGTCACTGTCGCCCGCGGGAGCGGGGATCGACTCCACGATGGCGTCGAGCAGTGGCCCGAGATCGGCGCCGTCGTCGGGCACGCCCAACCCCACCATCGCCCTGCCGAGTCGGGCCACCGTGGAGATGATCGGGAATTCGATGTTCTCTTCGGAGGCGTCGAGGTCGAGGAAGAGTTGGTAGACCTCGTCGACCACCGCATCGATACGGGCCTCGCGGCGATCCACCTTGTTGATGACCACCACTGCCGGCAGGTGAAGGGCGAGCGCCTTCGAGAGCACGTAGCGGGTCTGGGGCATGGGGCCCTCTGCGGCATCGACGAGCAGGAGCACGCCATCGACCATGGCCAGCGCCCGCTCGACCTCGCCCCCGAAGTCGGCGTGTCCGGGGGTGTCGACGAGGTTGATCTTCGTGCCCTTCCACTCCACAGAGGCGGCCTTGGCCAGGATCGTGATGCCGCGTTCACGCTCCTGGTCGCTCGAGTCCATGACGCGATCGACCCTGGCTTCGTGCGCCGAGAACACTCCAGTAGCGCCGAGCATGGCGTCGACCAGCGTTGTCTTGCCGTGGTCGACGTGGGCGATCAGTGCGACGTTGCGGATCGAGGCAGGCGGCATGATTTGACTGCTGTCAGGCGCCTTGACCGCGGGGGCGGGCAAGCCTGACCGTCAGGTCGCGTCCCTCCATGTCGGCTCCGTGCAGGGCGTCGACCGCAGTGGCGGCCTCGCGGGGATGCATGTCGACGAACCCGAACCCGCGGGACCTGCCGGTCTTGCGGTCGATGATGATCGTCGTCTGATGGACGGTGCCGAAGGGGCTGAACAGTGCGGCGAGGTCCTGGTCGGTGGTCGTCCACGGGAGGTTGGCCACGTACAGGCTCTCGGCACCCGGAGGTGTCTGCTTTGCGGCAGAGAACACCTTGTCGGCTCCGTTGCCCGTCGAGCTGTGCTCCGCAGACCGGCGGGGCGCGCTCGCCTCACGGCCCCGCGGACGGTCGGTTCGACCGCGTCCGCGCTCGCTGTCGCGCTCGCGCCGTTTGGTGGGCAGGCTTCCCATCGTGTGCCCGCCGTTGCGTAGCGACGCCATGCTCGGGATGTCGAAGCTCGAGCGAAGCCCCAGATCCTGCTGGAGGCGCTTGGCGGCGCGCTCCTGGTCGCGTCCCACCAGGCTGACCACGGTTCCTGTGGCGCCGGCGCGGGCAGTGCGGCCCGAGCGGTGCAGATAATCTTTGTGGTCGGTGGGCAGGTCGAAGTGGATCACCGAGGCGACCGCTTCGACGTGGATCCCGCGGGCGGCGACATCGGTGGCGATGAGCGCCTTGACCCGGCCGTTCGAGAAACTCGCCAGCGCCGCATTGCGCTGACCCTGCGAGCGTCCTCCATGGAGCACGGCTGAAGCCACGCCCAACTTGTCGAGCTGCTTGGCGAGGCGGTCCGCCCCGTGGCGAGTACGGGTGAAGACGATGGAGCGACCCATTTCGCCGACCACCTGAGCCGTTTGCTGCACCCGGTCGTGGCTGTCCACCGACCAGAAGTGGTGGCGGGCATCGATCGTGTCGGGCTCCACGGTGCCGGCGTCATGCCGAACCGGATTCCGTTGATAGTCGCGGCTCAGCACCGCGACATCACCGTCGAGGGTGGCGGAGAAGAGCATCGTCTGGCGATTGCGGGCCGTCTTGTCGAGGATCCTCCGCACCGCCGGCATGAATCCCATGTCGGCCATGCGGTCGGCTTCGTCGACGACCACGATTTCGACCTCGGCCAGATCGATCAATCGCTGTTCGATGAGGTCTTCGAGTCGGCCCGGGGTGGCGACGAGGACGTCGATCCCGCGGCGGAGCGCGTTCTTCTGCGGCCCGTAAGACACGCCGCCGTAGATGGCGAACACGCTGCGCGAGGCGATGCCGGCCAGCGGCGCCAGCTCCCGCTTTATCTGCTCGGCGAGCTCGCGCGTTGGGGCGAGGATCAACGCCCGGGGGCGGTTCTTGTTGGCGCGGGCGACCCGAGCCAGCATCGGCAGGCCGAAGGCCAGCGTCTTGCCGGATCCGGTGGGCGCTTTGCCCGAGACATCCCGGCCTTCCATGACATCGGGGATGGCGGCGGATTGGATCGGGAACGGGTCGGTGATACCGCCCTTGGCAAGGGCGCGCACGAGCGGTTCGGGCAGCCCGAGTTGGGCGAACGTGATGGACATGAGTGAGTCTCTCCTGGCCCCCGGAGGGGTGATCGATTGAATGTGCCGAGCTCTGCCCAACCGGCGCGGCAACACGCCGTGCGCGGTCGAGGGTCGGCCGAAGAGGCAATCGAGCCGGGGAACAAGCCATACCGTTGAGTCACCGGGGAAGCGAATTTCCGCTGGCCTCCACCCGGTGCGGCCTTCCCACTGTAACAGGCATCGCGACCCGTCCATTCCCAGGCCGACCGGGGTGTTCTTACCGGTGTGGGGACGCTAGAAAGGGGTCGTGCTGGCTGCCCCTGCAATTCCTCGCGAGAACTTCGTCTCCATCGACGTGCCGATGGGAGCTTGGATCGGCCTCGGCATCACCATCCTCATCCTGCTGTCCATCGACCTCTATCGCCATCGGGACGACCACGAGCCTTCGCAACGCGAAGCGCTATTCGAATCGGGGGCCTGGGTGGCTTGCGGCCTGGCCTTTTCCGGCGTCGTCGCGTTCGTGTGGGGCGCAGAAGCATTCGGCGAATATCTGTCGGGGTACCTGATCGAGAAGTCCCTCAGCGTGGACAACGTCTTTGTGTGGGCGATCCTCCTCACGACGCTGGCCGTGCCCCTCAAGTACCAGCACCGGGTGCTGTTCTGGGGAATCTTCGGGGCGCTGGTGTTCCGGGGGCTGTTCATCGGCCTCGGCACCGCGCTGGTCACCCGGTTCGTGTTCGTCCTGGTGATCTTCGGAGTGTTTCTCGTGTTCACCGGAGCAAAGGTCATCCGGCACCGCGACGACGAAGGAGAAGGTGCGAACAAGATCCTCGGACTGGTGCAACGTTTCGTGCCGGTGTCGAAGGAACTCGATGGGCACAACTTCTTCACGAAGGTCAACGGGCGACGCCTCGCCACCCCGCTGTTCGCCGCCCTGATCGTGGTGGAGATCACCGACATCATCTTCGCGGTCGACTCGGTGCCGGCGATCCTGGCCGTCTCGCACGAACCGTTCCTGGTCTACTCGTCCAACGCCTTTGCGATCCTCGGCCTGCGGGCGATGTACTTCCTACTCGCCAACGCCCGCAAGCGGTTCCACTACCTGTCGCACGGACTGGGAGCGGTGTTGATCTTCGTGGGGCTCAAGATGACTGTGGCCCCGTGGTACCACGTCAACACCTTCCTCTCTCTCGGGGTGATCCTCTCGATCCTGGCCGCGGCGATGATCTTCAGCGAGCGACGCCAGCGGAGGCTGCAGGCGGCGGGGGACCCGGCGCACCTGCCGCACGACCACGACGAGGTCTAGTGGCCGCTGCCGACCGCCCGGCTGATGGCCAGCTGGGCATCGGCGAGATCCTCCAACATCCGGGCGTAGATAGGCATGCGCTTCTCCGTGCAGCAGCCGACCTGCAAGCGCCCGATCTGACTGCCCATCTCCTCGAGGGTCACGATGGCGGCCGGGGCCACCTCGGGCTTGGATGCGATCTCCTCGATCTCCCGGCGGACGGCAGCCAGGGCGGCGGCCAGTGCCTTCATCCGCGGGCTGCGTCCTGGGTCGCAGCAGCCGGCGTCGAGTTTCGCCAGGGCGACCTCGAAGTCGGCCAGAGCCGCTCCGGCGATCGGAGCCACCGCCCCCATCAACCCAGTGCCTCACCCAGGGCTTCGCGGAACGCAGTCAGCGAAAGTTCGACCTCGGCGTCACCGTGGGCCGCCGAGACGAACCATGGCTCCCGGGCGTCGTCGCAGGGCATGACGCCGCGGGCGATCATTCCCATCACGACCTTCGAGTACAGCTCCTCGTCATGCCCCCCGACATCCCGGAAATCGCGCGGCGGCTCTTCACCGAAGAAGATCCCGAACATCGACGGTGGTCCGAGCACATGGGCAGCCAACCCCTTCTCCGAGCAGATGCCGCGGATGCCCTCGATCAGGGCAGTGCCGGCGCGGTCGACCGCGGCGAGCGGTGCTCCGGTCAGCAACTCACGAATGGTGGCGGCGGTCGCCGCGGCCGACAGACCATTGCCCGAATAGGTGCCCGCCTGCATCACCCCGCCGTCGGCCCAGGCCCCCACCACGTGTTCGCGCCCGGCCACCGCTGCCACCGGGAACCCGTTGCCCATCGACTTGGCGAAGGTCGCCACGTCGGGAGTCACCCCGAACCACTCCTGGGCGCCGCCGAGGGCGATGCGGAAGCCGGTCTTCACCTCGTCGAAGATCAACACCACGCCGTGCTCGTCGCACAGGGAACGGAGCCCGGCGAGATAGCCGTCGTCGGGCATCACTCCGAAGTAGTTGCCCATGATCGGCTCCACGATCACGCAGGCGATCCGTCCCCCGTCTCGCACGAACAGGCGCTTCACGGCTTCGAGGTCGTTGAACGGCAGGGTGCGCACCAACGCCCGGATGGCCTCGGGAATGCCGGAGGAGGTTTGCAGCGGCACCGGGCTGCGGCGCGAACCCATGGCGCCGGGTGCCGCACCCGCGGTGGAGAACAGCACGTAGTCGTGGGCGCCGTGATAGGAACCTTCGAACTTGAGGATGATGTCCTTGCCGGTCACCGCCCGGGCGAGCCGGATGGCGTGCATGGTTGCCTCGGTGCCGGTGTTGGTGAACCGCAGCCGGTCCACCCACGGCACCGCCGCCTTGAACAGCTCGGCGGCCTCGATCTCGCGCGCCGACGTCATCGCGAAGGTCGTGCCTGAAGCAGCGGCCTCGGCCACCGCCGAAGAGATGGCGGGATGGGCATGGCCGAGGATCACCGGGCCGAACCCCAACTGGTAGTCGACATACCGCTTGCCGTCCATGTCCTCGACGTAGGCTCCGTCGCCTCGCTGGATCACCAGCGTGTCCTCGGGGCCCCAGTAGCGAAACCCGCTCGACACGCCGTTGACCAGCACGGCGTTCGCCCTCTGATACCAGTCTGAAGTGGTGGGACCCTGCAGGCCCATGGTTTGAACTCCTCTCGCGGAGCGGCGAGTGTAAGGGGTGAGCGCTCCGCTGGTAGCGTCGCTCGTCCGGAGTGGGAGGTGGAAGTGGCCGCGGTGGCCAAGATCTACATCGGCGGAGAGTGGACCGAGGGAACGGGAGACGAGGCCCACGAGCTGATCAGCCCCGTCACCGGGGAGCTCGTGGCCACCGTCCCCATCGCCTCGGCCGCCGACATCGACCGGGCCGTTCTCGCCGCTCGGGCCGCCCAGGACGATTTCCGCCACTGGTCGCCCTTCGAACGGGCCGATCTCTGCCACCGGATCGCCGGAGCGATCGAGGAGATGGTGGAGGAGATCGCCCGGATCCAGACCCTCGAGCAGGGCAAGCCGTACCACGCCGAGTCGTTGGAGGACATCCAGGAGGCGAACCAGTACTTCATCAACGCCGCGGAAGACATCAAGCGCCTCGGCGGTGAAGTGATCCCCACCACCGATCGCAACAAGCGGATGTTCACCTTCCGCCGGCCGGTGGGGGTGTGGGCGGCGATCACGCCGTGGAACTTCCCGGTGACCATCCCGCTCGAGTACATCGGCCCCGCTCTCGCCGCTGGCAACGCGGTGATCGCCAAGCCGCCGGAGTTCACCTCACTGGCCCTACTCAAGCTGGCGGAGGCGTTCGATGCAGCAGGCGTGCCCAAGGGCCTGGTTTCCGTGATCCCGGGCGGGGCCTCGGTGGGTGATGCGCTGGTGAGCCACTCCGGAGTCGATGCCGTCGGCTTCACCGGGTCGAGCGAAACCGGCCGCAAGATCATCGCCCGCATGGGGATCAAGCGCTCGATCATGGAGATGTCGGGGAACGGGCCCACCATCGTCACCGACGACGCCAACATCGCCGCCGCGGCCGAAGCCGCCGTCTACGGGGCGTATTACAACGCCGGCCAGGTCTGCTGTGCCACCGAGCGGGTGATCGTCGTCGATTCGGTCCACGACCAGTTCGTCGAGGCGGCGCTCGAGGCAGCGACGGTGGTGCGACTCGGCGACCCGTTCGACGAGGCCACCAACATGGGCCCGCTCAACAACGAGCCGACTGCGGCCAAGATGGACCGCCACCTGGCCGACGCCGCCGAGCGCGGTGCCGACGTACTGCGGGGTGGCGGGCGGGCTCCCGGGTTCCCGACCGCGCTCTACTACGACTTCACGGTCGTCGACCGGGTGCCCGAGGAGAGCCTGCTGTCGACCGACGAGTCGTTCGGCCCGGTGCTGCCGATCCTCACCGCCTCCGACGATGCCGAAGCGGTCGCCATGGCCAACCGTACCCGCCTCGGTCTCCAGGCGGCCGTGTTCACCAACTCGCTGCAGAAGGCGTTCTGGTACGCCGATCGCATCCGCTCGGGCACAGTGGTCATCAACGACTCCACGGACTTCTGGGAGACCTTTCAACCGTTCGGCGGCGCCGCCGGCACCGACACCGGCTGGGGCCGGGGGCGGATCGAGGAGTTCACCGATCTACAGACACTGGTGATCGACGTCGGGTAGATCCCGCCTCCCGCCCTCCGCCTTCTGCCTTCCGCAGGAATTCTGGAAGGGGGACTGGCGACTGGAGACTGGTGACTGGTGACTGGTGACTGGAGACTGGTGACTGCGTCCGCTAGTAGCGTCGTGCCAATTCACCGGGAGGTCAGGATGGGTTGGCGGCTCTGGATCGGTGGTGGGTGGCAGGACAGCGACGGCGTGGTCTCCGTCGAAGTCGAGAACCCGTCGAATGGCGAAGTGGTCGATCAAGTGACCGAATCGACCCGGGGCGACGTGGATCGGGCTGTTCAGGCAGCGCGCACGGCCTTCTACGGGGGAGAGTGGTCGAAGGCGGCGCCAGCCGAGCGGTCCGAGGCCCTCTACAAGCTGGCGTCGCTCCTCGAGCAACGGGCCGAAGACTTCGCCCGCATCGAGAGCGAGGACACCGGCAAGCCGTACCAGTCGATGAGCCTCGCGAACGATGTGCCTTTCTCGGTGGACAACCTGAAGTTCTTCGCCGCCGCCGCCCGCAGCTGGGCGGGTACCGCTGCAGGGGACTTCCTCAAGGGCTACACCTCGATGTTGCGCCGCGAGCCGGTGGGCGTCGTCGGCCAGATCACCCCGTGGAACTACCCGCTGAACATGGCGGTGTGGAAGATCGGCCCGGCGCTCGCCGCCGGGTGCACCGTCGTGCTCAAGCCCGCTCCGACCACGCCACGGACCACCCTGATGCTCGCGGAGATGTCGAAAGAAGCGGGCATTCCCGACGGGGTATTCAACGTGGTCACCGGCGGCAACGACGTGGGCCAGGCGATCGTCGAGCACCCCGACGTCCGCATGGTCTCGCTCACCGGCTCCACCCCTGCCGGAAAGCGGGTGATGGCGACAGCGGCCGAAACGCTGAAGCGGGTGCACCTCGAACTCGGTGGTAAGGCACCGTTGCTGGTGTTCGACGACGCCGACATCGAGGCGTTGGCAGCCGGAGCGACGGTGGGCGCCACCTTCAACTCCGGCCAGGACTGCACCGCGGCCACCCGGGTCTATGTCGAGCGGAGCCGCTACGCCGAGGCGGTCGATGCTGTCGCCGGGGCAATGAGCGCCGTCAAGGTGGGCGGGCCCTACGACGCCGACGTATCGATGGGACCGCTCATCTCGGCGCGTCAGTTGGAGCGGGTGCGCGGCTTCGTCGACCGGGCGAAGTCGGCCGGCGGCAAGGTGCTGGTCGGGGGAGGCACCCCGCAGGGTCTCGACAAGGGCTACTACTTCGAGCCCACTGTCATCACCGACGCCGATCAGCGCTCGGAGATCGTCCAGGACGAGGTATTTGGGCCGGTGCTGGTCGTGCTACCGATCGACTCCGAGGAGCAGGCGATCGAGTACGGCAACGACGTCCTCTACGGCCTGGCTGCATCGGTGTGGACCAAGGACACCGGCCGGGCGATGCGGATGGCCCGCGATCTCGAGTTCGGCACGGTGTGGATCAACGACCACCTGCCCATCACCTCCGAGTTCCCCCACGGCGGGTTCAAGCAGTCCGGCTTCGGCAAGGACCTGTCCGAAGAGGCCATGCTCGACTACACGATCAGCAAGCACGTGGTGATCAAGCAGTGACCGGGACGTGACGAGACCCGCCGCGGTTGCGTAGCATCGCCCGTCTCCGGGAGGTGGCCGAGTGAGAGTCGCGGTCGAGATGCAGGACGTGTCGAAGGCGTTCGGCGACGTCCACGCGGTCAACGACCTCAACCTCGCCATCGAGGATGGCGAGTTCTTCTCCCTCCTTGGTCCGAGCGGTTGCGGTAAGACCACGACGCTGCGAATGATCGCCGGGTTCGAGTTCCCCACCTCGGGCTCTCTGAAGATCCACGGCGTCGAGATGGGCCTGCAGCCACCGAACAAGCGTCCCGTCAACACCGTCTTTCAGTCATATGCCCTCTTCCCGCACATGAACGTCGCCGAGAACGTCGGATTCGGCTTGCGGATGAAGGATGTGGGCAAGACCGAGTCCGAGCAGCGGGTGGCGCGGGCGCTCGACATGGTGCAGCTCTCCGATCGGGCGGACGCCTCCCCGAACCAGCTTTCTGGTGGCCAGCAGCAGCGGGTGGCGCTCGCCCGCGCTCTCGTCAACGAGCCCGAGGTGTTGCTGCTGGACGAACCGCTCGGTGCCCTCGATCTCAAGCTGCGCCAGGCGATGCAGGTGGAGCTCAAGGTCCTCCAGGAACGGGTCGGTATCACCTTCATCTACGTGACCCACGACCAGGAAGAAGCCCTCACCATGAGCGACCGGATCGGCGTGATGAGCGGTGGACGGCTGCTGCAGGTGGGTACACCAGAGGAGATCTACGAGCGGCCCTCGTCGCGCTTCGTGGCGGACTTCATCGGCGAGATCAATCTGCTGCCGGCCAGCGTGGTCGATCACCACTCGGTGCGCCTGCTCGGAGGCTTGGTCGTCAAGGCCGAGACCGGGGCGCCCGCCGGTCAGGAAGTCACAATGGCGGTGAGGCCCGAGCGGTTGGAGCTCTATGGCCCTAGCGAGCACGTCCCCGACGGTCTCAACCGCGTCGAGGGTTCGATCATCAGGCGCATCTACTTCGGGGACGTCTTCTACTACGAGGTCGACACGCCTGCAGGCGTGGTCGAGGTGAAAGAGGAGAACCGCCCCGGGGTCGAACTGTTCCACGCCGCCGACCGGGTGGTAGTGGGGTGGGATCAGGCGGCGACGATCGTCGTTGCGAATTGAGCCCCGACGCGATCGTCGAGTCCGCCCGCCCCGAGTTGGAGAGGGCCGCCCGCAAGGCCGAGTCGCGTCGCGGCCTTTTGATCGCGTTCCCGGCCTGGGCCTATCTGATGGTGTTCTTCCTGGTCCCCCTGGTGATCGTGTTCGTGTACTCCTTTGCCACCCGGAGCTCTACCGGGCGTACCGTGCTGGAAGGCTGGAACCTCGACAGCTATCGGCGGCTGTTCGACCCGCTGGTCTTCGACATCTTCCGACGTTCCATTGTCCTCGCGTTGATTACCACCGTGATATGCCTGGTGGTCTCGTATCCATTCGCCTACTACATCGCTACCCGCGGTCCGCGGGTTCGCAACGTCCTGCTGGTGCTGGTGATGATCCCGTTCTGGTCGAACTTCCTGGTCCGCACCTACGCCTGGAAGGTGCTCCTCGGCAGCGACGGTCCCCTTTCCCAGCTGGCGCAGGCGATGGGCGGGGAGCCAATCCGCCTGCTGTTCACCAATACCGCGGTCCTGATCGGCCTGGTCTACGGGTTTCTTCCCTTCATGGTGTTGCCGCTCTACGCCGCCCTGGAGCGAATGGACTGGAGCCTGGTGGAGGCTGCCCGGGATCTCTACGCCAGCGGATGGCAGGCCTTTCGGAGGGTGACGTGGCCGCTGTCGCGCCCCGGGGTGATCGCCGGATCGATCCTGGTCTTCATCCCCGCGCTTGGGGCATACGTGACCCCGGCCATCCTCGGAGGTGCGACCAACGTGCTGATCGGGGATTACATCGTCAGCCAATTCCTCGCCGCGCGCAATCAGCCGTTCGGTGCAGCCCTTTCGTTCGGAATCATGGTCGTGATGCTGGCCGGGACGGTCATCTACTTCCGCTCGGGAGCCAAGAACGCATGAGCGCCCAAGGGCTGCGGCCCAATAGCCCGTCGGAGCGGCTGCTCGCAACCAACGCATGGATCGTCTACGCGTTCTTCTACGCGCCGATCCTCGTGTTGATCGTGTTCTCGTTCAACGACAACAACAACGTCGGAATCTGGACCGAGCCTTCGCTGCGTTGGTACCGCGATGTGCTGTCGAACGACGCAGTGCTGAACGCGATCAAGATCTCCGTCATCGTCGCGGTGATCAGCACCCTGGTGTCGACGGTCCTGGGGACCATGGCGGCACTGTCGCTGGAGCGGTTCCGCTATCGCGGTCAGCGAGCCTTCGATGGCCTCGTCTATCTGCCCATCATCATTCCGGACGTGACGATGGCGGTGATGCTCCTGCTCTTCTTTGCCCAGGGTTTCCATTTCCTCGACTCGGCCCTGGGATTTCGTCCCTCATTCGGAGTGGCCACCATCTCGCTGAGCCACATCGCATTCAACATCTCGTTCGTTGCGGTGGTGGTTCGGGCCCGGTTGGGCATGATGGATCCCCGGTTGGAGGAAGCCGCCGCCGACCTCTATGCCTCTCGGTGGCAGACCTTCCGCCGCGTCACCCTGCCGCTCATTCTCCCGGGAGTCCTCGGGGGGGCCCTGCTGGCCCTGACCTTGTCACTGGACGACGTCGTCGTGACCAGCTTCGTGGCCGGCCCGGGCGCGACCACCCTGCCGGTGTACGTCTTTGGCCTGGTGAGGCGGGGGGTCACGCCGCTGATCAACGCGATCAGCACGCTGATGCTGGTGGCATCGATGGTGCTGGTCGCCTTGTCGCTCGGCCTACAGAGAACCTCCCGAACTAGAGTCACGCCGGTTGGTGATGACCAATGACATTGCGGATAATTGTCAAAGCATGGGAGAGAGATCGATGAAACGGATTCGTGAATTTGCCGTTCTCGCGGCTGCGCTGGCGCTAGTGGTGGCTGCCTGCGGAGACGACTCGGATGGCGACGGCGAGACGCTGGCGTGCGACGTGGGCCAGATCGACGGCACCACCCTCAACTTCTACAACTGGTCCGAGTACATGGACCCCGACCTGATCGCGGCTTTCGAAGCCGAGTTCAGCGTCGATGTGGTGGAGTCGTTCTACGAATCGAACGAAGCGATGCTCGCCCAGCTCCAGTCAGGGGTGGCGTACGACCTCGTGGTGCCCTCCGATTACATGATCAAGATCATGATCGACGAGGGGCTGCTCCATGCCCTCGACAAGGACGCCCTGGCGAACTACGGCAACCTCGCCGAGGACTTCCGCACCCAGCCTTATGACCCGAACGGCGACTACTCGGTCGCCTACCAATACGGAACCACCGGGCTCGGGGTGAACCTTGAGGCGGTGGGCGAGTACTTCGTCGAGAGTTGGGCACTGGTGTTCGACCCAGAGATCACCCAGCATTTCGCCGGCGGTGTCTCGGTGCTGAACGACCCGCGCGAGACGATGGGTGCTGCCCTCGAATATCTGGGGTACTCACTCAACGACACGACCCTTGAGCACCTCGAGGAGGCCACCCAGCTGATCAAGGACGCCAAGGCGTACATCACCACGTTCGACTCCGACCAGTACGACGAGAACCTCGTCAACGGCGAGGTCGCCGTCGCCCACGGCTACTCGGGCAACATGATCGTGGCGATGAGCGAGGCCGACGACCCGGACAACTTCGTGTATGTCCTCCCCGAGGAGGGGGCGACCCTCTGGATCGACAATATGGCGATTCCGACCGTGTCGAACGCGCCTTGTACCGCCCACACGTTCATCGACTTCCTGCTGGATGCCGAGAACGGGGCCGCTTTGACCAACTGGAACTACTACGGCAGCCCCAACGAGGCGGCCACGCCGTTCATCGAGCAGGAAGTCGTCGACTTCTATGCCGGGACGGCCACCGCCAACCTCGAGGTGATCACCGACACCGGTGATTACGAGATCAACTTCACCGACAAGTTGGCGGAAGCCAAGAGCTGAGGCGTCGGGGGACGTCCGGAAGGCCGGGCGTCCCCCCGCCCCACCCTGATGGCGGCCGACCTCGTCTTTCGCAACGGGTTCGTTTTCCGTGCCGACGCGGCGCGGTCGTGGGCCTCGACGGTCGGTGTGTCCGGCAGCCGCATCTCATCGGTGGGTGGATCGGAAGTCGACTCGATCGGGCCGAACGCCCGGGTGGTGGATCTCGAGGGGCGGGTGCTGGTACCCGGCTTTCAGGATGCCCACGTGCATCCCGCCACCGCCGGGCGGAACATGCTGGGCTGTGATCTTGCCGGCACCGCCGACCGCGGCGAAGCAGAGACACTCATCGGTCGCTACGCGCTCGAGCACCCCGATCGACCCTGGGTGACCGGCGGCGGGTGGCGTTTCGACTGGTTCGAGCGGGGGATGCCTACCCGGGACCTGCTGGACGCCCTGGTGCCAGATCGACCCGCCTACCTGCGAGTCGCCGACGGCCATGCGGGGTGGGCCAACACCAGGGCCTTCGCCGCTGCCGGCATCGATCTGACCACGCCGGACCCGGCCTTCGGCCGGATCGAGCGACTGTCCGACGGGACGCCGCAGGGCACTGTCCAGGAAGGCGCCATGGACCTGATCGAGCGTGCCATGCCTCCGGATTCCGATGAGGACGTCGAGCGCGCCCTGCTCGCCGCTCAGGACTACCTGATTTCGCTCGGCATCACCGCCTGGCAGGACGCCGCGGTGGGGCACCGACTCCACGGGGCCTACGCCCGGCTCGCGGCCGATGGCAGGCTGCGTGTCTCGGTGCGGGCTGCGCATTGGTGGGAGCCGGATGACGGCATCGACCAATTGGAGGAGTTCGAGGATCGTCGGCGCGGCTCCGTGGGCCGGTACCACGCCGGATCGGTGAAGTTGATGCTCGACGGCGTCTGCGAGAACTTCACCGCGCGAATGCTGTTGCCCTACCTCGACGATCAGGGCCGGCCCACCACCAACACGGGTTCGGACCACATCGACCCAGCAGCCCTCCCCGACATCGTGGAAGCGGTGATGCGGCGCGGTTTCCAACCGCACTTCCACGCACTGGGCGACGCGGCGGTGCGCGGGGCGCTCGACGCCGTCGCCGCGGCGAATGCCCGAATCGGCCACCCGACCGACCTCCGCCCCCACCTCGCCCACATCCAGGTGGTCCATCCCGACGACATCGCCCGCTTTCGGGAGGTGGGCGCGGTGGCCAACGCTCAGGCGCTCTGGGCCTGCCACGACGACGCCATGGACGTGATGACCCTGCCGTTTCTCGATCCACAATGCCGGGGCCACCAATACCCCTTCCGCAGCATTCTCGATGCCGGGGGCACGCTGGCGATGGGGAGTGACTGGTCGGTGACGACGCCCGACGTCCTGTCCCAGGTCGATGCCGCGGTCAACCGCAAGGTCATCGGCGACGGCACCCGGCCGGCGTTCCTACCCGACGAGCGGATCTCGGTGGCCGACGCCCTGGTGGCGTTCACCGCGGGGTCGGCATTCGTCAACCATCTCGATGCCGACCGGGGCACGATCCGACCCGGAGCGATCGCCGACCTCGCCGTTCTCGACGGCAATCCGTTCTCCTCCTCCGACATCGCCTCGATCCGGGTGGGCATGACGGTGATCGGGGGAGAGGTGGTTTTCGAGAGGTGAGGCTCCGGCTCCAGCCACAGCTCCAGCCAGAGCAATCTCTCCAGCCCGCTCTCGAACGTTCGGCCTCGGGCACCGATCTGTGGCCTTGGCTGGACTGGCCGGAGCCGTAGCTGGGGCAGGGGCTGGCAACAGCCCCTCTACCATCCCCCCGCAATGACCCGCACCGAAGAGCCGGTCTCCTTCTGGATGTCGCGTGCCGAGCGACCGGTGCGACTCCGGCTCGAGCGGGACCTCGACGTCGACGTGTGCATCGTGGGGGCGGGATACACCGGCCTGTGGACCGCCTACTACCTGGCCGAGGCGGACCCGTCGTTGCGCATCGCGGTGGTGGATGCCGAGCACGTCGGGTTCGGGGCGTCCGGCCGCAACGGCGGTTGGGCGTCGGGCAAACTTGCCGGGCTCGACAAGGCTTTGGCAGATCCGAAACGCCGCGACCCCGCCCGCCGCCTGCAAGTGGCGATGTACGACACGCTCGGTGAGATGGAGCGGGTCCTTGCCGCCGAGAGCATCGACTGCGACTTCCATCGCGGCGGCACCGTGGTCGTGGCCACCTGCGACGCCCAGGTGCACAACCTGCGCCGGGCGGTGGCGATCAAACACGAGGCCGGTTTCGGACCCGACGACTTGCGGTGGTTGGATCCTGCCGAGACCCGCGAGCGGATCCGGCCGGCGGTGGTCGAAGGTGCCACCTACACCCCGCACTGCGCCGCGCTCGAACCCGCCCGGTTGGTGCTGGGGCTGGCCGCGGCGTGCGAACGCCGGGGGGTGCAGATGTTCGAGCGCAGTCCGGGGGAGATCGTTCCCGGTGGGGTGAGGACCGCGGGCGGGTTGGTCCGGTCACCGATCGTCGTTCGGGCCACAGAGGCCTACCGGCAGCACACCCGGGCGGTGATCCCGGTCTATTCGCTGATGATCGTCACCGAGCCGTTGGATGCGGGTACCTGGGACGAGATCGGGCTGGGGGACCGGGAGACCTTCTCGGACGGCCGCCACCTCATCGTCTACGGGCAGCGCACCGCCGACGGACGGATCGCCTTCGGAGGCCGGGGTGCCCCGTATCACTACGGATCACGGATCCGGCCCGGCTTCGATCACGAGCCTGAAGTGTTCGACTACCTGGGGCGCACTCTGCGTGCCATGTTCCCGGCGCTCGCCCGCACCGAGATCGAGGCGGCGTGGGGCGGTCCCCTGGCGATACCGCGTGACTGGCAGCCATCGACCCGTTTCGATCGTGCCAGCGGGGAGGCAGTCGCCGGTGGCTACGTGGGGCAGGGGGTGGCGGCGGCGAACCTCGCCGCCCGCACCCTTCGCGATCTCATCCTCGACCGGCGGTCGGATCTGACCGATCTGCCCTGGGTGGGTCACCGGTCGCGCCAGTGGGAACCCGAGCCGCTCCGGTGGTCCGGGGTGAACCTCGGACGGATCCTTACCGAGTCGATCGACCGGGCCGAGAAGGCGGGCCGCCGCCCCCGGGTCCGCCACGCCATCCTCGAACGCCTGCCAATTGGGTGAAGGGGCGGCCGTTTGGCGCCCCCCGGGGGGGGGGGGGGGGGGGG
>JBBDMM010000011.1:19304-68594 GCA_040878325.1 Acidimicrobiia bacterium
TTGGCCCCCCCCCGGCCTCGCTGCGCTCGGCCCGCTACCCGCTTCCCGCTTCCCGCCAGGCCGCAGCAACTTCTTGCCGGCTGCGGGTAGCGGGAAGCGGAAAGCGACTCCCATCCGTTAGCTTGTCACGGAACTCAGGAGGTGCCGTTGAGATCCGGATGCTTTGCCTGCGAGGTCGTGGTGGAAGGCGACGATGCGGAGGCGGTTGCCGATCGATTTGTCGAGCACGCCGCCAAGGACCATGACTGGTCCTATCCCGAGCATTCCCTCCGCAACTACGCGATCAACTACGCGGCGGCCGTCGAGCGGGTCGATGGCCCGACCGAGCGGCTGAGCGAGATCGGTGAGGTCACGGTGCATCCGGCCACCGCCGATCGCATCGACGACTGGCTGCGTCTCTTCGATCACGAGCGCTTCGCCGGCAACCCGGACTGGGCGTCGTGTTACTGCCGGGAGCCGCACGAGCCCCCGGCTGCCGACGACCCGGAACGCCTGTGGAGCGACAATCGGGCGGCGATGATCGAGCGGCTGCGCAACGGCAGCACTTTCGGATATCTCGCTTATGTGGATGGCAAGGTGGCCGGCTGGGTGAATGCCTCCACCCGGGACACCTACGGGAAGCACCACAGGCCCGAGCCCGACGGTCCCGACCCGTCGTCGGTGGTCGGCGTCTCGTGCTTCGTGATTTCGCCGCCCTACCGGAAGCACGGGGTAGCCGGGGCCCTGCTCGACCGGGTGATCGCCGACACCGGAGCCAGGGGAGGATCCTGGGTCGAGGCGTATCCCCTCCTATCGCCGGAAGCGGGTGACCCGGGGAGTTTCCGGGGACCGCGCCAGATGTACGACGCCCGGGGGTTCGAGCCGGTCGATTCCCGGGAGACCGAGACGGTGGTGCGCCGGCCGGCCGATCGACCGGCGTGACCTAGCGGCGGACCGTCACACCAGGAACCAGGCCGCCACGGCCCCGACGGCCGCTGGCAACAGGATGGCGGCAACCCGGATGCCCAACGACTTGGAGCCGAGCACCATCGACAGGCCGGCCTTGACGAGGGTGTTGACGGCCACCGCCGCCATCACCGCTTTGGCCCCCGTGTCGACCGGCACCGTCCCGCTGCGCACGAAATTGGCGGTCGCCAAGGTGATCGCGTCGACATCGTTGATGCCAGAAACCGCACCGACCGCACTCAGCGATGCCTGCGACACGTTGTCGATGAGGGCCTTGGCGACGAACACCACGGCGCCATACAGCGCCCCGAACTGAAGGGCGCTGGCGAGCGTCACCGGATTGCGGATCTTCAGGTCGGAGTCGGCCGTGTCGTGGCGCGTCGATCGGCGCCAGGTGACGGCTGCCGACCCGATGACCGCCACGAACAGGGCGGAGAGGGGGATGACCAGACGACGGCCGAGCTGCGGCTCCACCACGAACGCTTCGATCAGCACTCGCGCGTACATCACGCCAGATGCGGCCAGGATCCCGGCGGCGAGAGACCCGGTCACTTCGGGCGACCGCCGACTCATCCGGGCGAAGCCGAGAGTCACCGCGGTCGACGACACCAGACCGCCGAGGAGCCCGGTGGGGGCCAGGCCCCGCGGGCCGAGGGCACGGAGCGCCACATAACCCGCCAGCCCGATGCCGGCGACGAACACGACCATCAACCAGATTTCGAATGGGTTGATCGCCTCGAAAGGCCCGAGGTTGCGATTCGGCACGAGCGGCAGGATCACGGCAGTGAGGACGCCGAAACGCAGTAGCGCCCGCAGGTCCTCGTCGGTGAATCGGCCAACGACCCCGTGAATCCAGACCTTGGACTGGAGGAGGGCGGCGACGCCGACCGCCAGTGCCAGCGCGGGTACTTCGTGTTCGGTCCACACCAGGACGCCGATGACGAAGGCAGCGAAGGAGGCCGCCTCCGTCGTCGTTCCGGCTGCGCCGCCGCGTGCCATCGAGTAGTACTCCACCACCAGCAGCGCGACGAATCCGGCGGCGGCCACGGCGAAGGCCGCCCGACCGATCTCTGCGCCCATGAACGCCGCCCCGGCTCCCCACACCGCGTAGAGGGTGAACGTCCGCATCCCGGAGAACGCCATGCTCTCGCTGCCGCGAGCCACCTGGCGTTCGAGCCCGATCAGCGCACCGAGGGCCGCTGCCAGCAGGAACCGCAGGATGACGGTGGTCTCATCCACCTCTAGGAGAGGGTCTCGACGGCCGGAGGTGAGAGGTTCCGCCCCATTCCATCTGGATAACACCACGCCCAATCCTCACCAGGTTCGAGCGTCCGTACCACGGGGTGCCCGGACGCTTCGACATGCTTGCGAGCGTGCTGGTTCTTCGAAGCCTCGCAGCAGCCGATGGCGCGGCACTCGACGCAGAATCTGAGGTGCACCCACGTGTCGCCGAGGGCAAGGCACTGCTCACATCCCCCTTCGGGGCGGGGGTCGATGGGCATCGCCAGGAGGTGCTCGCACTTGGGCGGCTTGGAGGGCTTCTCCTTGCGGCGTCTGATCCTCATGCGGGGGGTCCTTCGACGGGGAGTTCCACCCGAAAGGTAGTGCCGTCGGGTCCGGTTTCCTTCACCAGCACGTTGCCGCCGTGACGCTGGACGACGATGGAGAATGCGATTCCCAGACCCTGCCCGGTCCCTTTGCCGGGCTCCTTGGTCGTGAAGAAGGCGTCGAAAATGCGCGGCTGGACCTCCGGGGGTATACCCGGCCCGTCGTCGGAGATCTCCACGACCACTTGGTCCTCCTCGCGAAACGCCCGAACCGCGATCTTCGCGCCGCCGTGCTCATGGATCGCATCCGCCGCGTTGTCGAGAAGGTTGGTCCACACCTGGTTGAGTTCGCTTCCGTAGGCCGGGATCGGGGGAAGATCCTCGAATTCGGTCACGATCTCGATGTCCTTTAGCTTCGACCGCAGGATCAAGAGGGTGTCGTTGATACCGGTGGTCACGACGACATCCTGGATGGGTGCCTGGTCGAGATAGGAGTAGTCCTTCATCGACTTGACCAGGGTGAACACCCGGGTGGCGCCCTCCTTGGTCACATGGATCAGGTCATGGGCGATTGCCCCGGCGGTAATCAGGCTGACTGCCCGAGACAACACTTGCCCTGTGAGCCCCAACGCCTCCAGTGCCTCAGGGTCGACGCCGATCTCGACCAGAGCCGACGCATGCGACCACGCCTCTTCGACGCCTTGTTCCTCGAGCCACGCCTCCAGCGTCGACTCGACGTCGCTGCGGGCGAGGGGGTCGGTCGGGGTGGGTGCGGGACGGTTCCCGGCAGCCAGGCGCTCGAGGAGGCCGGTCACGCTGGGCGGTACGCCCTCCGCGCCGAACGCCGACCGTGCCTCCACGTAGCGGTCGACTGCTTCGCCGAGCTCCTCGGCTGCACGCTTCACCGCCGAGGCCGGGTTGTTTATCTCGTGGGCCAGGCCGGCGCTGAGAGTGCCCAGTTGAGCCATCTTCTCGCTATGGCGGACCAGGGACTCCGTTTCACGCCACCGCCGGAGCAGCACGCCGAACATCGCCCTGGCACCCTTGGGACTGGTTTCGAGAACCCGGTCGAGACTGGCCTTCTGGATCTCGAGCAACCGGGAGTCGGTGCGGGCGCGCACGGTGGCGGATCGCGGCGCCGGGCCGATGATCGCCGCCTCCAGCGGCGCCATTTCCCCGATCACGTCGCCCCGGGTTCGCACTGCCACGAGCACTTCGCGATTCGCCGATTGCTTGGTGATCTCGAGGGTCCCGTCGATCACCACGTAGGCATCGTCGCCAAAGTCGCCCTCTTGGAACAGCTCGGTGTCGGCGGCGAGGGCGACCTCCCGCGAGTCCTTGGCGAGCGCCTCGAGGTCGGCATCATCGAGATCGGAGAAGAGCGATACGGCCCGGAGGAGTTCGAGCACGGTCAGACCGTGCCGAGGTACTGATGGACGAAGCTGATACACACCGAACCCTGACCGACCGCCGATGCAACCCGTCGCACCACCCCATGGCGAACGTCGCCTGCGGCGAATACACCGGGGATGCTGGTCTCCATCAGGTAGGGATCGCGCTCGAGCGGCCATTTCTTCATGTCGAGGTCGGTACCCGTGAGGATGAACCCTTGCTCGTTGACTGCTACCAGATCCCTGATGAAGTCGGAGTGGGGTCGGGCGCCGACGAACACGAAGACGGCGGCGCACTCTCGTTCCACCCGGTCGTTGCCTTCCATCAGGATCACGCCCTCCAGTCGGGTCTGGCCGAGCATCTCGACTATCTGGGTGTCGAGCAGGACCTCGATGTTCTTCGTGGCCCGAATTTGATCGACCAGATACTGCGACATCTTCGACTCGATGCTGTTGCCGCGGACCACGATCGTGACGGTGCTCGAGTACCGGCTGAACATCATCGCCGCCTGTCCCGCCGAGTTCGCCCCGCCGATCACGAACACCGGCCGATCCCGGTAGGTGGACGCCTCAGAAATGGCGGCGCCGTAGAACAGCCCGGCGCCGGTGAACTTCTCGTACCCGGGCACTTCCAACGTCCGCATGGTCATACCCGTGGCGACCACGATCGCCTTCGACGCGATCTCCGTACCGTCCGAGAGGGTGGTGATCTTGGTCGCTTCATCGACCCGAACCGATCCGACTTCGCCGGCGGTCACGATCTCGGCTCCGAGCCGCAGCGCCTGCGTGGTGGCCCGTCGGGCAAGATCGGTACCGCTGATGCCCTTGGGGAACCCCAGGTAGTTCTCGATACGCGAGCTGGTACCGGCCTGCCCGCCGGTCGAGTCACGCTCGAGGATCGTGACGCTGAGCCCCTCGGACGCGCCGTAGACGCCGGCAGCCAGTCCGGCGGGGCCGGCCCCGATGACGACCAGGTCGTAGAAGGGCTTCTCGGCTTCGACCCGCATTCCCACCTGCGCCGCGAGGGTCCGCCGGTCGGGCTCGACCAGCCTGGTTCCATCGGGCATGAGGACCACCGGGATGTGGTTCTCGGCGGCGGAGGCGATGGCTGCAGCCTCCTCGTCCCGCTCGACGTCGGCGAAGCGATACGAGATCTGGTTGCGGGCGAGAAAGTCCTTCACTTCATGGGTCAGCGGAGACCAGGTGGTGCCGATCACCCGGATACCTTCGTATGGCAGTTCAACAGTCTGGTTCCACTCGTCCAGGAGGTCATCGAGCACCGGATACAGGTGGTCCTCGGGTGGATCCCAGGGCTTCATCAGATAGTGGTCGAGACCCACCTGGTTGATCGCCTGGATGGCGGCCTCGGTGTCGGCGTAGGCGGTGAGAAGCACGGTGCGCGCCTGTGGGTAGATACGGGCTGCCTTCTCGAGGAAATCGGTGCCCGTCATCTGCGGCATGCGCTGGTCGGCCACGATCAGTGCCAGTTGGTCGCCCCGGCCCTTGAGTCCATCGATCGCTTCCAGCGCCTGAGCGCCTGAACTGGCGCGGAGGATCCGGTAGTCGGCGGCGTACTTCGTGCGCAGGTCTCGTTCCACCGCCGCCAGCACCTGGGGGTCGTCGTCGACGGTGACAATGAATGGTTTGGCCATGGTTGCCTCAGGTGGTCAGGTTCGATGATCTCACTTCGGACAGCCCTAGTCGGGGTCGAGCGGCAAGTAGCGGTGGGATATGCGCCCCTCTTCCGTGATTTCGATCAGTCGGAAACCCGACGGGTCGCTACCGAGGGGATAGCCGACCGGGCCCGAGGTGACCACTTCGAGGTCGCCGTAGCTGGCGATGTTGTTGCGGTGCCAATGCCCGGCGATCGACAGGCGAACCCCGGCGCGGCGCATCTGCTCGACGAGAGGGATCCGCCTCTCCGTCGGGAGGTTCCAGTAGTTGTCCTCCTCGTGGAGGCTTTCGAGGAAGAGGGGGTGGTGCCCGACGACGATCGGCGGCTCGCTCGAATCGAGCGCGTCGGCGATGAACTCCCGCTGCGCAGCCCACTCTGCCGGCGCCGATTCGGGGTGGTCGATGACCACGGTGTTGAGGACGACGAACGACACCGGGCCGGCCCGAAACGTGTAGTAGTCGTCCCCGTAGACCGCCCGATAGGCGGCGATGCTCGCCGGCGTCGGCACGACCGTATCCGCGGCGATGTCGTGGTTTCCGGGGGCGAATCGCATCGGGATGTCGGGGTCGAGATGGGTCGAGATTTCTAGGAAGGTGCTCAGCTGATCCTCGCTGTTGGGATCGTCGATCATGTCGCCCCCGAACAGCACCAGATCGGGCCGTAGATGGTTGGCCGCCCCGACCGCCTTCCGGTACATCGCCGCGTCCCACTCGTGTCCCTGGGTCGGTGGCACCGCCTCCACGTACATGCCCTGAGCCGCGTATTGGGCCGCCGCTTCTTCGGACAGGCCACTGAACGAGGCGTACAGGCCCAACTGGCTGTCGGCGAGAAACAGCACCCGGAACGATTTCATGGCAGTCGCCTCAGGGGGTGCTCGATAGATCGGCGCGTAGTGAACACGGCGGCAGAAGCGTAAAGGATTCGCTGCGTATTCCTGATAGGCGAAGGTCTGGCAAACCTAGAGTTGCGCAATCAGGCGATTCGCGTCCGCGAACCGGAGGAACCGAATTCATGGCCATAGGTGACGTAACCATCGCGCAGGCCGACAGCGACGGCACCACGATTCCGGGCCCGTTCACCGTATCCGGGTGAACCACCCCACCATCTCCGAGGTAACGGCTGCCGCGGCGCGAATCGCCGGAATCGCCCGGGTAACCCCGCTGGTCGTGTCGCCGTCTCTGTCGAGATTGGGCGGGCCAGTGCGCCTCAAGGCCGAGTGCCTGCAGGAAACCGGGTCCTTCAAGGTGCGTGGCGCGGCCAACGCCCTGCTGTCTTGGGACCCCGAATCGGTGGCCGCCGGGGTGGTGGCCGTCTCGAGTGGCAACCACGGCCGGGCCGTGGCCCATGTGGCCCGTCTCCTCGGCTTCCCCGCCACCGTATGCGTCTCGGCGAGGGTCCCGGCGAACAAGGTCGAGGCCATCGAGGGTCTTGGTGCTCGGGTGGTGGTCGGAGGGCCCGATCAGGACGACGCCGAGGCGGCCGCTCGTCGACTTGTGGCCGACGAGGGCCTCGCGTTCATCCATCCCTTCGACGATCCCGCCGTCATCGCCGGGCAGGGGACCATCGGCATCGAGATCCTGGATGCATTCCCCGACTGCGAAGCGATCGTGGTGCCCCTGTCGGGTGGGGGCCTGATATCCGGGATCGCGGTGGCCGCCAAGGCCATCTCGCCTGGCATCAGTGTGATCGGAGTGAGCCAGGAGCGCGGCCCGGCGATGCATCGAAGCCTCGCCGCCGGCAGCCTCGTCGGCGTGGTCGAGGAGGACACCCTGGCCGATGCCCTCGCCGGGGGGTTGGGAGAGGAGAACCACCACACGTTCGAGATGTGCCAGGCACTGGTGCACGACACGGTGCTCGTGTCCGAGTCCGAGATCGCCACCGCGATGAAGTTTCTTCACGACGATCACGGTTGGCGGGTAGAGGGTGGGGGAGCGGTGGGAGTTGCCGCCGTTCTGGCGGGCAAGGTGGCGACCCCTGGTCCGACAACCGTGGTCGTCAGCGGCGGGAACGTAGGTGACGACGTGTTCAAGCGGGCACTAGATGCCGCCCGCGGATGAGAGCGCGATGCGCGATGCGGCCCACCAGTGGGCGTACCCTGGGGAGGCGCGCCTTCTTCTGGGGGCTGGGGACTGGGGACTGGAGACTGGAGACTGGAGACTGGAGACTGGATCAGATGAATCTCGTAGAACGGCTCGTGGCCGACGGCAAGACCGGCCTCTACATCGGCGGGGAATGGCGCCAGGGTTCGGCCGGCGGGACGATCGATGTGCGCGATCCTGCCTCGGAGGAGATCGTGGCGTCGGTCGCCTCGGCGAGTCCCGAGGATGCGCTCGCCGCAGTTGCCGCCGCGCACGACGCCTTTGAAGACTGGGCCGACCGTGCTCCCCGGGACCGGGGTGAAATCCTCCGCAAGGCATTCGAACTCCTCCTCGATCGCGAGAAGGACTTTGCCGAACTGATCGTCACCGAGAACGGCAAGGCGTTCCCCGATGCGATCGGCGAGGTGCGGTACGGGGCCGAGTTTTTTCGGTGGTTCTCGGAGGAGGCGGTGCGCAATCGCGGCGAGATGTATCGGGCGCCGGCGGGCGACAAGCGGGTCTTCGTCGTGTACCAGCCGATCGGGGTGTCACTCCTGGTGACGCCGTGGAACTTCCCAATGGCAATGGGCACTCGCAAGATCGGACCTGCCCTGGCGGCTGGGTGCCCGGTGGTCCTCAAGCCGGCCTCCGATACACCGCTCACCGCCCTGGCCCTGGCTGACCTCCTCGAAGAGGCTGGGTGCCCGCCAGGGGTAGTGAACGTGATTCCGTCCTCGTCCTCCTCTGCGGTGGTCAACACCGCGATGGCAGACAGCCGGGTGCGCAAGCTGTCGTTCACGGGATCGACCGAGGTGGGAAGAGTGCTGCTGGGGGAGGCAGCGAAGAGGGTGCTCAGCGTGTCGATGGAGCTCGGGGGGAACGCTCCCTTCCTCGTGCTGGGAGACGCCGACCTCGACGCCGCCGTCATCGGAGCGGTGCAGGCGAAGATGCGCAACGCCGGTGAAGCATGCACCGCGGCGAATCGGTTTTACGTGCACTCCACGGTGGCGGACGAGTTCGCCTCTCGGCTGTCGGCAGCCATGGAGTCGATGCAGGTTGGGGGAGGCATGGAGCGGGGTACCGAGGTGGGTCCGCTGATCAATGCCTCGGCTCGCGACAAGGTCGCCGAGTTGGTCGACGAAGCGGCCATGGAGGGCTCGGTCCTCACGGGGGGAAAGGCGCCCGATCGCAAGGGCTACTTCTACCTGCCCACCGTCATCAAAGATGTTGCCCGCAGTGCGGGCATCCTCGCCACCGAGATCTTCGGCCCGGTTGCCCCGATCGTGCGGTTCGACGACATCGACGACGCGGTCGAGCAGGCGAACGGCACCGACCTGGGGCTGATCTCGTACGTCTTCACCGGCGACGAAAGGATCGGGCTGTCGATCGCCGAGAGATTGGAAGCAGGGATGGTCGCCCTCAATCGAGGGTTGATCTCTGACCCGGCGACGCCGTTCGGGGGCGTCAAGGAGTCGGGGCTGGGGCGTGAGGGCTCGCACCACGGGATGCAGGAATTCCTCGAGACGAAATACATCGGCGCCAACTGGTAGCCCCGAGCGCTGCGCGCCTACCGCGTGCGGACTTCGTTGACCCCGGCGCCACCGCGCACCTTGTCACCGGCGGACGCCACGATGAGGTCGTTCCCGCGGCCGCCAGAGAGAGTGTTGCGGCCGGCCCCTCCTTCGATCACGTCTCTGCCTGACCCGCCGATGATTCGGTCGTCACCATCACCGCCGTAGATGCTGTCATTGCCGCCGCGGCCGCAGATGACATCGTTGCCGCCGAGACCGTAGATGGTGTCTGCCCCGCCGAGCCCGACGATCACGTCGCGCCCGTTGGTCCCCTTCAACACATCTGGCCCGCTCGTGCCGAGGATGGTCGGCTGGAGTCCCTTGCACAGTTGGTATGTGCGCACGATGGGTCGAGCACCGGAGACGAAGTCGACTCCGACGTTGAATCCGTTGACCTTGACGAGCGCTTCGTTCTGGGATCCCGCGAGCGAACCGCCGGAAGCCGAGATGACGCGCTTCCCGTCGGCTACCTCGATCGCGTAGCCGCCGCCGGCGTTGGTCTTTGCCTGCCGGCCTCCGGCGGTGACGGTCACCCCGAGGAGACCCTCACCGAGGTCCATTCGGCCGTTGCGGTTGTCGTCCGAGTAGACGACCCCGGTGACGAAGAGCAGCGGGTTGTCTCTCATGCCGGTGTGGACTGCCCAATAGTTCGACGAGTCGCTTCGCCCCACTCCGATTTCGAGGTAGTCGGCGAAGGTGCCTTCTCCGAAGATGTGGCGCCGGTGGGAGGGTGAGTTGGCGAAGCTGCCGACCACCCGGATCGCCACGCTGCTGCCCGAGTTCAGCGACTCGATGTAGTTCGCATCGTCGGACCACCACGACGGCAGCGGATAGCCCGCGTCGCGCGCCAATTTGTTGGGCCACTTTCCGGTGGCCGCGCTCTGGTGGGCGAAATAGCCGAATCGTGCCATCTCGTTGGCCTTGAAGGTCGCCGACTCAGCCAGGGCCTGGTTGAGGGCAACCGGTGGCTGGGGGAGCACGTCGGACGGCACCGACGAGTTCGTCTCCGCACCGAAGGCGGCGGGACCCCAGCGGGCCCGATTGATCTCATATACGACGAGTTGTGCCTCGACGATGGGATCGATCGCTGCATCGGCCTCGGGGGTGTGAAATGCCGCTGCGGCGACCAGCGCCAGGGCTGTTACGAGGACGAGCAGGCTGCCACGGAGAGTAGTCATCATGACTACTCATCGGAGAGGTTCCCCGTGAGCTTGAACAGAAAATGGTGAGGACCCGTCTGCGGTGACTAGCCCGCAGGGGTGGAGGTCGACTCGAACGGGAGCGGCTGACGCGGTCCCGCGTACAAGGTGCCGTACACCTCGGCGACCTCGTCCGCGTTGGGCCCTTCGACGAGCTTGGAGAACACGATCATCCGCTGTTGTGAGGTGTACTTCGGGTGGCAGGTGATCAGCGTGAGCCAGGCTCCGTCCATCGGCTGCACCACCCAGGTGTCGGTTGGCCGCACCAACTCCACCGACACCACCTGGTAGGTGTGCACCCCGATCAGCGTCTCGACGGTGAACCGATCTCCCGGGGCCATTCGGTCGAGGTTGCCGAACGGCCCGCCGTAGGTGGTGCGGTGGCCGCTGATGACGGCGTTCCCGTACTGACCAGGCATCGGAGTGCCCGGCATGTGCCCCGGGCCCTTCTTGAGATGACTCGGATTGACCCCTTGAACGACCACCCAGTCGATCGATGCGGCGGGGATCACGATCCGTCCGAGTGCCTCGCCATTCGGCGGGTCCGCCTCGAACATCCACCCCGCCAACTGGGTGGGGTCGTTGATCATCGGGGTCGTTTCGACCGGAGCACCGAAGATCACCGGGACGTCTTCCTCGGTCTCGAAGTCGCCCTCCACCACCGACTCCACGTCCGAGGGCGCGGCGTCAGGGTCGAAGGCCGCGGCGAGGAGGCCGCTCGCGGCGAGGGACTGCCGCTGGACGAACTGATCGCGCAGATCGTCCTGAGCTCGGGCGGCGGCGCGATCGGACACCACCACCGACGAGAGGCTGTAGAAGACCGCGCCGCCACCAGCCAGCAGCAGGAGGAGGCCGGCGATCAATGGGACGATGAAGCTTCGGCGCCTCGGCGTTCCTTCCGACGCTGAGTCGTCGGGAGGTTCGGTGGAGGTTCCTTTGTGAACTGAGACGGGGCGCGGCGTCGGCGACTGCTTCTTGGTCGATGCGGTGGAGGCACGTGCGGGGCGCTTGGGCGCGACGATGCGCCCGTCGAACACGCCGATGTCGGCCGACTTGTCGTAGGTCAGCGCCGCCGACCCGGTCTCGGGGACTTTCGTCGCCATGACGGTCGAGACTACTCGGAGTGGCAGGGAGTGGAGAAGTTTTCTCGCTCGATCAGCGAGCTCGGTCTGGGGGTGCCTGCCAGCGATCGCTCCCAGGAAGGCGGTCCGGCGGCGCACAGCCCCGGTATTTGCCACGCAGAGCGCGCGGTGACTATGATCCGTGGCTTCAAGGAGGGGAACGCCAGGGCCTTGGGCCCGGCAGCGCCGATTCAGGACCGCCGCTTGCGGTCGGGCGGGGCGTCGGATCCGGGCTCCGAACCAGGAGCTAGGTGTCATGTCGGCAGTTGTTCATTCGCAGCGGGGGCGGGTTGGTGGCGCGCTCATCTTGGTAGGGGCGATGCTGCTTGCGTTCGCCGGCATCGTCGTCATCGGTGCGGTGCCCGCTTCGGCTGCCGCCGGCGACGCCTGCCTGCTGTCTCCTTCCGATGGTCCCTTCGACTTCGACCCCGGCAGCGGCACAGTCACCTACAACGTCATCAACGGCACCGCCGGTGACGACAACATCTCCGGGACGACGGGTGACGACCTCATCTATGGCAACGGCGGCAACGACACCATCAACGCCCTCAGCGGCAATGACATCATCTGCACCCTCGGTGGCAACGACACGATCAACGGGGACAGCGGGAACGACAGCATCTTCGCCGGCGATGGCGACAACGATGTCGACGGCGACGCCGGTGCGGACGTGATCGTGACCGGTTCGGGCAACGACACGATCCAGGGTGGCGAGGACTCCGATGACATCGACGCGGGCGACGGCGACAACGATGTCGAGGGCAACAGTGACGCCGATGTGATCGTGACCGGTTCGGGCAACGACACGATCCAGGGTGGCGACGGCGCCGATGACATCGACGCGGGCGACGGTGACAACGATATCGAGGGCAACGGTGGGGCCGATGTGATCGTGACCGGTTCGGGCAACGACACGATCCAGGGTGGCGACGATGCCGACTCCATCACCTCCGGGGCTGGCAACGACGACATCGAGGGCAACGGGGGCGCCGACTGCATCGCCGCCGGGGCGGGCATCGACGTCATCTCCGGTGGAGACGGGGCTGACCAGATCTCCGGTGGGTCGGGCAACGACGCCATAACCGGCAACGGAGGCAACGATCAGCTCTCGGGAGGCGCCGACGACGACACCCTCACTGGGAACGCTGGTGCCGACGTGTTCGACGGCGGACCCGGTACGAACATCTTCGTCGATTTCAACGCCGTTCAGGGGGACATCGAGGGCACTGCCACTGTCAGCTGTGCCTCCGCGGAGGACACGACCGGTACCACGACTACGACGATCGCGGGGGGGTCGACGACGACGACGTTGGGTAGCGGCAGTACGACGACGACGTTGGGTAGCGGCAGTACGACGACGACGTTGGGTAGCGGCAGTACGACGACGACATTGGAGTTGGGTGACGGGACCACGACGACGACGTTGGGGAACAGCACCACGACGACGGTGCTCGGCCCGGATACCACGACCACGACGGTGGCGGGTACGACCACGACCGTCGGCGATGGCACGACCACGACTGCCGGCGACGGCACCACCACGACGGTGTTGGGCCCCGACGAACCGACGACCACGACGACGGTTGGTGGGACCACCACGACCGTGCTGGGGCCGGACGATCCCGAGTTGCCGAACAATGGCGCCGGGCACCTGCTGGCGATCCTGCTCGGTGGGCTCGGGTTCGTGTTCATGGGCAGCGGCTCGCTGGTGATCGCCACCGAGCGCCGTCGCCTGTTCCGCTAGACCCTGAAATGCCCGACTGGGGCCGGCGCCGCAAGGCGGCGGCCCAGTCGCGTCGCCTGCAACAAATCGGTCGCTCCGGCGGTTGTTGTCGGTTGTGACCCACGCCATTCGCGGCGAGCGCTTGCTGGTGCCCTTGTCGCTCGCGCTCGTGTACGTGGTCTGGGGCTCCACCTATCTGGTGCTGCGGTGGGGCCTCGAGGGCTTCCCCGCCTTCGTGATGAATGGCATTCGCCTCGTGGTCGCCGGAGGGCTGCTCTACCCGATTGCACGGCGGCGGGGAAGGGCACACCCGACGGCGGTGGAATGGCGTAATGCCGCCTTCGTGGGGGCGGTGCTCTTCATCGGCGGGCTGGGATTGGTGACCGTGGCCGAGGACAACGGCGTCGGTTCCGGCCTGGCAGCATCGGCCGTGGCAGTGATGCCGCTCTGGGCCGCCCTGTGGAGCGGGCTCTTTGGTCGCTGGCCGAATCGACTGGAGTGGGCCGGGCTGGTCGTCGGCTTCACCGGAGTGATCCTGCTCAGCCGCGAAGGAGATTTCCGGAGCAGCGGGCTGGGGACGCTCCTGATGGTCTTGTCCCCGTTTCTCTGGGCGTTCGGGTCGGTGGTGTCCTCGCGATTGCGCATGCCGCAGGGGCTGATGGCATCGGCCGCCCAGATGCTGACAGGGGGCGCGGTGCTCATCGTCGCCGGGCTGGTCCGGGGGGAGCGGATCGAGGAGATGCCAGGGCTCGGCCCATGGCTGGCCCTGGCGTATCTGACGATCTTCGGATCGCTGTTCGCCTATACGGCGTACGCCTATCTGCTCTCACACACCAGACCGGCGGTGGCGACCTCCTACGCCTATGTGAACCCGGCAGTGGCGGTGGCGCTCGGGGTGACTCTTGGCGATGAGGTGATCGGGGTGTGGGCCCTCGTCGGGTTGCCCATCATCCTGCTGGGGGTCGCCCTGGTCGGCCTCGCCCAACGGCGTCCCCGGGTCGTGGCTCCGGCGCCGGGTGGCGCCGCCACCTAGCCGGTCGGCAGGGCGTTCGCGATTTGGGAGCCGACCCGGAGGCGGTGGGCATCGTCGTCGTAGCGAGTCCGGGGCCAGAAGAAGCCCCGCAGTCCGTCGCCCTTCGACCGGGGGACGACATGGACATGGAGGTGAGGCACGCTCTGGCTGATGGTGTTGTTCATCGCCACGAAGGTGCCCTGGGCATCTAGACCCACCCGCACCGCGATCGCGAGGCGCCGGGCGGTGATGGCGAGGTTCGCCGCCAATTCATCCGGTAGATCCTCGAGGGTGTCGAAGTGGCGGCGAGGAACCAGCAGGGTGTGGCCGATGAACACAGGTCGATTGTCGAGGAACCCGATGAACTCCGCCTCATCGAGTACCAGGTCCGCCGGCTGGGCGCCGTCGACGATCGCGCAAAAGGCACATTCGGTCACGGCATGACGCTACAGGACGCATAGTGACCCGCCCCTGGCATACTCGGTCGCCGACCACCCGCCAGGAGAAAATGCGGAAGACCCGACGGATCGTGATTCCCGGCGCGTTGCTGGCGCTGCTCCCCATCATCGGGGTAGCCGGCCAATCCTCCGCCGGCGCGGACAACGTGACTTGTTTCGGGGAGGCGGCGAACGTGATCGGGACCGATGGCTCCGACACCATCGATCTCCAGGATGGCAGTCATGGCCCCGGGCCGTTCGTCGTGGCGACGTTGGGCGGGAACGACGTGGTGTTCGGGTCCGATTCTGCCGACACCGTGTGCCTCGGCTCGGGTAGCGACCGATTCGAGGGTCGTGGCGGTGCCGACCGGGCCTCGGGAGGGCGCGGCGGCGACATCTTGATCGGAGCCGATGGGCCCGATGCGTTTCGTGGCGGCAAGGGGGGCGACCGATTGATCGGTGGCCCGGGTAGCGACGACCTACGCGGCGGCAAAGGCCAGGATCACATCGATGGCGGCTCGGGCGACGATCTCATCAAGGGCGGCCTCGGTGATGACCGCCTCAACGGGGGAGACGGGTCGGGGGCCGACAGTGGGGTCGACGACATCCGCGGGGGCCGGGGATTCGATCGGCTGTGGTCGGACTGGAGCCACTTCGACGGCGACGACGACAGCATTCTCCGCGGTGGGCAGGACTACGACTACTGCGCCAATGGGGCGGAACAGCATGGCTGTGAGCGCCTCCACTACCAGGCGTCCTCCTTTTCGGCGGCCCGCGAGGAGTGGCGGGACATGATCACCGACACCTTCGGCCGATGGGGTCTCGACGAGGAGGACTGCGCCGTCGTCAACAGTGAGGAGCGCTGCGTCGGCCCCCAGATCGAGCAGGCCCTCGACGTGCTGGTCTGTGAGAGCTGGGGCTTCCCGTTCGCCCTCGCCGGCAGCACCGGCGTCTCTGGACTGTTCCAACACCGCCCCGAGTACTTCCCAGGACGGCTCGCCAATGCCATGGCCGAAGGATGGGTGGTCTACGACTGGCCGGACAATCCCAGCATCTTCGATCCCGAGTTGAACGCCATGGTGTCGGCGTACCTGGTCTGGCGATCGCGCGAGGTCCAGTTGGGCCGGATCGCCTACCCAGGGTACGAGTCGGGCCCCCCATACCTCAGCAACTGGGCGAAGGGGCCCGAGCCGTGGGGGCACTGGACGTGCGGGGCGCATCGCGGCTTCTGGGATTCGTCCTGGGTACATCCGTCGTTCGACGGAGTCTGAGCGGAGCACACCCCCGGGTATGCCCATATCATCCGGCGCCATGACTCCAGACCTGGGCACGAGGCGCCGCCTCGCCATCCTCACCATCGCCGTCGCGATCGCCGGCGCGACGGTGGTAGTGGCGTTGCCCGCCGGCGCCGCGGTCAGCCTCTCCGAAGTCGAGGCGGCCGAGCAGGCGCTCGATGACGCCGCGGCAGCCCTTGCCGCGTCCGAGGCCGATCTGGCCGAGGCCGAATCCGAGCGGAGCCGACTCGACTCCATGCTCGCCCGTCTGGCGGACCGCGAATCGGACCTCGAGGACGAGGCATCGGTCCATGCCCAGTCGGTACGCGCTCGTATCGCCCGGATGTACATGGTCGCCCAGTCGGGATCGTCCCAACTGGTCGTCACCGATGTCGCCTCCTTCTCGTCCCGTGTCGCCTACCTGGGGGCGATCGCGGAGCGCGACCGATCAGAGGTGATCGACCTGGCATTCATCGGCGCCGATATCGTCCACCTCCGAGCCGAGGTGCAGGAGGCCATCGGCCATTGGGAGGGCGAGATCGCCACTCGTGCCGTCGTCGTTGCCGAGCGCCGCTCGGTGCATTCAGAGGTGAAAACGCGGTTCGATAGCCTCCGGGAACAATGGGAGCGCGAGGAAGCCGCCCGGCAGGCGGCCCTGGAAGCCGAAATACGCCGTCAGGAGGAGGAGCTCGCCAGCCAGACCACCTCCACCGCGGGCCCCACCACCCGTCCCAACTCGACCACCACCACCGTCATCTACCCCTATGTGCCGAGTGAAGGCGTCGAGCAGTGGCGGTCCCTGGTGAACGAGGTGTTCGGGCGCTGGGGCCTCAACCAGACGAAGTGCGCGACCCGTGACGGCGTCGAGTTCTGCGTCGGCTCGCAGGTCGACAACGCTCTCAACGTGATGCAGTGCGAGAGCGGAGGCAATCCGATGGCGCGCAACCCCTCATCGGACGCCTCCGGGCTGTTTCAGCACCTTCCCTTCTACTGGCAGTATCGGGTCGATCGGGTTCGCTCGCTCCATCCCGACAAGTCGGGCGGGCTGCCGGCCGACGCTTCGATCTTCAACCCCGAGTACAACGCCACCGTGGCCGCCCTCCTCGTTTGGGAGTCGCGGGAGACCCTTCTCGGCAATCGCAGCGGCGGTGGGTGGAGCCCGGCGGTGTGGCCAGAGTTCAACTTCGATCGGTACGACGAGGTGGGGCGCGGATACAGCGTATGGGGCCTCGGCCCTGGTCCCTGGGGCCACTGGTCGTGTGGGGACCGCCGGGGGGTCTACGAGGGCGCCTGGATCCACCCCTGGGCCCAGCAGCAGCAGCCGTGACGAGCTTCTGGCAACGGTTCCGCTCCGCGGCTCAGGTACGGCAGCGAACCTGGGGTGAGCCGCGTTCCGCCAACGGGGCGTCGTCGTTCCATCTCGTCTGGGAGGTGCCGCAGACGCCGCTGATCGAGGTGTCGGCAGTGCTGGAAGTGCTGCAGCAGCCGTCAGTGCGTCGCCTGTACTTCTTCGCCCTTCAGGTGAGCTTCGCGTCGGATCGGCGGCTGCGCGGCGGTGCCCACCTCGGCCTTCAGTGGAACCCCGCCTTTCCCGACTCGACCGCGGCCAATTGGGGCGGATACGGGCCTGCCGACGGAGCCTCGCGCCTGCTGGTTGGCTCGCGGTCGCCGTTGAAGAGCAGCCGCAACGACGTCAACACCCGGGACTTCGTCTGGAAGGCGGGTCGGCGCTACCGGCTGCGAGTGGCGCCGTCGCCCGACGGGCCCCCGGATGTCCACGCCTGGCGGGGGACCATCGCCGACCTCGAGGCCGGGGTCGAGGTGGTGGTCCGGGATCTCTACACGGATGGCGCGTATCTGACCGCGCCGATGGTGTGGAGCGAGGTGTTCGCCCGGTGCGAGCAGCCGTCGGTGTCGGCCCGGTGGTCGGACCTGCGGGCGGTGGCGGCATCGGGAGAAGACGTGCGGCCGCAGCGGGTGCGGGTCAACTACCAGTCGCGGGCCGACGGTGGTTGCGACAACACCAGTGTGATCGTCGACGAACTCGGCCTGGTCCAGACGACCTCGGTCGAGCGTCAGATTCCCCAGGGGGCGCTGTTGCCCGTGCCGGGTAGCGTCCGGCCTCCGCGGGAGGGCTGAGGGTCTACCGCCCGAAGCGCCGCCGCAGGCTCGCCCAGACCTCCTGATAGTCCTCCTGCAGTGCGGGGAGGGTCGAGGCGTAGGCGGTGGGGATCAACGGATACCGGGTCTCGAACATGAAGGCCAGGGTGCCCTCGAGCTTCTGCGGCTCGAGGGTGGCATTGGTGGCGCCCTCGAAGGCCTCGTTGTCGGGCCCGTGCGGCCAGTACTGGTTGTGGAGGCTGAAGCCGCCCGGGTTGAACCCTTCCAGCTTCGCGTCGTAGACCCCGTGGATCAGCCCCATGAACTCGCTCATGATGTTGCTGTGGTAGTAGGGCGGCCGGAAGGTGTGCTCGGCGACCAGCCACCGGTCGGGGAAGATCACGAAGTCGAGGTTGGCGGTCCCCGGTCGATCCGACTGCGAGGTGAGCACGGTGAAGATCGACGGGTCGGGGTGGTCGAAGGAAATCGACCCGATCGTGTTGAAGCGGGCGAGGTCGTACTTATAGGGGACGTGGTTTCCGTGCCATGCCACTACATCGAGCGGCGAGTGGTCGATGTCCGAGGCAAAGAGGCGTCCGTCGAACTTCACGAACACGGTGGCGGCGCCCTCGGTCTCCTCGTACGCCGCGGTGGGGGCGAGAAAGTCGCGGGCGTTGGCCAGCCCGTTGGCGCCGACCGGCCCCCGCTCGGGAAGATCCAGGTACGCCCCATAGTTCTCGCACACGTATCCCCGGGCGTGATCGCCCATCAGGTCGACCTTGAACTTCATCGCCCGGGGGATCAGGCACACTTCTCCGGGGACGGCTTCGATGACGCCGCACTCCGTGGCGATCCGCAGCCCCCCTTCCTGGGGCACGATCAGCAGCTCGCCGTCGGCGTTGTAGAAGTAGGTGCGGTCCATCGACTTGGTCGCCAGGTAGATGTGGGCCGCCATCCCGTACTGGCCATGGACGTCGCCGTTGGTGGCGATGGTTCGCAGACCGTCGAGCCAGGTGAGCGGGCCGGCCTCCATCGGAATCGGGTCCCACCGGAGCTGCCCGATCGGCGGCTCGGTTTCCCGGTTGGGGGCGGTGCGGAGATGCGGATGGTCCACCGGACGCAGGTCGTGGACGTGCAGCACCGACGGCCGCATCCGGTAGAACCAGGTGCGGCGGTTCTCCGCCTTGGGGGCGGTGAAGGCGGTGCCGCTCAACTGCTCGGTGTACAGGCCCCGGGGAGGCTTTTGCGGGTTGTTCTGCCCCACCGGCAGTGCGCCCTCGACGGCTTCCGAGGCGTGCTCGTTGCCGAATCCGGACATGTACTCGATCGTCATCCCGCTCCTCAGTCGTGGGAGGGGAAGGATAGAAGCCGACGGCGGGCGTTAGCCTTCGGCGCTCGGGCGCTTAGCTCAGTTGGCTAGAGCGCTTCCCTTACAAGGAAGAAGTCGGGGGTTCGAATCCCTCAGCGCCCACGGCAAACTCGCCCTTTGGGCGAGTTGCTTGGGAGTTCGGCTTGCCGAACTCCAGGGAACTCCTTCCTTTGGGCGAGTGTCGTGGGCGCCAGCGCGCAGCGCCTTCCCTCTGGGGGCCGTTCAATCGCCACGGAGGCTGGCTGCCCTTCGGGCAGCTTGGGACTTCGCTTCGCCGAACCCCAGGAAACGCCCTTTCGGGCGGGTTGCCGTCCTCCGGAGGATGCGCGCTAGGGTCGAAGGTCCGACAAGGCGAAGGAGCATCATGATCACCGCTGTGATCTACCTCGACACCTCTGACCCCGACGGACTCGGCGCCGCGCTGGGTACTACCGCGCCTCTTTTCGAGGATGTCGCGGGCTTTCACGGTATGGATCTGCTCCGGGGGATCGAAGACTCCGATCGGTTGCTGATCCTCGCCAGGTGGGATTCAGTGGGTGATCATGAAAAGTGGCAGGAGTCTCATGTAGGTGAGTTCCTCGGGGCGCTGGGTCCCCACCTGTCGGGTCCACCCGACATCAAGCATTACGAGTAGCCCCCGGTCCGCCTCTGAAGGCGAGGAAGGTGGCCGCTCACCCTCCGGCCACTCGGGCCGCGATCGCTTCCGCCAAGTCGAACGTGGCGGCCTGGCGGGCGTCGTCGCCCACGACCATGCCGATGCGGACGAACTGGAGCAGGTTGCCCTGGGTCCAGATCACCCCGACGACCTGGAAGTCCGGGCCGGTGGCGAGCACGGCTGCCGACCGATCACCCACCGAGGACTCGAGCGACTCGGCCGCGGTCAGCGCCCCCGGCTCGAGGTCGGTGATCGCGGCGATAAGTTCGGTATCCATGAATGACGATTCGATCAGATCGAGAGCCACGGAGGCACCGGCGGCGTCGGCGAACAGGTGGGCTCCCGTGATCACCAGGGCCCCCTCTTCGATGAAGGCCGAGAAGGATCCGGCTTGGAAGCCGGCACCCTCATAGACCGGGCGCTCCTCGGGGAAGTTCTCGATTGGCCAAATGTCGTCGAGGGTCAGGGGGAACTGCTGGGCGCCGACGATCGGCACCACCCATGGATCACCGTCGGTGAGCACTGCCATCGGGAGGTCCTCCGCGGTGAATACGGCCGCCGGGGGAGCGCTGGTGGTAGTCGCTTCCGGCGCGGTGGTCGTGGTGGCAACCGCGCCAGTGGTACTGACCGCGGCTTGGCTCGTGGTGCTGGCCCCCGATCCGCCCCCGCACCCGAACGCCCCCGTCGACAAGACCAACAGCCCAATGATCGATCGTCTCATGTGCCCCTCCTCTGATACGCAATGCTACGGACTCAGTCGCCGTCCGGCATCCCGCAGACTTCGTCCAGCGGTTGGAGGTTGAGTGCCTCCGCTGCCTCGAGGGGCGGGAGAGTGGTGGCGATCTGGACCCGGTCGCGGATCAGGTCGACGTTGGGGACGTTGTACCCCTCCACCTGGTAGGCGACATATGAGGTGAGCGTTCCGGCGAACTCGGGGGCATTGGGGATGAAGCGCATCGACACGATCTGCTCGGTGTCGACCTTGGCCAAAAGGCTCAGGAAGTCGGGGAACCGGGCGACCGGGATGTCGGTGATGACGCTGCTCTCGATGGCGGGAACCAGGCTCGGCAGCTCGCGGAGTAGCGACACCGGATCTGCTTCACGGGCGAGCGCTTCGAGCACACACCGCTGGCGTCCCATTCGGTCGAAGTCGTCGGCGTCGTGGCGGGTGCGGGCGAATGCCAGGGCGTCGTGACCGTTCATCCGGTAGGTCCCCGGCAGGAATTCGATTTCGATCAGGTACCCATCCTCATGCGGATATTCCGCGTCATAGATCCGGCGGGTCACTTGGATCTCCACCCCACCGAGGGCGTCGATCATGTCCACGAAGCCGTGGAGGTTCACCATGGCGAAGTAGTCGATCTCCAGCCCCACGAGATGGCCGAAGATCGTCTTGGCGGCATCCCCCCCGGTGTTGGCGCCGTCGAACAATGCCGGGTTCTGGAGGCCGTAGGCGTAGATGCCCCAGACCAAATTGCTCGGATCTCCCCACAGCCCATCGGGCCACTCCGAGTAGGCCGGGTGGTCAGCAGGAATCGGAGTCCGCACGAAGTTACGAGGGATCGAGAACATCGCGGTCCACCCCGTCTCGGAGTCGATGCTCACCACGATCATCGTGTCGGTCCGCACTCCGGTGCGTCCTGGACCCGCATCGCTGCCGAGAAGCAGCACGTTGACCCGGTCCTCGCCCTCGAACGGATCCGGTCGAGTGGTGGTGGTCGTGGCGGGGGGAGTGGTCGTGCTGGTGGTGGTCGCCCCGGGAATCGTCGGGGCGGGTCTGGTGGTGGTTGGGGCAGCCGTGGTGGTGGTCACCTGATTTGGGTCGGTGGTGAAGTCGTGGGTGAGCAGGTCGTGCAATGCGAGGTTCCTCTCACCGACCCAGCCGTGGGGGATGGCGGTGGCGATGAGGATCAGGGCGACGCCGAAGGAGAGGCCGAACAGGATGATCGGTCGGTCGTCCGGTGCGAGGTTGCGGGCGTACATGAACGAGTCGACCACCACCGCCGCCCGAAACGCCACCAGGATGAAGTTCACTGCAAGCAGTGCGATCAGCAGGCCAGGCTTCTCGAAAAAGGGCCGGGCCAGGTCGAGCGCCAGGTCGACTCCCGTCACGTAGAACACCATCGCGAACAGCACTGCCGCAGGGACGACGAACACCGCGGTTATGCCGATACACCACCAGGCTCGTTTGCGGTCGCCGGCGTAGAGGTGACCGAGGCCGGGCACCACGGCGGATAGCAGTGCGGCTACGAGGGGTTTGGGGCGGTGCCCCCTTGGTGAGGGGAGAGGACGCCCGCCGGGCCCGAGGCGAGTGGTCATTCGACCGTCAGATTACGGGCAATCGCGGGAGGGTCGTCGCAATTGCGATGGGGCTTCGGCGGCTCATGCCTCCTCGAGAAGGCCGATCCGCTCGGCCACAACGATCGCCTCGGCGCGGGTGGCGACTCCAAGCCGCTCGTACAAGTCGTGGAGCTTGCGAAACATGGCCCGCTCCGAGTACCCGGTGTCGTCGGCCAGGCGGGCCACCGTCGAGCCGCCGGCAAGTGCGATCAACCAGTCGGCTTCGTCCTCGTCGATCTCGGGTCGGGGAGCGTGGAGGTCCGGCCATTCGGACGCGAGCATCCGGGTGATCTCGGCCGGCAGGCGGGTGCGGCCCTCCAACGCGGCTTGAAGCGCTTCCACGATCTCGCCAGGATCGGCATTCCAGTCGACAGTGCCGGTGGCTCCATGCGAGTACGCGTGAGCGTGGGCCTCGGGTGTGGGTTCGGGAAGAAGCGCCACCACCACGACTCCGGCCGCGGCGAGATCGTCCACGCTTTCGCACCCATCGGGGAATCGCAGTGTCACGAGAGCGGCCCTCGGTGACTCCTCGATCCCCACCGGGACGAAACCAGAACGCTCCAGAGCGGCATCGATACCTCGCCGAAACGACGCGGCGAGCTCGACTACCGCGATGGTTGGTGCGTTGCTCATCGTCCTCGGAAGGGTAGCCCTTCGACGGCGTGGTCCTGCCATCCGACGGCGTCATCGTGCCTATAGCGCGGCCCGCGCCGGGGGGTAGTTGGACTGCGATTACACCGATGTGGTTTCGCTCCGAGAGCCCGCCGGATGGCGCCGGATATTTGTCATGAACCTGCCATGCCATGGCGCAGACGGGCAACCGGTGTGAGGGTACACATTTCATAACAGCCGATCTTTCAGGTCGGCGCGCTCCACCAGAGGGTGGGGCGAAACGAGAGGAACAAAGAATGGCGACTGCCAAGAAGCCCGCCGCAAAGAAGAAGGCGGCTCCCAAGAAGGCTGCTGCGAAGAAGCCGGCCGCAAAGAAGAAGACTGCCGCCAAGAAGCCGGCCGCAAAGAAGCGCTAGCTCGACTTCGAATCAGGACGAAGGACGGGGCAACCCGTCCTTCGTCGCGTTCGGGGTGCTTGTCGGTTTCCCGACGTCGTCAACCCTCGCAGCTGTGCATCTGCTCCGCGGCGATGCAGCTGTCGTCTCCTCGTCCGCCGTTGGCGACATCGAACCCGGCGCCCCCGTCGAGCACGTCCCGACCCCGCTGCCCGTGGATCTCATCGTCGCCGCCACCACCGAAGACATGATCGCTGCCTCTGCCGCCACAGGCGATATCGTCGCCATCGCCGAGAAGGACTTCATCGGCACCCGCTAGCGCGACGACCACGTCGGCCCCGGCGGTTCCTTCGAGGTCGTCGTTGCCGCTCGTTCCGATGATCGTGGCGAGGTGGCCGCGACACATCGGGGTCTCGAATGCACCGACGTCCCAGGCACCGTTCGAGGGCCGCTTGACACGGTCGTGATCGCGTCGACTGGCGGTCGCCGTACCCGCGTCCTGGGCCGGTCCGTCAGGCTGGTGGCGATAGTTGCCGGGAAGAAAGACTGCGGTGATTGAAGCCGTCGAACTCGCAATGTCCTGGCCGGTGGCGGCTCGCCATTCGGCGAGATTCTTCACCGACGAGCCGCCGTCCGTCGTGAACCGCCCGGTGAAGATGTTGTGATTGCTCACCAAACCGGGCATCCCCTCAGTGGGCATCTCGATCGCCCCACGCCACTCGTGCCTGATCAGAATCACGTTGTTCAACAGCGTCACGTCGCGACAGCCAGGACCGCCTATCACCACACCCCACCGGCCATCGGCGGCCTGCACGATGGTGTTGTTCACGATCGTCACGTTGCGGCTACAGACCGCGCCGTCCTGGCGAAAGACCGCGATGCCAGTCGCATGGTTCTCGACGATCACGTTCTCGGCGATGAAGGCGTTGGTGACGCCGTCGAGATTGATTCCGGCACAACCCTCGGCCCCGTTGCGGTCGATGAGATTCCCGACGATCCGGCCGTTCGAGATGGTGCCGTCACCGCCCAACGAGAGGTCGCCATTCATGTGGAGCCCGCATCGCTCGTTGTCGTGGAGGTGATTGCGGTTGACTCGGAAGCGGTCGCCCGAGTTCGACAGGTAGATCCCGTGCTCGCCGTTGTGGTGGCTGTCGTTGCCGACAACCGACACGTCGTCGGTGAAGGCGAAGAAGATCCCGGTCTTGGTCGAGTCGACCCCGTTGTGGTGGACGTGATTCCCGCGGATGGTGATGTGGTGCGAGTGGGCCTCTTCCGAGCCACGGACATCGATCCCCCAGTTGGGGGCGTTCTCGACCTCGAAGCCTTCGATCACCCAGTACGACACCGTTCCCGGTGCCGACCACGTCTCCAACTCGATATTGCTGTCGTGCCGATTGTCGGGTCCGGGCCGGTCGACGACCGCCCCGGGCTCTGCAAAAAGGGTGATCCACGCTCCAGGGGCACCCGACCGCTCGATCCTCATCCCGGCGTAGGCGCCGGGGCGCACCACGATGGTGTCCCCGGGATCGACCTGGTCGACCGCGTGCTGCAGCGTCTGCCATGGCGCCGCCTCGGTTCCCGCCGAAGCGTCGGACCCGCCCGGGGCAACCCAGTAGGTGGACGACGCTGCCCCAGCGGTGAGCGGGGCTGTGAGGGAGGCGACGACGAGTAGGACAAGAAGCAGGCGCTTGTGCATCCCGGGCTTATCGGCCGCGAGGCGGAGCGGTCTTGAGGAGACGAGCGGCCAGGGGATTGGGCTCACTGCGCCGGTTTACCCGGAAACCGCGGCTATGCGCGGCGGGCATGCTCGTCAATCGAGGGCCGTTCTGGGACGATACGGGCACATGACCGTCGAAATAGCCGTGATCCCGTGCGCCGGCAGCGGTACCCGAATGCGACCGGCCACCCGGGTGATCCCCAAAGCCATGATTCCGGTGGTCGACCGGCCCGTCATCCAATACGTCGTCGAGGAGGCCGTCGCCTGCGGGGTCTCGCAGATCGTCTTCGTAGTCGATGAGCGCGTCGGCAACCCGGTAATGAGCCACTTCACGGAAGGCGAGCCGATCCCGGGTCTCGAAGGCGTCACGTTCACCGCCGTCAGCCAGAACGTTCCCCGGGGGTTAGGCGACGCCGTCCTCCGCACCGCGGCCGTCGTCGGCGAGCACCCCTTCATCTGCCTGTTATCCGACAACATGTTCGCCGAGCCCGCGCACGCCTACACCAGGTCGCTCATCGAGGTATTCGATGGCCGCCCGGTGGTGGCGGTGAGGGAGGTGGGGGGCGAGCTCCTCGATCGGTACGGCGTGGTGGCGATCTCCGGCCCGGTGGTGGACGGGGTGGTGGAGGTCACCGGGGCGATCGAGAAGCCGGGGGTCGACCGCGCCCCATCGTCCCTCGGCATCGTGGGGCGCTATCTCTTTCCGGCTTCGGTATTCGGGGTCCTCAGCGCCGTCGACCCCGGCCACGGCGGCGAGCTGCAGCTCACCGATGCGATTCACCGGATGGCCCTGGAGGGCGGTGCCAGGGGCAGGATCGTCGACGACTCGCTGCTCGACATCGGGGTGCCATTGGGCCTCGCCGAAGCCACGACCTCGGTGGCGCTCGCCCGCCCCGACCTCGCCCCCGCCTACCGGGCCTATCTGCAACAGGTGCTGGGCAAGCCCTAAGGCCATACCCCGCGGGACTCGGCGGTGGCCTTGGTACGGGCGACGGCGACCAGGGTGGCGGCAGTCCGCAGGTCGGGCGCGGGCAGCTGTTCGTCGTCAGGGTGCAACCGGGCCCATCGCGAGCGGTAGCCGTCGAGGTCTTCGATCAACGAAGCCCGCTGGGCGACGACCGCCTCGGTGGACCGGTAGATGCGCTTGCGCAAACCCTCGTCGACCCGGACGCCGTCCCACTCCTCGTTCTGGAGGTTTTGCACCCATTCGAAGTAGGACACGATCACCCCGCCGGCGTTGGCGAGGATGTCGGGGAGTAGTTGGATCCCGTTGCCCGCGAGGATCGCGTCGGCGGCCGGTGTGGTGGGCCCGTTGGCAGCCTCGACGACCACTTGGGCCTTGACCCGATCGGCATTGACCCTGGTGATCTGGTTCTCCATGGCTGCGGGAATCAGGATGTCGCAATCGACTTCGAGGACCTCCAGCGGGGCGAGGTGATCGCCGTCGGTCGCACCCACCACGGTGCCGGCGGTGTCCTTGTGAGCCGAGACGCGGGCGACGTCGAGCCCCTTCGGGTCGTGGACCCCGCCCTTGGTGTCGCTGACGGCCACGATTCGAGCGCCCGCCTCCTGGAAGATGTCCGCCGCAAACCGGCCGGCGTTTCCGTAGCCCTGGATCGCCACCCTGGCTCCGTCGACGCTGCTGAGGCCGGTAACGCCACCGAGCTCGAGAAACCGCTCGGTGCAGAAGAAGACGCCCCGCGCCGTCGCGGTCGACCGTCCCACCACGCCACCGAGGTCGAGCGGCTTGCCGGTGACCACCGGAAGGTTGTTCTTCCCCGGATGCATCATGGCGTACGTGTCGTAGACCCAGGCCATGGTCTGGGCATCCGTGTAGAGGTCGGGGGCGGGGATGTCGGTGTGGGGCCCGATGTTGTCGCCGAGGGCCGCCACGAATCGGCGGGTGATCCTGCGACGCTCGTCCAGTGACAGGGTCTGGGGATCACAGGTCACCCCGCCCTTGGCTCCTCCGAACGGGAGGCGGGCCAGGGCGCACTTCCAGGTCATCCAGGTGGCGAGCGCCTGCACCTCGTCCTCGTCGACCGAAGGATGGAACCGGATCCCGCCCTTGCCGGGGCCGCGAGCTGTGTTGTGGAGCACCCGGTATCCACGGAACGTCTCGACGACTCCGTCATCCATGACCACCGGAAGGGTGACGATGACCACCTTCTCCGGCTCATAGATCCACTCGGCGAATCCGTTCCACCCGGCGGGGTCATCGACGAATGGCATCGCCCGGTCGAACTGACTGTGGGCTATGACCCGGGGATTGAGGTCCTCCGCAGTCATCGATTCCTCCATGTGGGTGGGCGGGCGATTGAGGCTATCCAGTTCCACGGGTCGATGCCGCTAAGGGGGTGAGCAAATAGGTCGCTCGCCACCTATGCCGGGTCGAACTCGACCTCGAGCTCGGTCACCCCGCGGAATACCAGGCTGGCATGGCGGGGGGGCTCGGGTACCGCCAGCCGCAGGTTGCGCAACCTCTTCGCCAAGGTGGCGAAGGCCGCCTGCAGCTCGACCCGGGCGAGTGGGGCACCGAGACAGAAGTGGGTGCCCAACGCGAACGAGACATGCGGATTGGACGTCCGGTCGAGTGCCAGCCGCTCGGGGCTCTCGAAAACCCCGGGGTCGTGGTTGGCAGATCCGTAGAGCAGACCGACCTTGTCCCCGGGGGTGAGGCGCACGCCGGCCCAGTCGAGATCCTCCAGCACCCATCGTTCGAACATCTGCAGCGGCGTGTCGTATCGCAAGAGCTCCTCGGTGGCCGCGTCGGCCGCGGCTCCGGTGCGGAACAGTGCGAACTGGTCGGGGTTACGGGCGAGCGCCAGAACCCCGTTGCCGATCCCGTGGACGGTCGCTTCGTGCCCGGCATTCAGCACCAGGATGCAGGTGGCGACCAGGTCGTCGTCCGAGAGTGGATCGTCTGCTGTCGCCAGCTCCGAGATGAGGTCTTCGCCGGGGTTGTGCCGGCGTTCGCCGACGATCGCACGGATGTAGTCGGCGAACTCGGTCACTGCGCTCTCCGCAGCCTGTTCCTCAACCGGGGTCACGTTGACGTCGAACACCTTGACGATGGCGTGGGACCAGTCGAGCAGCAGGCGGTGGTCGCTATCGGGTATTCCCATCAGTTGGGCGACGACCGCGATCGGGATGGGGGTGGCGAAGTCGGCGATGACCTCCATCCGCCCCTGGTCGATCACCTCGTCGAGGAGCCGGTTGGCCAGGCGTTCGATCTCGCCGCGGCGCGCCTCTGCCCTGCTGCGGGCGAATGGCTGCTTTACCGCCCCCCGGATGCGGGTGTGCTCAGGGGGCTCGAGGTCGATGAAAGACCCGCGGATGAAGCGATACCAGTTGGTGAGGTGCACGGGGTACGACCGGTGGTCGACCTCATTAGGGGCGAGCACGTGACGAATGTCGCGACCGAAGCGCTTGTCGCGAAGCATCGCCGTTACATCGGCATGCCTTGCGAAGAAGGTCACCCGCCAGTGATCGTCGAAGAACGGCCCCGCCTCGCGCAACCTGGCGTAGGTCGGGTAGGGATCGGCGACGAATGCCGGGTCGTACGCGTCGAACTGCACCGATGACATCGTCACGTATTCAAGTAGGTCAAAGCCGAAGCGCCCCAGCACCGGCTCCAGCTCCAGCAGGAGCGAATGCTAGGGCTGGTTGTGGCTGGGCCGGAGCGGCGGCAACCCCGGAACCTAGAAGGGCAGCCTCACGTGGTGCGTGCCCTGGCCTCCACCATGATGCAGGGACCGACCAACCCATTGAAATCATTCGCTTCGACGAACTCCCGCACGGCATGGTCACCGGCCCCCGGTTGGACCCACACGTTCATCAGGCCCAGGTCGAGGCACTCCTGAAGGACGGTGAGCGTCCGCGCCGGCGGCACGACGATGTCGACGATGGTGGGGGCCTCCGGCAGGTCCGCCAGCGAGCGCCAGCAGGGATCCCCGTCGACCTCGTCACGATTCGGGTTCACCGCGAACACCTTGAAGCCCTTCGACTTCAGGTTGTGGTAGATGATGTTCCCGTACTTCGAGGGATTGGCGGTGGCGCCGACCACGGCCACGGTGGTGTCGGCGCTCTCGAGCAGCTCGACCAGGCTCATGGTTAGGGCAACCTCCGGTGGGCGATGGGCATTCCCCTACCGACTCCGCGTCATTGGGAACGATCCCTACCGTAACGCCCGACCCGATGGAGGTGCTCACCGCCGACGCCGACGTCTACGAGGTAGGTGGGTACGATCACCGAGACCAGCGGGGCGGTCATGGCTCGCGAGTGCGGTGCACCCGCCATGCCCAGGCGGTGCCGAGCATCGCCCCGGCGATCACCCACACGACCGGTACCGCCCGTCGTCCCACGTCGATGACGACCGGCTGGGGCAGGCCGAGGCGATCGGAAAGCCCCGCCATGACGAGCGAACCGCCGAGGGCAAGCCATGCCAGGGGGACCCACGCGATCTCGTTACGGCGACGGAAGGCAAAACGAACCAGGAGCGCCACGCCGAGGGCGATCAGCAGGACAAGGCCCGTCCACACCGCGACCTCGCCGATGAACCGGAGCATTGCGCGCAGGATCACGAGGGCACCTGTCGCACCATCACTCCGTCTTCTTTGCTGCGGCCTTCATCGCCCGCTTCTGCTCGCGCAGTTCGTAGATCTTGTCGAAAGAGTCGATGTCGGCAATTGATGGCCAATCGGCGGCGGTCTTCTCCCACCCCGGAGGCCCCTGCCCGAGGCGCTTCCCGACGATTCCTACGAAGATCCGCGCCTTGGTCCTGCCGTACCCCGGAAGGGCTTCGAGTCGCTGGAGGAGGTCTTTGCCGTCGGCGGCCTCGAGCCAGATGCGTCCGGCATCGCCCGCATACTCATCGACGATCATGGTGCACAATGCCTGACACCGCTCTGCCATGGATCCAGGAAAGCGGTGGAGTGCCGGGGGGCCCCGAAAGGCGGCCACCAGGTCGTCGCGATCGAGGGCGGCGATTGTCGTCGCGTCGAGGGAGCCGCCGATCCTTTGGGTGAGAAGGTAGGGGGAGAGGAACGCCCGCTCCATCGGGAACTGTTGGTCGAGCAGCATTCCGATCAATAGGGCGAGTGGACTGGCGGCAAGGAGCCGATTTGCCTCGGCATCCTCGGTGAAGGGGAGTTCGTTCGGCATCAGACCCTGACCTTGATGGAAGCCCACGGTAGTGCCCGCGAGATTGCCGGAGAGCGGCGGCTCGTCGTCGATACCATCGAGCCATGGGCTGGAAGGGGACGATTCTGGATGGAGCGCGCCGCGCCGGCGTTTTGGGACTGGTGGGTCGAGCGTTCGGCGCCGATCGGCTGACGGTACTGGCGTATCACCGGGTCACCGATCACACCCGCCCGGGCTTTGCCGGGTTTGTAGGGAACGTCAGCGCCTCTCCGGCCGAGTTCTCCGACCAGATGGAGTGGGTTGCCCGGAAGCACACGCCGGTCTCTCTCGAGGCCGTGGCCGCCGCCGCGCTCGGCGCGGATCTCCCCGACCGGGCGGTGCTCGTGACCTTCGACGACGGGTATCAGGACAACCTCGACAACGCCCTCCCCGTGCTTCGTCGCCTCGGCCTGCCGGCGGCCCTGTTTCTGGCCACGGACCATGTCGGCAGCGGCCAGCCCTTCTGGTGGGACCGTGCGGCCGAGTTCTTCTGGCGGCACGCCGGGGCCGAAGTAGACCTGCCGATCCTGGGGCACACCACGTGGGACAGCGATGGTGCCCTATCGCTTGCCGCCCGCTGGATCGCCCGAGCCAAGCTGCTTCAGGACGACGAGAGGGGTGCCGCCGTGGCCGCCATCAAGGCCGCCGCCGGGTCCGATGAGGCTCCCCAGGGCCTGGTGATGAACTGGGGTGGGGCACGAGAGATGGCCGCTCACGGTGTCGCCATCGGTGGCCACACCCGGACCCATCCGATCCTCACCCGGGTACCCCTCGAAACAGCCCGCGAGGAGATCTCCCGATCCAAAGCAGACGTCGAGCGAGAGATCGGCGCGCCGGCAATCGGCTTTGCGTACCCCAACGGCGGAACCGCAGATTTCGACGACGCAGTAGTGGCGGCGGTAGCCGACGCCGGCTATCGGACCGCGTTCACCCTGGTCCCCGGTCCTGCCCGGCTCAGGGAGGTCGTGGCAGACCCGCTGCGGATCCGCCGGGTGTACGTGCACCACGGCGACGGACTCAGCCGGTTCGCCGCCAAGATGGCCGGGGTGCCGCGGCTGACTGGAGCCCTGGCATGAAGCCCGCGCAGGAACGCATCCGGGCGGCGGTGGCCGCCTCGCTGCCTCCCGGCTACGGCGCGATCACCCGCTGGTCAAGACCGCGCCAGGGTGACTGGTCGTGGATGTTCGAGGCGGAGACCGGCGGCGCCGCCCCGGCCACCCTTCTGGTGAAGGTCCCCCGATGGGAGGAGGCGACCGACCTGGGTTCGGCGTTGAACGCCGGTCCCCAGAAGGACACTGAGGAGGAATACCGGGCTCTCGAAGCGATCGCGGCGGCGGTGGCGGCGGCGGGGGATCCCGGGCTCACGGCAGTCGTCCCGGTCGCCTACGTGCGCGAAGTGAATGCGGTCGTCACCGAGCGGCTGCGGGCAGTGCCGCTGCACGACCGGCTGGGCCGTACGCGGGGCTCCGACGCCGCGACTCTGTTTCAGCGGGTGGGACGCTGGCTGCGGATCTTCCACGCCACGTCTGATCAGCAACTGGTCCCATTCGAGGCCGGCCAATTCGAGCGGCTGGCGGATGCGGGCCACCGGGGAGCACTCGGTGACTCTATCGCCGCCGTCGCGGCGGTAGCCCGGGTCCGGTCCGGCCGGCCGGTTTCGGTGGGGGTGCTCCACGGCGACCTGTCGCTCCGCAACGTCCTGGTGACCATCGACGACCGCGTGGCGGTGATCGACCCGAATCGCTACCGGGGCCGGATCGCCGGCGATGCCGCCCACCTGCTCACCGAAGTTCGCCTGGGGAGGTGCCAGTTGATCACTTCGGGCGCGTTCCGCCCGAGATCGAGGGTCGAGCAGTTGGCAGTGGGGATCATCGATGGCTATCCCGAGATCGACCCCGGCGCTTTGGCGTTCGAGCGAGCGGTGGCCGCGGTGAAGCGCTGGGTCGAAGTGGAGGAGCGGACCAAGGGGATCGCCCGGCTGGCGCTCCTGCCGGCGCGTCGGTTGTTCAAGTCCGAGGTCGGAGCGCTCCTCCGACAGCCCTAAGGGCGTTGCGGCCCGCCCAGATCGCCCGGCCGCGGGGACCAAGCGGTCGCCTCAGACGAAGGTCGATGCGGGTGTCGGTGCCCCAGGACTGCTTGTACTCCTCGTCGCCCCGGAGAAAGTCGAATTCCCTGGCACCCTCGTCGATCGCCCCTTGGATCGCCCGTGCCATGATCGCCCTTCCCGGCCCGAACCTCGACCACGCCGGATCGAACCCGGTCGTGTAGAAGGAGACCACTTCGCCCACCCGGAAGCATTCGATGATCGCGATCGGGCTCTCGCCGACATCCAGGCGCCAGAGGCGCAATCGGCCGGCTGCCAGCATTCTGCGTGCCGTCTCGCGATGGAACGCCACCAACTCATCGGTGGCGAACGCCCCCAGGTCGCCGCGGGCGGTACGGACCGTCTGGTGCATCACCGCCAGATGGTCCATCGTGTCCTCGAGGTCGGCCGCGGTCGCCACCATGCGGGTGACGACGGGAGCGCCGGCCTCCTGATCGAGCTTGCGCCGGTAGCGATCGATGTTCTGCCGGTGGCTGCGGCCAAAGCGCTGGTTGACCAGATCCCACCCGCCATCGAGAGGCAGGTGAGGGCACGGCGTCTCCTCGGCCGCATCGCCGCGTCGCCGCAGCAGAAGCCTGGGGAGCACACCATCGATGGCCATGCCGTCGAAGTCGATGAGGTCCCACCGGCGGCGAACGTCCACGGCCTCCCACAGATGGGCGGCCACCGTCGGGTCCTCTCCGGTGGCGATCGGCATGTCCAGGTGGTCAGGTGCGGCCGGGCCGCTGCCGATGATCCGCAGGGATTGGAACGGTATTCCGAACTTGCGTCCGGGGGCGACATAGAACGGGGCCACGCCGAGCAAGCTCCCATCGACCGGGTGCCGGGCCGTGAAGACTTCCAGGTCGGCGTCGCGGCCCAGGGTGTCCAGCCATGCGCTCACCCAGGGCCAGGTCATGAACGCCGACCGCACCTGGGATCCGGCGACCAGTGCCTCCCATTCGGGTCCCATTTCCCTTAACTCGGCGCGCTGGACACGGGTGACGACAGGGAGAGTGCGGGTGGTCATGGCTGGTCCCGTTCAGCGCGCTTCCAGACGGCCGTTTGGCCGCCGCGCATGTGGCGCCACAGTCCGCGAGCCGCGGCGTAGTTCGAGTTCACCAGGAACCGCGGCACGTAGGCCGCCTTGCCCACCGGTCGGAGAAGCGCCGGAGCCGCGGCGACGGCATAGAACCCCGCCTGGGCGATGAGGGTGATCGGTCCCCACGGTGGGGCCAGCGCCGGCAGCCCGCCGGATGGTGCCACCGCGGTGGCTGCGATCGACCCGCCGAGCGCGGCGACCATCCCGAATGGCACCAGCGAGCGGAAGATCTTGTGCGACACGAGCATCCACGCCACCAGCGGCCTTCTCCAGGGGATCTCCCGGTGCAACCTGCCGAACACCTGCCATTGGCCGGCGACCATTCGTGAGCGGCGCTCCCGCTCGGCCCCGGCATCGGAGGAAACGACCTCCTCGGACACGGATTCGGGCTGGTAGACCACCCGGTAGCCGCGTTTGACCACCCGATGGGCCATCCACTGGTCGTCGTTGACAATGGCGTCGGGGGCAGCCTCCAACAGGTCACGACGGATCGCGAAGATCTCCCCGTTCACGCCGACCGTGCAACCGAGGCGGCTCTCCATCTGGCGGAGATGGGCCTCGTAGCGCCAGTACGCACCCTCGGAGAATCCGAGGTCGGAGTCGCCCCCGGTGACCTTGCGCCCGGTGGCCGCCCCGACGGTCGGGTCGGCGAACGGCGCGACGATCTGCTCGATGGCGTCGGGTCGCAGGGTGTTGTTGGCATCGGTGAAGACGACCACATCGCCGGTCGCCCACTCCAGGGCCCGGCTGATTGCGGCCATCTTCCCGCGCCGTTCGGGACGATGGACCACCTCGACGCCATGGGTGCGGGCTATCCCGGCCGTGGCGTCGTCCGATCCGTCAGCGGCGACGATCACCTGCAGCAGTTCGCTGGGGTACGCCAGCCCGGCGGTGTCCCTCAGCTTGCGATCGATGACGGCTTCCTCGTTGTAGGCGGCGACGATGAGCGTGACCTTGGGGGAGTGGGGCGGGTACTGCCGATCTCGCCCGAACGCCGCGGACAACAGGGTGACGAGCAGGGGATATCCGACATACGTGTAAGTCACCAGGCCGGCACCTGCCCAGAAGACGAGCCCGATCATTTCGCCACCCCGCCATACACGCCCAGGATCGTCCTGGCGATGGGCGGCCACGTGTATCGATCGGCCGCTCTGGCGGCGCAGGCTCCCATGCGGGTGGATTCGGCCGGATCGCCGAGCAGCTTGACCATCGCACTGGCGAGTCCGGGCACGTCGCCGGGGGCGACCAGCAATCCCGTCTCTCCGTGGACGACGTCCTCGGCGAGTGATCCCAACTCTGAGGCGATCACCGGGCGGCCGTATGCATAGGCCACCTGGAGCACGCCTGACGCGGTGGCCGATCTGTACGGGAGCACCACGACATCGGCGGTGCGCATCAGCGGTCCCACCTCCTCGAAGGGCAGATAGCGAGCGTCGATGGTGACGCGGCCGGAGACAGCGCGTCTGGCGACCCGGTGTTCGAGGTGGGCGGGGTCGACTCCAGCCGGAGGCCCGGCCACGACCAGATGGGCATCGATCTCGCGGGACGCGAGGGCGAATGCGTCGATCAATTCGTCCAGGCCTTTGCTGGGCCGCAGGCCGCCGAAAAAGAGGGCGGTCGGCTTGCCGGCCGCGATCCCGTAACGCTCCCGCAGGTCGCCGCCGGGATCCTCCGACCGGAGGAACAGGCCTTCGTCGCCATGGGGGATGACGACGGTGCGAGCCGCTTCGGCCGGATACAACTCCAGGAAGCGAGCACGGTTGGCTTCGCCGTGCAGGAAGATCACCGAGAAGTACCCGTACGCGGCACGCGTCATGGAGCGGTGGAGAGCCTGGAACGGGCCGCGCGACTCCCGCGGCTCGAACTCGTGACAGACCTGACTGATGGGGATCCCGGCCCGAACGATTCGCCTGAGGAACCACGCAAGGAAGGGAAAACGGATGATGGCGAACTGGGCGATGTCGGGCTTCTCTCGCAGAATGAACCTGGTTGCCCGGGCCCACTCCCGGGCATATCGGACCCCCCGCTCCGCCCGGCGCAGTTTGTGGCCGGCCCACACGAAGAGGCGGGCGAGCCCGTGGTGGCGAGCTGCCGGCTCGATTGCCGGCCACAGCCGCATGATCGGTGCCACCCGAAACGGCGCGTCCATCCCCGCCAGCTCGTAGTGGCGAGAGGTGACCAGGGTGACGTCTGCCCCCGCTTCGGCGAGCGCCGAGCACATCTGGAACGCGTAGTGGACCATCCCGCCGGATCCGTCCGGCTCGACGACGATCATCCTCATCGGAAACCCCCCGCAGAGATCGCCAGTCGGTATTCGTCGACCAGGCGCGCCGCCTGGCGTTCGAGGTCGAAACGCTCGATGGCAATGCGGCGGCCCGCCCGCCCCATCGCTGCCGATTGGATCGGAGAGGAGAACAGCCGGCGGACGGCATCGGCCAGCATCGCCGGAGCGTGCGGAGGCACCATGAGAGCCGAAATGCCCCGATCGACCATCTCGGGGATCCCGCCCACCTCAGTCGCCACGACAGGCAGGCCTGCCGCCATTGCCTCGATTAGAACCGTGGGGAGTGCCTCGGTGTGAGACGGCAGCACGAACACGTCGGCGGCGGCGAGGAGCCGCGGGATGTCGGAACGGGCACCGGTGAACAGAACCCGATCCTCGAGGCCGAGGTCGGCGACGATCCGCTCGAGGGTGGGTCGCTGGCTGCCGTGACCCACGACCACGTAGCGGGTGGAAGGATGGGAGTGCACCACTGCCGGCAGGGCCTCGACCATGTCGGCGATTCCTTTCTCGGGTCGCAGCACCGCGACCGTCATCGCCACCGACGCATCAATGGCTATCCCCAACTCGTCGCGAGCCGCCGACCGCTTGGCGGCACCGCCGGGGGAGAACCTGGCGAGCTCGATCCCGTTGTGGAGCGTCACCACCTGGTCTCGCCTCGCCTTGGATCGTCCGATGAAGTGATCCCGTGCACTACGGGACACCGAGACGACTCGGGCGCCTCTCGACTTGAGGATCCAGGCCATCAGCCGGTAGCGAGCGGCGTCGCGGCTCCATCGTCGGGGCCGGTCGATGGTGTGAATCGTGGCGATAGTCGGAACCCCGAGGCGGTGGGCGGCGACCGTGCCGAGAATGTTGGAGAATTCGAGCTGGGTGTGGACCAGGTCGGGAGCGGTCCGCTCGATCACTTCGGTCACCCGGCGCAGTGCCCCCGGCTCGCGCAACCGGCGGATGCCCAGGTTGGCCACGGGCACTCCGGCGGCTTCGATCTCGGCCGCGACCGGGTTGCCTTCACGGTCTTGCATCGTCACCACGGTCGGCTCGACTCCGAGTCGCGCCAGGCGCGGCAGGTAGTCGGCGAGCAGCCGTTCGGCACCTCCGGGGCCCAGCGAGTCGATCAGATAGAGCACAGAAAGCGGCGACTCGGGAACCGGCAGCGGTGGGGTGGCGCGGAGGCGCGGGGAGCTCATGGGCGGTCTCCCGCCAGGCGCCCCAGACCCGCCCAGCCGGCAATGCGCCGGACGGTGGCCGGGTCATAGCGCCACAACGCCACCACATATGCGACCGATCCGGCCACTGCCGCCGCGGCGAGCGAGGCCAGGTTCCCGGCTCCGGCGGTGAGCCACATCGCGGGAAGAGCGGCGAGTGCCAGCCAGATGCCGGCACCGACTGACGGCGCCATCTGCCGCCAAATGTCGCCGAAGGTGGTACCCACCATTCGGTTGGCGACTGCGAGCCGAACCACCGTGTCCAATGCCGCCACCCCGGCATGCGCCCAGGCCACTCCGACGATGCCATATCGCGCCCCGAACATCAGGGCGGGGATCAGCACCACTAGTTCGAGGCCGGCCAGTTTGGCGAGAATGCCGGGCCTCCCCAGGGCCTTGTACACGTCGCCGGCGTTCACCCCAATCGACCCGAGGAGAGAGAACACGCACATCACCTGGAGCACCGGGATGGCTTGATTCCATTGCTCACCAAATAGAGCCCTTACGGCCGGTTCGGCGGTGATGAACAGGCCAACGCACATCGGCACCACCAGCACCTGGGTGTATTTGATGGTGGCGAGGAACCCCCGCCGGAGCAATGCCGGCTGATCCTGCAGCTTCGAAAACAGCGGGAAGATCGCCCCGCCCAGCACCCGCCATACCGACTGGATGAGGAGCTCGGGCAGCCGGTAGGCGAGGGTGTAGACGCCGAGGGCGACATCGCCGAGCAGGCGACCCACGACGAGGTAGTCCAGGTTCGACCAGATGGCGAACTGGATGTCGGTGACGATGAGGGGCCCGCCGAAACGCGCCAGAGGACGCACCAGGCGGCGGTGGATCCGCACTCGCGGCCTCCACGGGAACACCGTCCAGGCGAGGATCACGGATGTGACGACGCCGGCGAGTTGGCCCCAGACCAGCGCCCAGACACCGAAGCCGGCGGCGGCGGCGGCGATGGAGACGGCGCCTTTGACGACGGACCGGCCTACGTCCGGGATCAGCTTCCGCTTGAAGTCCATGTTCTTGCGGAGGAGGACCAGCTGCACCGAGCCGAGCGCCTCGAGCACGAAGGTGAGGGACAGCACCCGCAGCAGGGGCACGACCAGCGGCTCACGGAAGAAGTCGGCCACCAGGGGGGCGCCAAGGAAGCAGAGGGCGGTGAGCAGGGCCCCGGTGATCAGGTTGAACGCAAACACCGTCTCTGCGGATTCGTCGATGTCGTCCTTGCGCTGGATCAGTGCGCCGCCGAGACCGAGGTCCTTCAGCACGGCCAGGTACGCCACGGCCACGGTGGCGAAGCCCACCACACCAAAGTCTTCCGGCGTCAAGAGCCGGGCGAGAATCGCCATCGTGACGAGCACGAGCATCTTCCCGGCGGCGAAAGAGACGTAGTTCCAGATGACGGCGCGAGCCGCCGCCGTGCCCAGTACGGCTTCGTCGGCGGTGCGGTCTTCGGTCAGCGCCATGCCGCCTCCTGGACTGCAGCGTCGCGGGATTCGTCCTCGGCTCTCGCCACCGACGGGAACGCCAGGGCGATACCGATTACGAGCCATGCAAGGCGCGCAAACGCCATGTGCAGGAACACGGAGGTGACGAGGTACCCGACCAGCGACACCGCGACGGCGAATCCGATGCCATCGGAGCGCAGGTCGGCCATCCGTCTGAAGCGGCGTCGCCCCGCAGCGAGGGCAGTGAAGGATGCGACGACCAGTCCGGTGAGCGCGACGAGGCCGACGAGGCCGGTCTCGGCGGCAGTCTCCAGGTACAGGTTGTGGGCCTCGCGGGGTGTGTCGCGCACGTCGATGCCGAGGTCGTCGGAGTACGCGGGATACTCGGCCGCGAAGTTGCCGAAGCCCACCCCGGTGAGGGGGCGATCCCAGAACATGGCCATGGCAGCCCCCAACTCGGCGGTACGCCCCCGGAGGGACGGGTCGATCCCGGCCTCGACCTCGCCGACCTCGGTGAGCGAGGTGAGCCGTTCGGCGTAGCCCGACGGCATCAACGGCAGCGCCGCGACCAGCAGCAGCCCGGCTGCTGCCACCGTTCGAAGGCGCGGCGGATGCCGAACGACCATGAAGGCCATCACGATGGCCAGTGCGAGCAGCCCCCCTCGCGAGAACGTGAGCACCACGGTCACCGCCATCGCGACCACGGCGTAGCCGGCGATCGAGCGGAGAAGGCCCGATATTTCGTCGCGCATTCGGTCGAAGGCGAGCGGGATGATCATCACCAGCAGTTGGGCATAGAAGTTGGGGTCGCCCACCGGCCCCGAGATTCGGACGTCATCCGTCCCCTCGAAGATGTTCTGTACGGCCGACTGGGCGAAGCCGCCAAAGGTGGATCCGAAGGATCCGGTGGCGAACTGGAAGATCGAGAGGGTGGCCAGCAGCGCGCCGCCCCCGACGAGTGCCCACACCAGGCGATGAAGGTCGGTCGCCCCGCGCAGCAGCATGCCGGCGAGGACCGCCACCGCGCCGTCTTCGAAGAGGGTGCGGACGGCTCCGGTTCCGTCGCCGGAGTCGCCGGAAATGAGCAGCGAGCCGATGGCGATCGCCCCGTAGGCCGCGACGAGCAGCAACGCCCGCCCGCCGCCCACCGGCCACTCAGCGGTTGCCCGGCCTCGCAGTATCAGGCCGAGGAGCACGATTGCCACAAGTGGGGCGAAGGTGGGTGGAGCTCCGTGGAAGTTGGTGGCGACATCGGCAAGGCGCAGCACTGCGAAGGCCGCCACCGCGATGAGGCCCCATTGGGGATCGAGGACTATTGCAGCCGCACCGGCGATGGCGAGCAGCCCGGCGAGAACCAGAATCGGGGGCAGCACGCCCATGGCGGCGACCCCGGCGGCAACGATGAGGATCACCAGACCGGCGAACCCCCAGATGCCGCCGCGGCTCGCCCTCCGGCCCCGAGGGGCGGCGAGGGTCATCCGACCCTCTGGTACCGGTCGTGCTCTCTGATCGGAGTGACATTCCCATACGCACCGAGCCGGCCGTGCATGGTCGAGTGGCGCCGGCCGGGCTCGGGATCACGGAGCAGGGCGATCGCCGATCCGACGAGGAGGCCGAGTATGGCCGCCATGCCGCCGAGTTCGATCAGCCCGCGGTTGGAGGGGGAGGTGGGCAGTACGGCCGGATCGAGCACGTCGGCGTCGTAGATCCGGTAGAACGCCACGAACCGGGCGACGGCGGCATCGCCGACCGCGCCGGACAGTTGGACTGTCACCACCGGGTCCGGGCCGCGGACGGTGGTGGCGATCAGGTTGGCTTCGGGGAGCACCACGCCGCCGATCTCATAACCCTCCAAAGAGGCCAGGTCGAGGCCAGCGGCGGCAGCAGCCTCGGCGCGAACGGATTCACTCTGCACGATCTCCACGAGGGTGGTCATGATCGACCGGCTGCGGGTCGAGTCGAGGGTCTTGACGCTCTCGGCCACGTCGACGTCATCCGGGGCGCTGTACGGGAAGACCACATAGGTCGCCCGGGCTTCGTAGACCGGGGAGGAATTGGTGTAGATGAAGGCAGCCGCCCCGAGCGCGATCAGCAGACCCAGGGCCGGGTAGTACCAGCCGAGGGCGATCGAGCGGAGGGCGCTTCGGAAGTCCATTTACTTGGCGCCTCGCTGGGTGAGCACGGCCGGAATGGTGCGGAACACGATCTGCAAGTCGAACCAGATGCTCCGGCGCTGCACGTACGCGATATCGAGCCTGGTGCGGTCGTCGAACTCGGAGAGCCCGCGCCCGTAGATCTGCCACAGGCCGGTGATACCCGGCTTGACGTCGAGCCGCTCCGTTTGCCAGAGGCGGTACGTGTCAGCCATGAAGTCGGTGGGCCGTGGCCCGACGAGGCTGAGACGCCCCATCAGCACGTCCCACAACTGGGGAAGCTCGTCGAGGCTGGTCTTGCGGAGGAAGCCGCCCGGACGGGTGATGCGCGGATCATTGGTGATCTTGAAGTCGGGCCATTCGAGCTCATTGAGGTGGCGAAGCTCCCACTTCATCTCTTCGGCGTCGGGGACCATCGTCCGAAACTTGTGCATGACGATGGTCTTGCCCCCGATTCCGGTGCGTCGCTGGGTGAACAACACCGGTGCGCTGGGATCGTCGATCTTGATGGCGAGCGCGCACATCCCCCACGCCACCACCCACAGCGGCATCGCAAGAATCACGAGAACGACGTCGAGCAATCGCTTGGCGATGGCATAGGCGTCGCCGGTGAGCATCCGGTGCTCGGGTCGCATCCGGTCGATCCATTCATAGCCGGACCAGAGGGCCGGCCGCGGAGTGGGGATGGCGGTCATCGGCTTGCCACCTCATTGACGGCGCGCAACAGCGGCTCGTGCCTTTGGCCGGCAGCGAGAACGCGCTCGGCGTGCTCGACGAGGCCCTCGAACGCGATCCCGTCGTCGGGAAAGGCCGCGGTACCGGCGTGGGCGGGTACGCCTACCCGGGCGGCCGCTTCGACCACCCGGCGCACGAGCAGCTCGGCACCGGTTTGGTCCGTCTCGGGACTCAAGATGAACAGCTGCCCCGAAGTCCGATGCTCGAAGAGCAGATCGGAACGTCGTAGCTGATCGCCGACCGCCCGAGCCAGGCGGCCGAGGACGAAGCGGTTGCGCACTGCCCGATCCATGTCACCGGAGGCCTGGTCGATCGCACGGGCGAGGGACCGCTCTTCCGCTACGAGCACGGTGAGGGTCATCGGCCGGCCGTGGCGGCGGCTTCGAGCCAGCTCGGCGTGGATCTCCGCCGCGGCCTTGGGTGACTCGATGTCGATCGCCGGCGACTCTCCGAAGGCGACCGCGCCGAGGGTTTCGTCCAGCTCGGCGAGAATCGTCCCGACACGCTGGCCCAGCCACGAGGCCAGGGCGAGGAATGCAACTTCGGTGACCATTACATAGACATCGCCATCAACGGATCGAAACCGGGTGATCGTCCCGCCGAAGAGGAGGTGGATCCCTACGGCGAATGCGGGAACCAACCAGGGTCGGGCGCGCCGGAGTCCGGCGAACACGAGGGGGGCGGTGACCGCCAGCGCAGCCAGGGCATACACATGCGACGCGATGGCGTCCGAGCCGCGACTGAGCCCGGCGCGGTCGACCGCGATCGCCGCGGTGAAGAGCAGGACGAGGCCGGCCAATGGCCGACGAAGCCGGATCAACAGATGCCTCCTTGGGCGGTCATGGGGCCAAACTCCGCTCCCGAGCCGGAGTGGTCAGCGCGCCACGCTGAGTAGCAACATACGCCTTTTGGGCTCCGAAATCAATACTCTGAGTAGTTACGGCCCCACCTCTTGTCGAATGACGATTTCGGCCGGTTGTGGCAGGGGCTTGATGAAATTGGCGATACGCAATCCGACAAAAGGGGACCAGCCTCTGACGCGTTCGTTCTCGTATCGCGGATTTTCGAATCGCGTATCGCGAATTGCGTATCGCGCTTGTTGCCCAGCAAGGCTCGCCCCAGCCCCCCACTACCCTCTCCCCACCCCACTACTCGGCAGGCAACATGGAGGACATTCGCAGCCTCGAGGATCTCCTCGATCTTCAGGCGGTCGACTCTGAGATCGACCGCCTGCTCGAACAGCGGGGGAGTCTCCCCCTCCTCGACGAGTACCGGGCCGCCAACACGCTTTCGAAGCGCCTCGCTGCCGACATCGCCGGGCGGTCCTCCCACTTGCGCGAGGTCGACCTCGCCGAGGACAAGATCGAAGGGGAGATGCGGATCGACGAGGTGAAGCTCGAGCGGGAGGAGCGGCGGCTCTACGCCGGAGGGCTGAGCGCTCGGGACGCCGGCCACCTGCGAGACGAAGTCGCCATGCTGCGCACCCGGATTTCGACGCGGGAAGATGAGGCTCTCGCCCTGATCGATCAGCGGGAGGGGCTGCAGGCCGAAATCGACGCGCTCGAGGAGCGCCGCCGTGGTGTCGTGGAGACCGAGAACCGGCTCGAGGGAGAGATCCAGCGGGAATGGGCCCGGATCGACGAGAACGTGATCCGCCTTCGTGAGAAGCGGAGCGGAATCGTTCCGATGATCGACCCCGAGCTGGTCGAGCTATACGAGGAGATCCGGCCCTCCAAAGAGGGGGTGGCGGCGGCTGCCCTGGTCGATGGAGTGTGCGGTGCTTGCCACCTGCGCTTGTCGGCCGCCGAACGATCCCAGGCGCTCAAGGGCCACCCGCCGCGCTGTGTCCATTGCCGCCGGATACTGTCGCCACGGTGAGCCATGTCCTCTACTGCGATGGCGCATCGCGCGGCAATCCCGGTCCTGCCGCGATCGGCTTCGTCCTCCTCGACCCCACCGGCGGCACGGTGATCGAGATGGGGTCGATGATCGGCATCGCCACCAACAATGTGGCGGAGTACCAGGCGTTGATCACCGGCCTAGAGGCGGCCCGCACCAAGGGCGTGGACGACCTCGCGGTACGACTGGACAGTCTGCTGCTCGTGCGCCAGGTGAACGGCGAGTTTCGTGTCAAGGCCGAGAATCTCAAGCCGCTCCACCGTCGGGCGGTGGGCCTGCTGCGAGAGTTCGCCCGGGTCGAGGTGGCTCATGTCCGCCGGCACTTGAACAGCCGGGCCGATGCGCTGGCGAACGCCGCCTACGACGAGGGAGGCTGACGGTGCTGCTGTGGCATCTCGGCATGACGACACTCGCTGCGCGCTATGTGTTTCGAGATCCCAACATGGACCTGAGGTGGTTGGCGCTCGGGGCGCTCCTCCCGGACATCGTCGACAAGCCGATCGGCGCGATCTTCTGGAACGACGTGTTCCACAACCACCGGGTGTATGCCCACTCCTTGTTGCTTCCGGTGCTCGCCCTGGCGGGGGCCATGATCTTCACCCGACGGCGGTCGGTTTCCCGCAAGGCGGCGATCGTGGTGGTGCTGGGGTGGTTCCTTCACCTGATCCTCGATGGGGTCTGGGCGAGCCCCGGGGCTTTCCTGTGGCCGCTGTTCGGCTTCGACTTCCCGCGAGTCGCCGGCTCCGATTTCGGCACGCTCGTGGGCAACATGATCAGCAATCCCCTGGTCTGGCTCGGGGAGGTGGCTGGTGCGGCCTACTTGATCTACCTGTGGCGCAGTCACCTCGGTGAGCCAGGGGCGGTGGCCCGGTTCCTGCGCGACGGGAAGGTCACTCACTCCCTCAGGGTTCGGTGACCGGAGCCGCCGGCTCGTAGCCGGCCCGCCGGGTCTTCGCCAACATTCGGAGCGAGGCCAGGATCAGCAACACGGCGAACATCCTGCGCAGCAGCACGGCGTCGAGGGCGAGGGCGGTTCGCGCCCCGAAAAAGCCTCCGACCAGTGAGGCGAGGGCGAGCGGCACTACGAGATTCCAATCCACTCGCTTTGCCCGCCCGTGAACGAATCCCGCCACGATCATCGTCGGCACGATCACCGCGAGCGAAGTCCCCTGCGCCTCGTGCTGGGCGAACCCGAAAAGGGCAACCAGGGCGGGAACGTAGACGATTCCACCGCCGACGCCGAGGGCTGCCGACATCACTCCGGCGAGGAGCCCCACCACGATGAGAGCGATGATCGTGATCATATGGCCATCCTGATGGCGGCGACGACCGTGAGGCTGAAGAAGGCCCGGGCCAGCCAGACGGGGCTCACCCGTGACACCAGAGTCGCCCCGGCAAACGCGCCGATCAGCGAACCGCACAAGATCCATCCGGCGGTGGTCCAGTCGACCTCGCCGTCCATGGCAAAGGGAATCAACCCTGCGCTTGCCGCTGCCACGATCACCGCAGCCGAGGTTCCGTGAGCCCGGTGTTGACCCATGGCGAACCACAGGACGAGCACCGGGACCATTACCAGGCCGCCTCCAATCCCGAACAGCCCACCGGCAAACCCGGCGGCAAGGCCGAGGGCGGTCGCTTCGAGGGTCCGGCGCATTTCGGCGATGGTAGGCCGCAGCAGGTCGCCCCTCTTTGCGTCTCCGGCCGCGATGCCATACCTTCCTCCGATGCGCCTCGGTCTGAGCCCCTCCACGCCCGGATTCACCGCCCCCGATCTCGTCGACCTGGCAGTCGAGGCGGAACGGCTCGGGTACGAGGAGGCGTGGGTGGCCGAGGTGGCGGGGCCGGAAGCGTTCACCCTGCTGGGGGCGTTGGCCAGTCGAACCGAGCGCATGCACCTGGGGGTGGCAGTGGTGCCGGCGATGACGAGGTCGCCGGCGCTGCTGGCGATGGGGGCGACGACCGTGAGCCAGTTGCTCGGCGGGCGCGAGTTCTCACTCGGCATCGGCTCCTCGTCGAACGTGATCGTGGAGCAGTGGCACGGAGCCGAGTTCGTCCCTCCGTTGGGTCGGGTGCGCGAGTCGGTCGAGGCCACTCGGGCGCTGCTCGATGGTGAGCGGGAGTACCTCGGCGAGCACCTGACCACCCGGCGGTTCCGCCTCGATGTTCCTCCAGCGGGGCCGGTGCGGCTGTTCGTCGGCGCCCTCGGCCCGCGGATGTTGCGGCTCGCCGGTGCGGTGGGCGACGGGGTATGTCTCAACCTGATGCCGCCGGAGGCAGTGCCCCGCCAGATCGCCGAGATTCGCCGGGGTGCCGACGAGGCCGGCCGCGACCTGCCCGACCACTTCAGGGTGATGGCCCGGTTCCATGTGGTGATTACCGATGACGTCGACGCGGGGCGAGGGATGATTCGAGCCGGGTTCGGGCCCTACTTCGCCCAGCCGGTCTACAACCGGTTCCTCGCCTGGCTGGGCCACGACGACGCCGCCCGGGGGATTGCAGACGCGTTCGCCCGAGGCGACCGTGCCGGTGTGGCAGCCGCATTCTCCGATCCGATCGTCGATGGAGTCGGGCTGGTGGGTTCGCCCGACACCATCCGACGGCGATTGGAGGAATACGCCGCGGTCGGGGTCGACGTCGGCGCGCTCAACATCATCGGTGATGCCGCCACCGTCTACGCGGGTCTGAAGCAGCTCGCCCGGCCGGTTAGTGCTGGTTCCTGAGGCGCGGCAGCACTTCCTCGCCGAGCAGCCTGATCGTTGCCTCCTGGTCCAACGAGGCGACCTGGAAGGTGACGGCCGAGGCCCCGACGTCCTCACACAGCGGCCGATAGGTCTCGACTATCGCGTCGACATCCGGGACGATCGCGTAACGGCCGAGGACCTCTTCACGGGGCATCTCGTCGGCTCGTTCCCGCAGGTCCTGGGGGTCGACCGCCTCGAGGCGGCCCGGAGCCCGCAGGCCACGCCATGACCGCAGCGCCTGCCATGCCTCGTCGTCGCTGGCGGCGTGGATCGACCATCGGGTGGCGAGAATCGTTGGCGGCTCTCGGCCCGCAGCGGCGGCGGCTCGGCCCGCCGGTTCGACCACCTGCTCGATGGTGTCGGCGGGGACTTTGACGCTGGTGATGATGCCGTCGGCGAGTTCTGCCGCCAGCGCCGACGACTTGGGGGCACCGGCGGCCATCCACAGCCGTACGCGCCCGATGGGGGGGCTGTACAGCCGGGCCCGGTCGGTGCGGTAGTACTCACCCTCGAAGGTGAGTTTCTCACCGTCGAGCAGCCGGCGCATGATCACGAGGGCCTCTCGCATCCGGGCGGCGCGCTCCGGGTATCCCGGGAACTCGTACCCGAGGGGACCCTCGTTGATGTTCTCGCCGGTGCCAACCCCGAGGTCGAAGCGCCCGCCGCTCAGCCGATCGAGGGTCGCCGCAGCCTGGGCAACCACTCCGGGGTGGTACCGAAACAGGGGAGTGGTGACGCCGGTGGTTATCCGTACCCGTTCGGTCGCCTGCGCCATCGCCCCGATGGTCGAGAAGGCGAAACCCGCCGCCGAGTGGTCGTCCACCCACGGATGGAAGTGCTCGGACACCATCAGGCCGTCGAAGCCCACGGACTCGGCGAGGGCGGCGTGGCGGACCAGGTCCTCGGGCTGCCACTGCTCGTGTCCGCAGAAGTAGTAGAAGTCGGTCACGGAACCTCTCTCGCCGAGGGGATGCCCCTCCATGTTCGCGTAGTCTCGCGCGACGCCCGCCATTGGGGGCAAGACGGAACACGGAAGGGAGTTCCTGTATGAAAGATTGGCAGAAGTACGCCGCCGAGGCCTACGGGACGTTCGTGCTCGTAGGCATCGGAACCGGGGCGATCCTTGCTTCGGGCGGCGACCTGGTGGCACTCTCATTTGCGTTCGGCCTCGCACTCATTGCGGCGCTGTTCACGGTGGGACGTGTTTCCGGCGGGCATTTCAACCCTGCGGTGTCGCTCGGTATGTATCTGGACAAGCGTCTCTCGATGACCGACATGCTCTTCTACTGGGTGTCGCAGGCGGTGGGGGCCATCCTGGCGAGCATGCTGCTGGCCTTCGTGCTCAGCAAGGAGCTCGTCGCGATGACGATCACCCAGTTCACTGAACCCGTCGACGCGTTGGGGGCCTTTGTAGGGGAGACGGTCTTCACTGCCGTGTTCGTGATGGCCATCCTGGTGCTGGCGAGGAGCCGGTGGACCACGGCCTTCCTCGGAATTGGCCTCACCCTGACCGCGGTGCATCTGGCCGCCGCCCCGCTCACTGGGGCGTCCGTGAACCCCGCCCGTTCGTTCGCTCCGGCCCTGGTCGGAGGCGAGTTCGGCGACATCTGGGTGTACCTGGCGGGTCCCGCCGTCGGTGCCCTGGTCGGATGGGTGCTCTACAAGGTGATCATCACCGGGGATACCGACCTCACCGACGACATGCCCAACATGATGTAGCGGGGCTTGGTTGGTCAAATGAGGTGAGGGCGCCCTCGCGGGCGCCCTCACTGCGTTTCAAGCGCGAGGCGAGTTCTACGAACCCCAGGCCCGCAGCGCCATGATGATCGCTCCCAGCAGAACGACAAACAGCAGGACCGGGATCCACAGCAAGTGGACCCACCCGCGGCCAGTTCGACGCGTCGAGATGAAGCGCACGATGGTGACCCCGAAGATGATGCCGCCGATGGCGAAGGGCCAGAACGGAGGGGTGGCGTCGGCGAGCCGGTCGCCGATCAGCCAGGCGAACCAACCAAGTGAAAATCCGGCGGCAAGTCCGAGCACCGTCTCATAGAGCAAACGGCCGAGTCCGGGGCGTTGTGTGGTTCTGTCGTCCATCAGTTGTTTCCCTCGATCAGGTCGGCGGCCATGTCGTAGACCACTCCCGCTCGGCACGCTTGGTCAGCGCCGAGATCGACTTCGACGGTTGTGTCTGGCGCAGGGAATCCGTAGACCAATCCTCCCACACACGCCCCCGAGGTGTCGGCGACCGTAAACGCCACCACCCACGGGTTGTCAGAGCTCGCGACGTCCTTGGAGTCGACCGAGTTGATCGCGATCGAGATGCCGTCCGGGTCGGCTGCGACGGCGGAACCCCGCACTGAGATCGGATAGACCGAAATGATTCTCTCGGCCAGGGCCTCTGGGTCTAGAGCCGCCTCACCCCACAGGGTCACGGTATCGAACAGGAACTGCCGTACAACGGTCGCTTCGGCCACCTGGCCGGCGGCGTCCAGTCCGGCGGTGGGACTCTCCGTCGATGTCGAACTGACTCCATCGTCGTCACCGCAGGCGCCGGCGAGCACGAGCAGAACCATCAGGGTCACGCATGATTTCATCGAGAACTCCGCTTCCATTCGGCCGAGTATTCGGCCGAGGGGAGAGTAGGCGTACTCGGTGTTCTCGCGGCCACCCCTGGATCCCAGTGGCTGTCAGCGAAAGGCGGTGGCGATAAACAGGCCAACGGCGAGCGAGACCACCGTGATCACCGGGTGTGAGGCGACACTCCGACCGGGGCCTGGTTGTGCTCCATCGGCGAGAGCCGTCATGCTGAGCAAGAAGGCCCGGCGGGCCTCTGAGTCGGACAAGATTCTGTGCGCCATTTCATCCCTCCTCGCGAGGGGATACCCCGCATTCTCGGGCGGCAAACCGGAATCGAGTCGCGCGGCAGACGCGGTGAGGGCCCCCGAAGGGGCCCTCACGATCGTCGAGTCCGCCTGTAAGCCGGATCCTGTGCCGACCCGGAGGTCGGTGGCGGCCATCTATCTGGGCCCGCCGTCGCCGGCGGGCTCGAGCGGCCTACCCGAGACTTGGCGGACGGGCAGCCCTGTCTCTGCTTGGCCTTGCTCCCGGTGGGGTTTGCCGAGCCGCCCCGGTCACCCGTGGCGCTGGTGGTCTCTTACACCACCCTTTCACCCTTGCCGGCCGCTGGCCCGAAGGCCTGCGGCTTAGGCGGTCTGCTCTCTGCTGCACTTTCCGTCGGGTTGCCCCGCCTGGGAGTTACCCAGCACCGTGCCCTGTGGAGTCCGGACTTTCCTCG
>JBBDMM010000012.1:0-123052 GCA_040878325.1 Acidimicrobiia bacterium
AGCAGGTCCCAAGGGTCGGGCTGTTCGCCCGTTAAAGCGGCACGCGAGCTGGGTTTAGAACGTAGATCACACTGCGTCCCCTGAGAGCAATCTCAGGGTGTTTATCGGCTCATATCGGGGAAATCCTGTCACTGGCACGAACTACGGTGTCAGGACAATCCCGAGGGAAGTTCAGAGCCATGGAGTCATTCCTTCCATACCTTGCAGGATTCTTCGACGGAGACGGAAGCTTATGCTTTCAGATCGTTCGTCAACGCGAGTACCGGTTCGGGTTCTACATCCGAGCCTCCTTCTCGCTCCATCAGGCCACCACGGCCGAGGATGGGCTCGCGCTCATCCGGAGGGAGCTGGGAGGACCGGGCTACATGCGCCGCCGGCAAGGCGGTATGTCAGACCTGGTCATCACGCAACGACCAACGATCTCCGAGATCCTTGACCAGGTCCGACCGTACGTCGTGTTCAAGCGACGTCAGGTCGAAGCTGGTCTGGCTCTTCTCGAGAGGCTGCCGCCTCCTCGAGACCCCGTCGGATTCCTGGAGCTATGTGAATCGGTTGATGACTTCGCATCCCTAAACGCTTCGAAGTCGAGAACGGTCACGTCCGTGATCGTCCGAGACGAATTCGAGCGCACGGGTGCTCTGAACCCCGTAACGACTGATCCTTGATGGAGAGACGGAGTACTCACCGGTGGTCATCCACCAAATATATGAGTTCCGTAATACGCCGACCCCCCGAAAGGGGGTGGAGGGATAGTCTGCACCCTCAGTAATGAGGGATCAATGTGCGTGAGACAGTTCGGTCCCTATCCGTCGCAGGCGCAGGAGGTTTGAGGGGAGCTATCCCTAGTACGAGAGGACCGGGATGGACGTACCTCTGGTGTGCCAGTTGTCTTGCCAAGGGCACGGCTGGTTAGCTACGTACGGCACGGATAAGCGCTGAAGGCATCTAAGTGCGAAGCCGGCCCCAAGATGAGACCTCCCACCGTTCGCGGTTAAGACCCCTGACAGAACATCAGGTTGATAGGCCGGAGGTGTAAGCGCAGCAATGCGTTCAGCCGACCGGTACTAATCGGTCGAGGGCTTGAGTCGAATACAAGATGTGCGTGCTCGCTATGGAGTGCTCAGGGTGCTGAGCATTCGAAGGTTTCCGGTGGCGATAGCGGCGGGGAACCACCCGTTCCCATTCCGAACACGGAAGTTAAGCCCGCCAGCGCTGATGGTACTTGGGGCGTAGGCCCCCGGGAGAGTAAGTCGCCGCCGGATTATTCAAAGAGAAGGCCGTCCCCTCGGGGGCGGCCTTCTCTCGTCTGGGGACCTCCGGGCAGGTCGTTACGATGAACCAATGAGTTCTTCGAGCGATCGCGGCGGCGGAGAGGGCGGCCGGCGTCACTCAGGAAAGCCGTCAGGATCGGATCCCCGCCGCAGCGGATCTGACCCCTCGCGGAGCAGCCGCACCGGTTCTGGTGCGGGTACGGGCCGATCGGGTACCGGCCGGGGCGGTTCCAGCGATCGTCGTACTGGCTCGGCCGCCGGTTCTGGGTCGGGCCGGTCGGGGAGCGGCCGAGGGGACGCCGCAGCAGGCGGGGCGAGGTCGAGTTCCGATCGCCGGACCGGGTCGGGGACCGGCCGGGACTCAGGAAACGGTCGCACCCGGTCGTCGAGCCGGGATGACTCGCCCAAGTCGACCCTTCCCAAGCGGCGACCATGGTCGCCCGAGGGCGAGTTGCCCAAGTGGATATCCGAGGAGCTGGCGCGGGTCACGCCGAAGAAGAACCTCCTGACGGCCACCGAACTTCTTCAATCGTCGGCGAGAGCCTTCGCGAGCAGCAAGTACGGGCGGGCGCTTTCTGCGGCCGAGGAGGCCAAGGAGCTGTCGCCGCGCGACCCGACGATTCGTGAGCTGATCGGGCTCTCGGCCTACCGCATGGGTCGATGGGAACAGGCGCTTCGCGAGCTGCGGACTTTCCGGCGACTCACCGGGGACCCGACCCATCTGCCGGTGGAGATGGACGTGCTGCGTGCCCTGGAGCGCCCTGAGGATGTCGAGAGCGCGTGGAAGATGATGCGCGAAATGCGATCGGATCGGGAGACCCAGGATGAGGCGCGGGTCGTCTACGGATCCTTCCTGCTCGATCGGGGCGAGGACCACAAGGCATGGCAGATCACGAGTCCCCGCAGCCTTTCGGCCGAGCCCCGTGAGAGCGAACTCCGGGTGTGGTACGTGGCCGCCCGCGCCTCGGCGCGCCTCGGCGACCTACCCACTGCACATCAGCTCCTCGACGCGATCCGGGGCACCGACCCGGGTTTCCCGGGACTCGACGAGTTGGAGCGCGCGGTCGAGGGCTGAACCCGGTCCGAATCAATCCCGGAGTTCGAGCCAGCGCCTGATCCCGGCGGCCTGCATCGGCCAGAAGGTGTTCTTGTCGTATCGGGCGATCGTCGCCTCGTCATGGCCCTCGCCGCGGTAGCCGTCGAGCACCCACTGGCGCATCCGCTGGCTGAGATCGTCGTCGTCGCCGGCCGACTCCACCCACCGAACCCAGTCCCAGAGTCGCTCGATCGCCTGGTCGAGGGACGCCTGGGGGTCGCGGTCCGGCCCGAAGTGGGCGAAGCCGAGGAATGAGGGGCCACGCGCGGCGAGGCGGCGGAGGTGGGTTTCGACCAGGTGCGGGTCGAAGTCGGGTGGGGGGGTGACCGGCTGCACCATGTGCCCATGGGGGAATGCCAACCCGACGGCATCACCGACGAACGCACCCCCGGTCTCGTCTTCGACGAACACCAACTCGTGTTTGGCATGCCCGGGGGTGTACATGACCTCGATCGCCCTCGGGCCACCGAGGGGGATACGGCTGCCCTCATCGAGAACCAGGAGGCGAGCCGGGTCGATCGGCTCCATCGGGCCCCATAGGGCATCCATCCCCTCCTCCCCGTATATCCGGGTGGCGGAGGCGATCAGGCGTTCTGGTGACTCGAGGTGCCTCGCTCCGGCGGTGTGCACGCCGATCGCCGCGTTGGGGAAACGGGTGGCGAAATGACCGGCGCCGCCGGCATGGTCGAGGTGGATGTGGGTGACGACCATCGCCGCCACATCGTCCACCCCGATCGACTCGAGCGCGTCGTAGAGGTGGTGGATCGACCGGGAGGGGCCACACTCGATCAGGACCCGATTGGGCGTGTCGAACAGGTAACACGCCAATCGCTCGGTGTCGTCGTGCATGAGCGCATCGATGAGGTAGAGATCGTGCCCCAGGGGCGTCACCGTCGGCGTCAGCATCGGCCGCAACCTAGTGCCTGTCACATGCGGTCGATACGTTGCCTGCCCGCACTTCCCCGGTAAGGAAGCCCCATGGACCTCAATCTCGTGGTCGTCTCCGGACGCCTGGCGGCGCCCCCCGAGGTGCGTCAGTTCGAGAGCGGTGCTCGACTCGCCCGCTACCTCGTCACCGTCCGTTCGGAGGAACCGACCCGCCGTGTCGACGTGCTGCCGGTGACGATGTGGGATCCCTCGGACGCGCTCTTGGACGCCCAGCCGGCGCCGGGGGTGCGGGTCTGGGTGGTCGGCTCGGTACAGCGCCGTTTCTGGAGCGGCGAGGAGGGCCGGCGCAGCCGGCTCGAGCTGATCGCAGACCAGGTCTGCATTCGCGACCCGAACGAGGAAGGCTGATCGTCGGGAGAAATGGGGGCGAAATCGGTGAGATCGATGCCCGCGGTACCCTTGTGATCGTGCTCGATACCCCTGATTTCCTGCGCCTGGTGGTCGATCGGGTCCGCCTGGCCATCCTCGGTCATGCGGCCATCGGCCCCATCGACGTCGCCGGGCTGGCCAAGGCGCTCGGGGTCGACCAGCGTCGGGTACTGAAAGAGCTGGCCAGCCTCGAGGCCGCCGGGTTGATGGTCGACGGTGTCTTGATCGAAGAGGCACTGTGGGAGATCGCCGCGGCCGCCCCCAGGCTCGCCGAGGCCTCGCCTGAGGTGGTGGAGGGCTCCTGGTCCGCCGACGAAGTCAAGACTCTGCAGACCTTCTTCTCGGGTAGTCGTCTGTCGCGAATTCCGGAGAAGCGAGCAAAGCGGCTGGTCGTACTGGAGCGGCTCTCCCAGGAGTTCGAACCCGGGGCCAAGTACCCCGAGCGCCAGGTCAGCTTCATGTTGCAGCTCTTCCATCCGACTTTGCGGCACTGCGGCGCTATCTAGTGGATGAGGGGTTCCTGACCAGAGAAGACGGGGTCTACTGGCGATCGGGTGGCCGAACATGATGGGGTCCAGGGCTTGGCAGGGGACCGAGATAGGGAGGGGACATGTGTAGGAGCATCGTGCAACTGCGAAAGCCGGAGGGAGTGACCGAGGACGAGCTCACGGCCGCGGCCCGGCAATTCGTGAGGAAGATCAGCGGCTTTCGCACGCCCTCGAAGGACAACGAAGAGGTCTTTGAGCGAGCGATCGGCGAGATCGCCGGCTCTAGCCGTCATCTCCTCGAGCATCTGATCGTCAGGGCTCCAGTTCGAGTCGAGGGCGGGGGTCAAGCCGAGATAGAGAGTTCGGAGGAGGCCTCGAGACTGGGTGAAGGGTGACCTTCGAGGGTGACTCGGCCCTCATCGTGCCGATCCCTGCAGCAGATCCAGTTATCCACAGGTGGCGGGTGCTCCACGACTCGGCAGCAGCCGCCGGCGTGCTGGCCCACGTCACGGTGCTGTTTCCATTCGTTCCCCGGGCGGAGATCGATGGGGAGGTGGAGGCGACCGTCACGAGGGTGCTGGCGCCGTTCCCCGCTTTCGTTTGCCGACTTGCCGAGGTCAGGTGGTTTGGGGACGAGGTGGCCTATCTGGCCCCCGAGCCCGATGTGACCTTTCGCCGCGTCCTCACGGCGATGTGGGCCGCCTTTCCGGATCATCCTCCCTACGAAGGAGTCCACGCGGCTCCCACGCCTCATGTCACCATCGGCCACCAGGGACCAGGGCTCGACGAGGCGGTTCGGGCGGTGGAGGAAACAACTGCCGATCGAATCGGTGGCCGATCGGGTGGAGTTGATCACCCTGACGGAGGGATGGTGGTCCACCACCGCAACCTTCCTGCTGCCGGGCGGGTCAGCCGGGTAGCGCTTCGAGCAGTCGCCTGGCTTCATCCGCCGAAGGGAAGGAGGTCTGAGTGCCGGGCCGGGTGACGCTGGCGGCGGCACTCCGGTTGGCGAGCAATGCGGCGGCATGGTCGTCCAGCCCAATACCGAGCCCGAAGGCGAACGTGCCGACAAAGGCGTCACCGGCTCCGGTCGTGTCGATTGCGACGACCTCTGGCGCCGCGATCCGATAGACCCGTCCGTCTTCGACCAGGGCGCATCCGGCTGCTCCCAGGGTCACGACGAGGCGACATCCGAGGGTGGTGGCCACCTCGAGGAGGCTCTGATCGCTCTCGGCACGATCGAACATCAGCGCGAACTCGACCTCGTTCGGCGCCACCCAGTCACACGCCTCGAGAAGTGCCGGGTCGATCGGCGCGGCCGGGGCCGGGTTGAGAATCGTGGTCGCCCCGCCGGCTCGTGCCGCGGCGAATGCGGCCGCAGTGACTTCCTGGGGAATCTCGAACTGGCCGATAACCACGTTCGGTCGGATCGCCTCGACCGCTTCCACCGCCTGCTCCGCGGTGAGGGCATGATTTGCTCCAGGCACGATGATGATGCGATTGGTGCCGTCCGGTTCCACCCAGATGGGGGCGACGCCACTCGAGCCCGGCACCTGATGGACAAACGTGGTGTCGACGCCGCGCTTCGCCAAGTTGTCGCGCGCCATGGTTCCGTAGGCGTCGTCGCCGACGCAGTTCACCATCCACACTTCGGCGCCGAAGTTGCGGGCCATCACGGCCTGATTTGCCCCTTTGCCCCCGAATCCCATCTGGAAGCGATCACCGACGATGGTTTCACCAGGGCCCGGTATGCGAGGCGCGTAGGCGACCAGGTCGATCATGGTCGACCCGACGACTGCGATGCGTATTGGGGAATCGGTCATCTCGCGGCTGGATAGTCTGGCATGCGCTCGCCGACGGAGGTTTGTCGATGATTCCCCGAACACTGCCTGCATGGGAGCGCCCGGTGCTCGCGTCGGTCGCCGAGGTAGTGGGAGAGACGGAACATGTCCGCACCTCTTCGGCTGCCATCGAGACGGTCGCCGACTGGATGGCTTTCGAAACAACATTCGAGCCGCCGAGCGGCGGACCCGCCGGCCCCTTCGATTGGGGCGACGACACCAACGACTTGATCGACGCCACGATGCTGAAGGCGTCGCTGGACTTCGCCTTCACTGACTTCGACACGAGCACCAAGTACGAGGTCGACTACCAGGGCCGCCACTGGTCGGACAGCGAGGCGATGTTCGCCAGCATCCATCAGGCCCTGGCCGCCGGGGTGCCGATGTTGGAGGGGGACTACCAGGCGAGCGTGCGCCGCGCTGACCTAGCCCAGATCTTCCGGGGAAACATCGAAATGCCGATGCTCGAAGAACGGGTCGAGATCCTCAACGAGGTGGGGGCGAGGCTCGTGGCCAATCACGGGGGCCGGTTCCACCGGTTCATCCAGTCGTGCCCGCAGGTCATGTATGCCGAAGGTGATGGGGTGCTGGAGCGCCTGATTGCGGAGTTCCCCCGCTTCGACGACGTAAGCGCCTACAAGGGCCGCGAAGTGGTGATATACAAACTGGCCCAACTCGCTCTCTGGTCCCTGCATCTCGCCGTCGGGCCCGGCAAAGGCTTCAGTCTGGGGGATCTCGACAACATGACGGCCTTCGCCGATTACATCGTTCCGGTGGGGCTGCGGGTGATGGGCATTCTCGAGTACTCCGAGGATCTCGAGCGCCGCATTCTGGAGGGCGACCTGATCCCGCGCGACTCCGACGAGGAGATCGAGATTCGCGCTCACACGGTCTACGCCACCGCCCTGCTCACCGAAGCGATCAACCAGCGTCGCGGGGAGGGCCGGCGCCTGGTGATCCCCCAGATCGACTACCGACTGTGGAGTGCCTATCACGCCACCACCTGGCCGCACCATCTGACGCGTACGGTGATGTACTGACGGGCCTCGCTTCGCTTCGGCGGCTCCGGCTCCGGCTCCGGCCACAGCCCCAGCCAGAGAAGACCGACGTCTGGCCGGGGCTGGGGCTGTAGCGGGGGCTCATTCCTGCGGCGGTCTGTCCCAGTCCTGAACGTCCGTGCCCGCCTCGCGCGCGAGGATGTCGAGGGCGGCGGCTGCCCCGGCGCCGGCGGAGATGATGGCCTGGCTGCGGGTGGGCCTCGTGGCGCGGCCCACCGCGTAGACCCGGTCGAGCGACGTTCGTTGGTCCCGGTCGATCACGATCGCGGCCCCGTCGAACTCGAGGCCCAGCGCCTTGGCGAGCTCAGGGTTCTTCCCTTCGCTGAGGATCAGGTACGAGGAGCGATGGGTCTCCCCGTCGTCGGTGGTGAGGGTGATCCCGTCGGGTGCCGCGGCTACGGACGCCACCCGGCGCGCATCCATGGTCGCCCCGTAGGCTTCTGCCTGCCCGCGGGCGATCCGCTGCAGGTCGGTGCCTGAGATTTCGGGAATACCGAGGTAGTTGTGGAGGTATGCGTATTGCATGGCGGAGGAATCGTCACCGAACACGGTCACCTGTTGACCGTTCTTGGCGAGGAAGAGGGCGGCACTGAGGCCGCCGGGTCCATCTCCGACTATCGAAACGGCAACCATTGGATCCCCTTCGCGTGACTACCGAGAGGAACACAGAAGCCATGAAAGACCTTCCCACCACCGACGACCAGTGGCGCATGCGCCTCGCGCCGGAGCAGTTCCACATCTTGCGAGAAGCCGGCACTGAGCCGCCCTTCAGTGGGGCGTATTGGGACAGCCATGACCCGGGCACCTACAAGTGCGCCGGGTGCGGATCGGTGCTGTTCCGCTCCGATGCCAAGTTCGATAGCGGGAGCGGGTGGCCGTCGTTCGTCGATCCGGCCGAATCTGATGCAGTCACGACCCACGAGGACCGCGCTCACGGAATGGTTCGCACGGAGGTGCGCTGTGCCCGGTGCGGCGGCCACCTCGGTCATGTGTTCCCCGACGGTCCTGGACCCGGTGGGCTGCGGTACTGCATCAACTCGGCCGCACTCGATCTCGAGGCCGATTGAGCGACGTCGTCGTGGCCGCCGACGGCCGCCCCAAATGTCGGTGGCCGCTCGGTGACGAGCTGTACGAGCAGTACCACGATATGGAGTGGGGGAGGGGATGGGAGGACGATGTCGTCCTCTACGAGAAGATCGTTCTCGAGGGATTCCAGGCCGGCCTCTCCTGGATCACCGTTCTGCGCAAGCGAGAGGCCTTCCGAGAGGCGTTCGACCGGTTCGATCCCGTCGTCGTGGCGGCGTTCGGTGCTGCCGAGGTCGAACGACTCGTGGGGAATGCGGCGATCATCCGGCATCGGGGGAAAATCGCGTCGGCCATCAACAATGCGGCACGTGCGATCGAGACGATCGAGGAGTATGGCTCCCTGGCGACCTACCTCTGGGGATTCACCCCTAAGGCGCCGCCGAAGTCACCGCGGAGCTTCGAAGATCTCGCCGCGGTGACACCGGCGTCGACGGCGCTTAGCAAGGACCTGAAGCGACGGGGTTGGTCATTCGTCGGGCCGACGACGATGCACGCGTTCATGCAGGCCGCCGGGATGGTCAACGATCACCTGGAGGGTTGCTGGGCCCGGAATGAATGTGAGGCACGGCGATCCGAGCTGGTGGCCCGGCTCGGCCGATGATCAACCGGTCTCGGACTGGTCCTCGTGGCCGGCGTGCTGCTCGGCGATCTGGCGATGGACGTCGACCATGTCGACCTCGCGCACATTGGTGATGAGATCCTCGAGGACATGCTCGGGCAGGGCGCCTGCCTGGCTGTGGAGGACGACGTTCTCGCGGAACACCATCAGCGTCGGGATCGAGCGGATGTTGAAGAACTCGGCGAGCTCGGCCTGGGCCTCGGTGTCGACCTTGCCGAAGACGATGTCGGAGTGCTCGGTCGACGCCTTCTCGAAGGTGGGGGCGAATTGCCGGCACGGGCCGCACCACGCGGCCCAGAAGTCGACGATCACGGTGTCGGTGCCGGCAATCGTCGACTCGAAGTTGTCCTTGGTCAGTTCAATCGTCGCCATCGAGCACGCCTTTCTCGGATCCCGAGAGCCAACCGTAGACGAAGGCCCGGCATTCCCTGACTCCGGGGGGACTGGGGGCGTATAATACGTCACTGTGACGAATATCACTCACTGTTCGTGGTGCGGGCGGGGGATGGCCCAGGGGGAGCAGGGGCGACCGCGCAAGTACTGCCGGCGCAGCCATCGTCAGCGGGCCTACGAAGCCCGCCTGCTCGCCGAGCGGATGGGGCTCGACCGGGGGGAGGCCCTGGTCTCCGCCGACGCCCTGCGGGCGCTCAACGATCGGATCTACATCCTCGAGTCGGCGCTGACCGACGTCGAGCGTGACCTCCGGGTGGAGGGCGATCACCGAGCGGCGTTCACCCACCTCTACGCCGCCGCGGCGACATTACGGGGGGCGACTCTCGAACCGTCTGCCCTGTTGGATCCATCCGCCCTCTTGGAGGGGTAGGTTTCCGGGTACGGGCATGCGCCTATTGCGTCACAGTGACGTAATTGGATTGTCGGAGACGCGCCGAGGGTATGGAGCCGTTGGATGACACGGAACCGCCACCACATCTACGAGGCGATCGTTCTCCGCCTGCGCAACGTCGACCCGAGGGTGTCGACTACCACCACCGAAGGTCTGCCCGGGCTCGCCGTTCAGGGGGCGTTCTTCGCCGGGTTCGATCCGGAGGATGGCTCGCTGGTCGTCAAGCTGCCAGAGCAGCGGGTGGCGTCACTGGTCGTCGCCGGCGTGGGGCACGAGGTCGCCCCTGGTGGCCGGATACACGGGGACTGGGTGGGTATCGACGATCCGGTTCGCTGGGACGGGTTCGCCGATGAGGCCCTGTCATTCGTGGCCAACACCGCCGCCTGATGCAGTCACCGGTCTCCAGTCACCAGCAGGACAATCAACCCACGCCCATAATCCACGTTATGTAAAGTTGGGCTGAATACTCGGATTGAGTCCCACAACGGGTCGGCCTGCCCCTATCCCCCGGGAGAGAGGAACTCGAGGCGGTTCCCGAAGGGGTCGTATGCATAGAAGCGGTCGAATCCCGGAAGCGGCTGGTCCTCCACCGTGTCGACGCCATTATCGGCGAGATGCCTGCGTACCCGGGCTAGGTCGCTTACCACGAAGGCAGGGTGGGCCTTCTTGGCTGGCCTGAAGTCCGGTTCCACTCCGAGGTGAATCCTCACCGTGGCCGTCTCGAACCAGCACCCGCCCCGCCCTGCCAGGTTCGCCGGCTTCGGCACCTGCGGGATCCCCAGAACCCCTTCATAGAACGCAACGGCCTCAGCCTCCCCACCGGCCGGCATCGCCAACTGAACATGGTGGAGACCCTCGATCATCTCCGAAGTATCACGGAGGCCAAGTCGTCGTGCGCCACGGCCGCCTCAGTTGCCCGGCTCGAAGAGCTCGATCACGTTCCCGGCCGGGTCCTCCACCAGGATCTGGCGACCACCGCCCCCCACCACGAGGTCCCCGCGAAATGTCACGCCCTGGTCGCGCAACATGGACACCAGGCCGTCGAGATCGGCCGTCTGGATCTGGAAGCGGTTCCAGCCGCCCGGAGCGGGTTTGCCGCCAGCTGTGCCGGCTCCGCCGGCTCCGGGGGCGTTGAGAAGCAGGACCAAGTCGTCACGACGGAGGGCTGCGAACCCGGGGGCGGGATGCATGGTCACTGCGAAGCCGAGTCGATCCCGGTAGAACTCGATCGCCTCGTCGACGTCATCGACGATGTAGCGGATGCTTGTACTCATCATGTCCCCCCTCATGGGTGCTGGGTAGTCCAGGATTCTGGCCCCAGACGCTGATGTTCGCACTCGGCCACGCCCGAAGCGGAGGGCGAGCGGTCGGGAGGTCGGGAGGTCGGGAGGCGGGAGGCCTTCCTGCTGGAGGCTGGTGACTGGGGACTGGTCCCGCCTACTCCCCCATCGCATCGGTAGGCGACCGCTCCTCCGGCGAGTCCTTGAGTAGCGATCCCCGGGTGACCGCCGGCCGGCCGAAGCGCTCCCGGGCGCGGTCGATCGCCGCGTCGAGGTCCCGGGCGCGGAGGTGGGCAGTGGATCCCGAGGTGGTGACTTGCTCCTCTCCCAGCGGAAGCACGAGCTGGAGGTGGGGCGCCTCCTCGAGGTGCGAGACGGAGAGTCCCACCAGGGTGATCCGACGTGACGGGGCCCGCTCGGCGATCAGCGTGTCGACCAGTTCCACCGCACAGTGGAATATGGCGGAGGTCTCGGCGATCGGACCGGGGAGGACCCTCGCCCGGGTGAGAGCGGTCATGTCGTCGAGGCGCACCCGCACCGTCACCCGCCTCCCGGCCGTTTGCTTGCGGCGCAGGCGGGCGCCGACCCGGTCGGCGAGCGCCAGCAGGGTGGTGTGCCGCCGGTCGGGCTCGGTGGAGTCCCCGGCGCTCTGTGCCCCCACCGACCCGGCCTGGCGGTCGGTCTCGACCCGACGGCCGTCGTCGTTGCGGGAGCGGCGCCACAGGTCGTCGCCCCACGCCTCCCCGAACCACTCGATCACGGAGCCTCGCGGCATGGCCCGCAGCTCTCCGATGGTGCGGACCCCGTAGCGGGCGAGACGCTCCTCCCCCACCGGGCCGACCCCCCAGATCATCGCGACCGGCAGCGGGTCGAGGAATCGCTCCTCATCGCCGGCGGGCACCACCACCAAGCCGTCGGGCTTGGCCACCCGGCTGGCGATCTTGGCCAGGTGCTTGGTGGTGGCCACTCCCACCGATATGGGCAGGCTGACTTCGGCACGCACCCGGGCGCGGAGTTGGCGTCCGATCTCGTCGGGCGGGCCGAACAGGTGGACGCTGCCGGCGACGTCGAGGAACGCCTCGTCGATCGAGATCGGCTCGACCAGCGGGGTGAACGCGTCGAAGATCTCCCGCACTGCCTTGCTTGCCTCGACGTAGGCCTCGAAGCGGGGCGGGACCACGATCAGGCCGGGGCACCGCCGTTTCGCCTCGACTCCGCCGATCGGGGTGGAAACCCCCTGCCGCTTCGCCTCGTAGGTGGCGGCGAGGATCACTCCCCCGCCTACCGCCACCGGCTTCCCCTTCAGTGTCGGGTCGTCCCGCACCTCGACCGAGGCGTAGAAGGAGTCGAGGTCGGCATGAAGGATGGTGGCCACGCTGCGCACTCTTCCATTGTGTCAACCATCAGCGACACAAATGGCGCTAAAGGGTCAGACCTTTTTCATCTTCCCGGCGGCGCGACCCCACTCCCACCCGGACATCTCGGGCGGCTCGATGCCCAGGGTGGTGAGGATCGTGGCCACCTGGCTGCGGTGCTCGGTGCCGTGGTTGAACATCTGGGCGAGGATGACCACCGGCTCGACGTCGTACTGCTGCTGGGTGCCCACCCGGATGGGGTCGTCGCTGACCGACCCGGCGACCCCGACGAAGGTGGCGCCGGTCGCCTGTGCCAGTTCGGCGAGGCGGTCGAATCCCGGCCATGGGTCGTCCCATTTGAGCTTGTCGACCGAATCCGGCGCCAGCCGGTTGGCGTAGCTGGTCTCTGACGAGACGATGTGCTGCAGCGTCGACCGGATCGAGCCGTAGACCCCCTCGACGGTGGCATCGAGGTGCTCGTCCGGGAGTCCGCGACATGCGTCGATGAGCGTCGTGTTGGCCCACTGGTTCTGGCGGAAGAATTCTGCGATGGGTTCAGGCATGGGATGAGGATACGGGTTTGGCTCTGATTCGGCGTCTGCGTTTGTCAGGGGTCGGCTAGGGAACCAGAAGGGATCAGTCCGATTCGCCTAATCGAGCCCGATCTCGAGGGTCATGGGAACGGCTCGCTGCACGGCGTCCGATACGGGGCAGTGGAGAAACGCCCACTTGACGATCCCGTCGAGTTCCTCCGGCGAGGTGCCCACGGACGAGATCCGCACATGGACGCGAACGCTCAACGGGCCCGCCGGCACGGCGTCCTCGAGTCCGAGAATGCCGCGATCGTCCGACTCCGAGTCCACGGTCACTTCCAACGTCGAGAGGTCGATCTCCTTCACCGCTGCCCGCATCGCGATGAGAGTTGCCACACAACTAGAGATCGCGGCCCTGAGCATCCACCCCGGAGATGGGGCGGCGTCTCCACCTCCAACGCTTCGGGGCATGTCGGTGACCAATGTTTCCCCAGCGGCACCAGTCACGGTGGTACGGAGGCCGTCGGCGACTGCCCTCGCAACACTGTCCGTGTACCGGGCCTCATCGGGATGGGCAGATAGGTACTCGCTTGCAGCGGCTATCGAATCCCGAATGCTCTCGTCCACCAGCCTCACTCCCCTTCCCGAAGATCAGGAGGTTGGACCCTAGGCGCGAAACTGTTGAGTGTCCGACTCTGTGTACCGAGGTCGAGGAGCGCTCCGCGTTGGGACGTCTACCGGTGTTCGCCAACGAGGCGATCGATCTCGTACCGCATCGCGGTGACGGTCCTCCTGGCTGCCTGACGGTCATCCCAGCTACCTAACCCGCCCCCGACGTACAGGTCACGGGCCCGGGCGAGTGGCTCGCTCACCTCGGGCGCAAGTCGGCCGATCGCCCATTCAGCCGCGTCGGTCTTCGACATGATGCGACCAGTCACCGTCGTTACCCAGACGCGCGCAAACGTGAGAGTGACGTTCCTGGTGTCCTGCTCCAGGTCGTCGAGGAGTGCAGGCAACTCATCGGTCATAGCCCTGATGAGATCGCCACTGGGCACCGGATCGAGGAGTTCTCGGGGAGGCGGACCCTCGATTGCCCTCCCCGATTCACGCACCATGGTCACCACGACCGCGAGGTCGGGAGATGCCGACGGAGCGAGACTCACATCGTCCGCAAGGAATCGTTCGCGCAACCATTCACCGTATTGAAGATCCATGAGTGGTGGGTACTTCCACGGCCGGATATCGCTTTGCGCTACGACCGTCACCTCGAGTGGCCGCCAATCGGGCGAACGTGTTGCGCGCCCCGATATCGGCATCAGGCGATCGATCAAGCCGCGCTTCTCGTCCCGAGTGAGCCGTCGGCTTGTCACGACCAGTAGGTCGAGGTCGCTGTCGGGCTTCAGACCGCCGGCCACCGCCGAGCCGTAGAGGTAGATCCCGAGATTGTCGGCAACCGGGATGGACGCGCGCACCGCTTCGACAGCCGCAGCGATCTGGTCGTCGACGGGATCGTTCATCCCGGCGATCCTAGGAAACTCCAGTTCGGAGCCCCCGCCGGGCGCTACCGATTCGCCGATGTGCCGACGTGTGAATTGGTCAGGGGTCGCAGAGCGAACTGAAAGGGGTCAGTTGGATCGCGTCCTCGACGCCGGTGAGGGCACCCTGTTCGATGGACAGGCGGAGGGAGGTCGGGCCATCGATCGGGCCATCACATCTCCGGATGGCCTCCAGGATCTCTTGGAACGCCTCGGGCCAGTGGAGTTCGTACCTCGCCTTCTCTTCACCCCCCGTCTCGATCCCGATCTCGAGCCCTGGACTCGATGCGGGGACCCGCATCGGCACCGATATGAGTTCGCCCTCCACGGCTGCGCTCCCGCTGATTCCGAGATCCCCCAGTCCGGCGTCGACGATCACGGTGACGTCGTCGCGACGTAGGCCCGCGTCCATCTCAACCCGTAGCGTGACTTGATACTCGGCCTCGGGCGTCCCCCATGGCGCTTCGGCCTCGCACAGCCGGTAGATAGCCCCCGAAGGCTCGTCGAGCGGCGCCTGACCGTATCGAAGCCCGCCACTGGTGAACACGTGCGGCACCGCCACCTCGTTGGGGAGCGCCGCGCTAAGGATGAAGCCCGACGGATCGACGGGAACAAACCTCGCCGAAACGGCTGTGGAGTCCTCCCCCTGCTCCTCGATCGTCCCGACGCACACATGACGAATCGCCGGTTCGCGAACCTGGCCGAACAAGACCCTCGTAAGCCTCAAATCGCATCCCGGGTTCTGCTCAGTCGGGGGCCGAGCCAGCCACCCGCACTCGGTCGTCGCAGCCAGGACCCTCTCCCCGTCGAAGCAACTCCGCTCGACCGTGCTTTGGAGGCCAGCCTGGTGGATGGCGACCGCCAGACAGCCACCTCCTTCGTCGTGCAGTTCAAACGTTGTCTCGCCAACATCCATTGCCAGTACGACGGGATCAGTGGTGGGCTCAGCAGGTTCCGGCCGCCCCATGAGCTGGTCCGCATGCCCGCGGCCGCACGCCACGAGCAGCAGTCCGGCGGCGAGGATCAAGACAATGGGAGTTCGGACACTCATCAGTCAGGAGTTTGCCATCGGAACGCCCGTGGCGAGGGTCGTGCCATCCCTTGGGCCCGACGACGGCCCTGGGTCGCCGTCGCCATGACAACCGACGGGTCCTCGGCCGTCTTGGGCAGGGCGTTGCCTACCCTATCTATCAGTGGAAGCGCCGCGTATCCTCTCGGATCGTTACGCCCTCATCTCTCATCTCGCTCGTGGCGGGATGGCCGACGTGTGGATTGCCGAGGACCGCGTCCTGGAACGCCGGGTCGCGGTCAAGATCCTGCATCGGCAGTTCGCCGAGGATCCGGGGTTTGTGGAACGTTTTCGGCGCGAGGCGCAAGCCGCTGCTGCCCTGTCCCACCCCAACATCGTCGCTGTCCACGACTGGGGTCAGGACGGTGACACCTACTTCATGGTCATGGAATTCGTCGAGGGCCGGGACTTGCGCACCGTCATTGGTAGCGAAGGCGCCCTCGCGTCGCAACGCGTGGCCGAGATCGGATCTGCCGTCGGCATGGCGTTGTCGGTGGCCCACAACCAGGGGCTGGTGCACCGTGACATCAAGCCGGCCAATGTGCTGCTCACCCCCGAGGGTGCGGTCAAGGTGGCCGATTTCGGCATCGCCCGGGCCCTGGATGACTCCGACCAGCTGACCCAGGCCGGAGCGGTCATCGGCACCGCCGCCTACTTCTCTCCCGAGCAGGCCCAGGGACATCCGGCAGATCTTCGCAGCGACGTCTACTCACTGGGCGTCGTCCTGTACGAGCTGGTCACCGGTTCACCCCCTTTCTCCGGCGAGACCCCCCTCGCCACCGCCATCCAGCACATACAGCGGCTCCCCGAACGACCCTCGCGGCTCAAGCCGGACGTCCCGCCGGGGCTCGAGGCCATCGTCCTCAAGGCGATGGCTAAGGCCCCCGCCGACCGCTACCAGAGCGCCGCCGAGATGGTGGAGGACCTCGACCGGCTGCGAGCCGGCGAGACACCCCAGGCTGCTCTCCTCAACGAGGCACCCACTGAGGCGATGTCGCCGGTGCTCGGCCTCCCCTCCATGCCGACCGAGGCTCAGGAATCGCACGATCCTCCGCCGCCAGCCCACCGAGCGGTGGTGGGTGCTGCGCCGCGTACCTTCAAGCGCACCAACGCCCGCACCGTCGGGATGATCGCCGCCGCGGCGCTAGTGCTCATCGGGATCTTCCTCGCGGTGCGCGCTGACAAACCCGGGGGCGAAGGGGCACTGGTCCCGGAACAGGGTGCGGTGGCGACCACCGGCGCCCCCGATCCGGGGGTCTCGACCGTGCCGAACGTGGCGGACACGACCATCGCCTCCTCGGGTCGGATGACCCTGTACCTGCATCACGACCCGACGCCGCCCATCGGGAGTACCGACGCTGAGCAGCGGCTGCCCATGGACAGCACGTCGCCCACTGCCACCACCCTGCACAACTACGACGCCGACCGGGACGACTTACCCGGGCTATTGATCAAGAAGGGCGGGAGCGAAGACCGCTACAGCTTCCCCGGCGGGAACTTCCAGAACTGGCGGTATACGGTTCCGCCGGGAGGGCTGGTGCTGGCGGGCAACGTCGAGGTGACGCTCTTCTCGGCCATGAAGGACTTCACGACTGACAAGCGCGGGCACATCCAGGTATTCCTGCGGGACTGCACGGGCAACTCCTGCACGACCATCGTCTCGGGTTCCCTGGACCGGGGCCAGTGGAACGACGCTTCAGGGTGGAGCGAGGACACGATCGTCCTGTCGGACGTGAACTACACAGTCGCCGCCGGACGACAACTGGAGTTGAAGATCTTTGTGGACGACGACTCCGACGACGACATGTGGTTCGCCTACGACACCACCACCCACCAGGCCCGGCTGGCCTGGACTGACTGACAGCGCGCCTTCAGGAGATAGACCGCTGGCGAGGTAAGAGGCACTTCGGCACCCCTGACTTCGCCGCTACTCCACCAGGTCGATCGTGCCGTCTCGGCGGCCGGATTCGGCGAAGGTCTTGAATGCCACCAGGGCGGCCAGGAACCATCCTGCGCCGATCGCCAACTCGAGGCCGAACTGGCGCATTGCCTCCACTGACGGGCCGCTCTCGAGCACAGAGCGCACCCCGAGCAGGCCGTGGTGGAGGGGAAGGAAGTCGGCCAGGGTCTGCACCCACTGCGGGAACACCTCGCTGGGCACGTTGACACCGCCGATGGCGACGATTCCCCAGAAGACGATGTTGAACAGGATGTTGCCGATGCGGGGGCGACGGATGGCACACGCCGCCAGGAAGAGGCCGAGCCCGTACGAGCCCAGGGAGACCACCAGCAACGCGGGTGGCAGCCACCACCACTGGCCGTCGAATCCGAGGAACGGTGCGAGCAGGGCGAAGATCAGCGTCCCCTCCCCCACTCCCTGGGCGATGTAGAACGACGACCTTCCGGCGAACACCGGCAGCATCGACCGGGGCGCCGCCACCAGCAACGGGAGGGTCCCCAGGCCGCGTTCCCAGGCGGTGTCGGGGCCGACCGCCATCCCGTGGAGCGCCGGCATCGCCGCCACGTTGCCGATGAAGGCGAACATGATCAGCGCGGGGCTGTCGAGCAGCAGGCCCATCGCTGCGAAGAAGAGCACCTGGGCGGTGGCCCGCACCATCCAGCCGAACATCCACGACGCCCAGGTGTACTGGGCTTTGGTGTCCTCGAACCCCACCAGGGCGGCATGAGCGGTGACGCGGAGTGCGCTCATTGGACCGAGATCTCCCCGGTGATCCGCACCCGGCGCATCACCACCCGGATCAGCCGATTCGCCACCACGAAGCCGGCGAGTCCCAGTCCGGCGAGGATCACCAGCCGGCCGGGGACTCCCTCGATCGTCGGTTGGGTGATCCCGTCGCGGACCAGGTCGCTCCCCCACGACAGGAACACCGCCCGGCCCAGCGGTTGCACCCACACCGGGAGCAGCGCCAGTGGCACGAAGACCCCGCCCAGCAGCAGGAACGGATATGACGCCGAGCTCTGCAGGGTGTTGGCCGCCCGGCTGAGGATCGTCATAGAGGTGATGATCGCCGCGGTGCCGGTGGTGCCGACCACGATGAGGACCATCGTCACCGCCAGCAGCCACGGGTGCTGCACATCGATCTGAATCCCGTAGGTGAGCCAGGCGGTGGCCAGAGCGATCGGGATCACGCTCAGGGCCAGAGTCATCACCGCCGCCACCCGGGCGGGCACCACGATCCCGTATGGGGTGGGGGCGGCGGCGTGGAGCTCGAGGCGCCCTTGCCACCGATCGTCGCGCACCACCGAGCCGCCGGTCCACACCCCGGTGTTCCACATGGTGATGAGCGTCGGGGCGATGATGGCGTAGGCGACCAGGTCGGGGCGGTCGAAGGCGTTCACCACCGAGAGGAAGAGGATGGTCTGGGCCGGGGTGGTCAGCTGGGCCATCCAGAAGTTAGGGGTGCGGAACGCCAGGCCCAACTGCATCCGAAAGGCGGCGATCGCCGCTCTCACAGCTCCATCCCTCTTCCCCCCATCACATGGAGGTAGACCTCCTCGAGCGAGGGCGAACCGGTGCGCACCGAGGTGATTCCGGCGCCCACCACCACCTCCAGGACGGCGTGGGCGACGCCGTCGGCTTCGGGTTGAATCCGGGTCCAGCCGTCCGCCCGGGTCTCCACCGAGGCGACCCCGTTCGTGGTCCGGAACCGGTCGACGAGTCCGGCGGGCAGCTCATGGACCTCAACCCATTCGAACCGGTTGAGCCAGCGGCCGAGCACGGCGGGCCGTTCGGTGGTGAGGAGCTTCCCCCGGTCGATCAGTGACACCCGGTCGCACACCGCCTCCGCTTCGGCCATGTCGTGGGTGGTGAGAAACACCGTCTTGCCCTCCGCCCGGATCTCCCCCACCAGCTCCCGAAACCGCAGCGAGGCCATCGGGTCGAGGCCCACCGTGGGCTCGTCGAGGAAGAGCACCTCCGGGTCGCCCACCAGCCCGCGCGCCAGGTGGAGGCGCTGCCGCATCCCCCGGGAGAACTCCTCCACCCGATCGTCAGCGCGCTCGGCGAGCCCGACCCGCTCCAGCAACGAGCCGATCCGGGTGCGAGCGGTGGTCGTCGGCACGTCGTAGAGGGCGGCCCAGTAGTCGAGGTTCTGACGGGCGGTGAGCCGGGTGTAGAGGCCCCGGTCGCCGCCGAACACCAGGCCGATCCGCCGGCGCACCTGCTCCACCTGATCGACGACGTCGAAGCCGAGGACCGTGGCGGTGCCATCGGTCGGGATCAGGATGGTGGTGAGGATCTTCACCAGAGTGGTCTTGCCGGCGCCATTCGGTCCGAGCAGGCCGTGGATCTCGCCCTTCTCCACCTTCAGGTCGATTCCGTCGAGCGCCATCACCGGGCCCGACTTGGATCGGCGGGCGCGGAACTCCCGCCGCAGTGCTTTGGTCACGACAACGGCGCTCATGATCGGGGATTCTTGCTCAATCGGCGGGCGACGGCATGCCAGACGAGCCCGATCACGATCACCGCCAGCCCCGCCATCCAGGCGACGGTGTCGACCCAGAAGGCGAGGCCAAGGCACCCGCCCAGGCCCAGCCAGGGCACCGCCACCGGGTAGCGGCGGGACTCTGCGGGCAGGCGGATGGCGGCCAGGTTGGTGATCGCGTAGTAGACGAGCACCGTGAACGCGCTGAAGGCCCAGGTGCTTCGGACCGTACCGAACCCGGCAAGCAGGGCGATGATCACCCCCACCAGGGGCACCGCCACTATCGGGGTCCTTCCGGTGGAATCGATGCGGGCCACGGCCCCGGGGAGGTCACGGCGCCGGCCCATCGCCAGGGCCACCCGGGACAGGCCCAGAACCAGGTTGAGGAGCACCGCGAGCATGGCGGTGATCGCCGCCACCCCGACTATCCGGGCGCTTCCGGGGGCACCAAAGCCCCGGGCGACCACCTCGAGCGGGGCGGCGGTTCCTCCGGTGGCATCGGCCAGGCTGTCTGCGCCGGCCGCACCGACCCCGACGGTGGTGACCGCCCCGTAGAGGAGCACGGTGGCGATCAGCGCAATGATGATCGCCCGCGGAATGGTCCGGGAAGGATCACGCACCTCCTCACCGAGGGTGGCGATGCGGCCGTACCCGGTGTACGCCACGAACATCAGCGCGGTGGCCTCCAGAACGCCGGCCGCTCCCCCACTCATGAAGGGCGAGAAGTTGTCCAAGTCGAACTCCATGGCCCCGGCGATGGTGAACCAACCCAATCCGAAGAGGGTCACCGCCACGATCACCGCATTCGCCAACGCCGACCGGCGCACTCCGAGAGTGACCAAGCCGGTTACGACCAGCACGGTCGTCACCGCCACCACCGGCCCCCCGTCGCCGATGCCGGTCAGCCGGTTCAGGTATCCGGCGAATCCCAGGGCCGCTGCTGCGGCCGATGCCGACTTGGCGGCGAGGAACATCCAGCCGGCGGTGAAGCCCAGGGCCGGCGAGAGATAGCGGTAGCCGTACTCGTAGGTGCCGCCACTGGTCGGGTGTGAGGCCGCCAACTGGGCGCTGCTCAGGCCGTTGAACGTCGCCAGCAGGCCGGCGAGGGCAATTGCCACGACCACCGCCGGACCTGCAGCCTCGGCGGCGAGCCCGGTGCCCACGAACACCCCGGTACCGACGATGGACCCGAGTCCGAGGAGCACGGCCGCACCCACTCCGAGTTCACGATTGAGGGTGTCGGTGGGCACCCGGCGAGGGTAGCGAGGAGGGCTCCACGGCATCGTGGCGACGAGCAGGGCCCTTTTCCTGTGACCCGGTGCCACCGGGAGGCGATACCGTGACACCGACTCAGGAGGTCAATCGATGTTCCGGCGTCTCGTCCTCCCCTTCGTGCTTCTGCTGGTGGTGGCTGCGTGCGGTGACGATGAGGCCGTGATCTCGACCACCACTTCGCCGCCTGGGGCGACCACTACCCATCCGCCCCCCACCACGACCGCTCCTGCCACCACGACGGTTCCGCCCCAGACCACCACCGCAGTTCCGGTGACCACGACCGCACCGTTCACGGAGGGTCCGTACGTGCTCGAGGACGCCGGCCTCTTCCCGCCGCCGGTGCTCGCCCAGAGTGAGGGTCCCAGCGGTTCGGGGTGCGTCCCGGGCAGCAACACCGTGATCCCCGACGGCATCTGGTACGGGTATGTGCTCGCCACCACCGGAAGCGTGATCACCTTCGACATGGCCTGCTGGTTCTGGGGCGAAATCGCCTACACCGAGGGCGCTAAGGATGGCGAGGAAGTCAACAACGACTACTACGTCCGGAACCAGAACCCTTTGACCTTCCAGGTCCCGATCGGGCCGAGCGCAACCATGTACTGGCTGGACAGCAGTTCGGGGAACTTCGTGCCCGAGCCGATGCCGATGGCCGATTGGCCGGGACCGGACGAGGACTGGCCATGCCCCGGCGAGGACTGCGGGGTCTGGCTCTACATCAACGACGGCGTCATCACCGAGGCGATCGAGCAGTATCGGCCTTGATTCAGGCGATCAGCGAGGGACGGGTTATCCGGTGCACCGCCGCGGCGTACTCCAGCACCTGATCTGCCCACTGCGGGTCGCCGACCAGGGGGGCGGTCGGTAGTTCGGTGCCTTGCCACCCATCGGTGTGCCACCGGGCGTGACCCGGCAAGGGAGTGTCGGTGAGGTGGTCGGTGAACGGCCAGGGGTTCGAGTAGAAGTAGGGCTGGTCGGCCGGGTCGTAGCCCAGATTCAGCTGGGCGGGAGCGAGCTCGCCGTCCTCGCCCTCGACCATCCTCGACCCGAACCACTCGAAAGACATGTCGAGGTGGTGAGACCAGAGCAGGATCGGGCCGGGTTGTCCCTCCAGCGTCGCCCTATGCCGTTCGAACACCGGATGAATCGCCTGGAGAGTGTCCAGCAGCCATCCGGCAGCCGCAGGGTCGTATTCGATGGATTCGTCGGACGCAAACTTCTCGCGGTCGAAGTTGTCGGCGAGCCCGAGCCCGACCATCTCGGCGAGGAGCCGGTCACCGAACTCGGTGGCGGTTCCGGAGCCGATGGGGAGCCCGCCGCGGGTACCTCCGATGGTCTCCCACCAGACCGTGTGTTGCGCCAGATCCGCTCCCAGCGTGAGCATCTCGCCCGAGGGCAGAGCCACCGGCGCAGTGGTCAGCCCGGTGGGCACCATACGGAGCCCGATGTGCCACCAGTGTGGCTGCGGCTCGGCATGCGCCCGGGGCACGGAGGCGATCGCCAGGAGGCGCCCATGCAGGGCACTCCGGGTCGAGGGCCAGGATTCGGGGGCTTCGGCGAGAGCCTGATGGCGCTCCCGGTCGGCGGCGTCCTGCATCCGGCGACTGTACCCATGGCGTCCGAGGGGGTCGCTCCCCTATCGTCCCGTCAGGCGAAGGGAGGTCTGGATGTCACCGGAGGTGTTCAACACCGCGATGGCCGTGCTGCGCGGTGTCGTGGGAGTCGTGTTCCTGGCTCACGGAGCCAAACACTTCAAGAGCCGCGAAAAGACGATGCGCTGGGTGGAGTCGATCGGGCTGAAGAGCCCGGGGATCCAGTGGGCGTTCATGACCTTCGCCGAGATCGGGATCGGCCTGGGCTTCCTCGCCGGGTTCCTCACCTCATTTGCCGCCGCCGGCCTGGTGGCGATGATGTTCGTGGCCTACTGGACCGTGCACCGGTTCGCAGGTTTCTGGGTCACCGCCCGACCTGACGAGGGCTGGGAGTACGTGTTCGTCCTGGTTGGAGCGGCGATCGCGGTCGCCCTGCTCGGCCCCGGCGAATGGTCGCTGGACCATGCCATCGAAATCGCCGACGACTTCGACGGGGTCACCGGAGCCGTGATCGTGACCGGGGGCTTCCTCGCCGCCATCGGCCAGCTGGCGATGTTCTACCGGAGGAAGAGGTAGCCGGCCGACCGAAGGTCGGCCCAAGGCGGCCGGAGGCCGCCCAAGAGCCAAGTAGCAAGACCCGAGGCTCAGTTGAGGGCGGGGTCCTCTGGGTATTGGAGGTAGGCGGGGAAGAGGCCTCCCTTGCGGTGGAGGGCGCTAGCGCGGATCTGGCTGGGGTCGGCGGCGAAGGCGTCGTCGGGATGAGCCGGGACGACGATCCAGTCGAGGGATGCGATCTCACTCTCGAGCTGACCTGCGGCCCACCCCGAGTAGCCGGCGAAGACCCGCACCCGACCGATGGAGTCGGGATCTGACCCTTCCAGGTCGATAAGCCCGGCGGTCCCCACCACCGGCGTCCAGCCGCTGACCGTCGTATCCCCTTCCGCGACCACGATTGCCACCTCCACCTGCACCGGTCCCCCGAGGAAGACCATCGCGGGGTCGGCGGCGTTGCCCGACCAGTCGGGCAGATGATCTTCGACGGCGATCCCCGTGGGTCGATCCAGCACCACGCCGACCGCACCAGCTTCGTCGTGGGCGCATACGAGCACCACGGTGTCGACGAAGTTGGGGTCTCCCATGACCGGCGTGGCGATCAGCAGGTTCCCGACGAGGGACATCCCCTGATCATTGCAGCCAGCGCTATCGGCCGTTGGACGGCGACTGAATGCCGTCGACCGGCACCACTTCGGATCGACGATGGGCCGAAGGGTCGGGGCATCGCAGCGACTCGAGGGTGGCCAGCTCGGATTCGAGTGTCTCGAGTCGGCGCGCCAGGTTGCCTCCGGCGGGGGTTCGGTCGACTCCCAGCACCTGCAGGCGGGTGAGCTCGTCTTCGGCTTCGGCGAGCTCCTCGGTCAATGCCTCGATTCGGGCGGCGCTGTCGGAGGCGCCTGCGGGTGTAGCCGTTGGCTGCTCCATCGAGGCCTGGTAGGCCATCTCAGCCTCGACCAGGCGATCCATCGCGTTGAAGAGGTCATGGTCACGCGCGGCCAGCCGGAGCTTCCAGTCCGACGCATTTTCCGGGCCGGGCCGCCGCCGCCGACGCCCCAGCAGGAATCCGCCGGCAAGGCCAAGAACGCCGGCACCCGCGCCGATCCCGATCTGAATGATGAGTGCCTCTTCCACCGGTCACAGCCTCCAATTGGGATGTCACAGGTACCGGGTCGATGACGAGCCGCTCGCCTTATCCGGCGAGCTCTCGCGCCTGCTCGATCCAGCGGTCGTCGAGGATGCGCCTGCCGTATACGGGAAGAACAGCACCCACCAGCTCCACATCTTGGTCGGTGAACTGCGCTATTCGGCGGAATTCGGTGATTCCCATCCCGTGGAGGATGTCCCGGATCTTCGGGCCGATTCCCCGGATGAGGGTCAGGTCGTCCGGGCCGGTCCTCTCCGGAGGACTCGTAATCCGGGCGATCAGAAGTTCCTTCTCCTCGACCACCACTCGCAGCCGGCCGATCCGCTCGAGTAGCGGTGCCGTCGCAGAATCCACCGCCCTCGCCACTCGCTCGCGCAGCAGCCGATCCCATTCTGCGTAGGTGCGGGTTGTCGCCTCGATCTTGGGCTGCTCGGAGGCTTCGAGGGAGATCCGGCGCTGCATCCGGGCCGACCGCTCCCGTTCGGTGGCCAGAGTCCCCTTCACTCGCTCGAGCTCTCCCCGCAGCGCGGCCGCCTCGTCATGTCGCTCCAGTTCGACGATCCTCGTGCGGGCCTCGGTGAGGTCGGACTGGAGCCCCCCTAGATGCTCGAGGACGGCGAGGGCCTCGCCGTGCGCACCCTGAACCCCTATCAGATCTCGCTCGGCGCGGGCGAGCGCGAAAGCGGCATCGTCCCTGGCCTCGGCAACCGCCTTCACCTCTTCCTCCAGCTGCACGATCCGCCGCTCTCGAGCTTCGACCTCGACATAGAGGCGCTCCATCGAGCCGATCTTGTCATTGAGTCGGCGGAGCTCGGAGTCGCGGGCCGCCGACAGCGCGGCCAGTCGAGCCTCGAGGTCGGCGATCTGCGCGTCGCGAACCACCAGGCGGGCGGCACCCCGATCGGTTTCACGGGCCGCCCGTTCGAACTCGGATGCCCGACCCGTCTGGCGAGCCACTTCCGCGGCGGCGGCGGCGACGCGGCGATCGGCCTCCTCCCGGATCTCCTCGATGGACAGCCGCATCCGATCGGCTTCGCTGCGGGCCGTCGCCAACTCCGCGCGGAGGCTCGCCTGCGAACGCTCGTCGACGCCGAGGCGAAGGGTGAGCTCGGCGATCTGATGGCGCAAGTGCGCTGCCTCCACATCCGGCTCGGGTACGGGGATGGCGGCAAGGGCGGTCTCGAGCTCGGTGATGCGAGCCGTGGCCGTCGCCAACTCGTCCTCGAGGAGAAGGTGATCGGAGCGAGAGCCGAGGCTTTGGGCCACTTCGAGACGGTGGCGAAGATCCCGCTCGGCGGCAGCGTGAGTGGCGACCGCATTGCGCATATCGGCCAGTTCGGCGTCGAGGTGCCCGATGCGGTCATCATCGAGCGGTGGCGGCGGAGTCGCCCTGGCCGACGCGGCGCGTTCGGTCTCGAGGTGGGCGAGCTGTTGCTCTGCGGCCTCGAGCAGGGAGCGGACGGCGGAGATCTCCGCGTCGGCGCTGGCGAGGGCGTCGCGGACGTCGTCGGCGCCGGCTTCGAGGAGCAGTGCTTCTCGTTCAGAAGCATCGAGGCGGCGCCTCAGCGCGTCGGCGTCAGCCCTCACCTGGGCGAGGAGCGCAGCCGCAGCCCCCGCCGACCAGGCAGCCTCGCGCTCGCCTGCGGACACGATTTGAATTGGTGGAGGCACTCGAGGCTCGCCGGGCGGGATCGGCGGCGGGCCGGCGCCATCCCTTTTCCGGCGCGACCGCAGGTAGAGGATCGAGAACCCGCCGAGGAGCACGACTACGGCGACTGCAACGGCGATCGAAACGTCCACGGGCACGGGCCGAGTGTACGGAACCCGCCCGCCGCCGGGGTGGGCGGAGTAGCTTCGGACGGATGCGGGTGCGCCTGGCGACGCGGTCTGACCTTCTGGCGATAGGGAGGGTCGCCGATGCGGCGGCGTGGGAGACCTACTCCGGCCTGCTCAAGCCCGATACGATCGCCCGCCTGCTGTCTCTCCAGTATTCGCCCGCCGCGGTGCGGCGTCGTCTTCTCCGAGGCGGGATACGAGTGGCAGATGCGGGCCGAGCGGGAGTACTTGGCTTCGCCGACGCCGATGTCGACTCAGGGCAGATTCGCCTCGGCGCGATGTCCACCGAGCCCGCCTACCGGCGGAGCGGGGTCGCCAAAGCGTTGCTGGCGTCGGTACGGGCGTCCCACCCGTGGCATCCGGTTTGCGCCGACGTCCTGCTCGGGAATCTCGATGGCGAGCGCTTCTACGAGTCGCAGGGCTTCGCGCCCGGCGAGGTGATCGAGGGGCGTCTGTTCGACGAGGAGGTCGTCGAGAGACGATGGTGGCTTGCTCCCCCGATCAGGGGAGCCTCGATTTGATGGTCCCAATACCTGGCTAGATTCCCGCCCGATGTCAGATCTACGCAAGTGGCCCAAGGTCGTGCTCCACGACCATCTCGATGGCGGGGTCAGGCCGCAGACCATGATCGACCTGGCGCCCACCGTCGGCTACCGCGACCTCCCGTCCACCGATCCGGATCTCCTGAAGCAGGCTCTGTATCAGGGCGACGCCACGTCGCTCGAGGAGTACCTCGCCGCCTTCCGGTTCACCTTTGGGGTCATGCAGACCCCCGAGGCGATGCGCCGCGTGGCATTCGAGTCGGTCGAAGACCTGGCAGCAGAAGGAGTGGTCTACGCCGAGATCAGGTTTGCACCCAGCCTCCATCTGCGGGGGGGCATGACGCGGGGCGAAGCGATTGCCGCAGTGCTGGAGGGTTTCGCCGACGCCGAAGAGGCGTTCGGCGTGCCGGCGCGGGCGATCATCGACGTGATGAGACAGGATTCCGACTCGATGGACGTGGCGGCGGCGGCAGTGGAGTTCGTTGGACGCGGTGTCGTTGCGATCGACCTGGCCGGGCCCGAGGAAGGGAATCCGGCGGCTGCCCATGCGAGGGCGATCGAATTGGGGCGATCCGCCGGGCTGCACGTCACGATCCATGCCGGGGAAGGGGCCGGGGTCGATTCGATCGCCGGAGCGCTGGCCGTCGGCGCCGAGCGGATCGGCCACGGAGCTCGGATCATCGAAGACACCGAGTGCGTCTCCGGAGAGATCGTCGCCATGGGAGACGTGGCGATAGAGGTGCACGATCGTCGCATCCCCCTGGAGCTGTGCCCGACATCCAACCTTCACACCAAGATGTACCCGACGGCAGCCGATCATCCATTCGGGGCGCTATATCGCGCCGGATTCGTGACGACCCTCAACACCGACAATCGGTTGATGAGCGGGATCGACATGACCCACGAGTTCGAGGTGATCGAACAGGACCATGGGTTCGTGGAGGAGGACTTTCGCAGGGTGACCCTGGCCGCCGTCGACGCAGCGTTCTGCGATGAAGCGACCCGGGAGCGGGCACGGGCTCGGGTCGAATCCGGCTACCAGTAACCCATCGACCTACTGGGCCTCGATCCAGGCGGCCACGGTGTCGATGGCGGTCACGCCGCCCTCCTCGTTGAAGCTCTCATGTCGGAAGGATGGGAAGAGCACCCTGTTCACTCCCGGCAGAGCGACGAGAGGGGCGCTGATCGGTGGAGGGATGATGGAATCGGCGCCGCCGTGGATCACCAGCGTCGGGATCCTCAACTCGGCCACCTGACTTCGTACCCGGCCGGCAGCCAGGAGTGCTTCCCGCCCCAGCCCGAGGGTGGTGCTGTGGTGGTTGAGCGGGTCGGCGAAGTACCGCTCCCCCACGGTCGCATCTCGGGACAGGCGAGAACCATCGAGGCCGTTCGGAATCTCCTTGTGGGGAACCAGTTGGCCGAGAATCCGCGCCGCGACCTTCTTGTAGAGCGGCATGGCCGAATCGATGGCCGGCGCCGAGAGCACCAGCAGGTCGGGCTGAGGCCGTTCCGAGAGCGCATACGAGGCGGCGATCAGACCACCGAGTGAGTGACCCATCAGCACCACTGGAACGCCCAGGAGCCGAGCGGCATCGAGGTCGCCGACCAGGTCGTCGAGGTAGTCGTCCCATCGATCGAGGGCGGCGCGCCGCCCGCCGGACCGGCCGAAGCCTCGCAGATCGGTCGCCCGCACATCGTGCCCCCGGGCCGCCAAACCTGCGCCCACGTGCTCGTAGCGACCTGAATGCTCGGCGAGTCCGTGGACGAGCACAACGGCGGATCGAGGCTCGGGAACGGCCGCCCAATGCCTGGTGAACAGCTCGAGGCCGTCGTGCCCGGCTCGCGAACCGGTCGTCATGATTCGCGCTCCATGTCCCAGGTGAGAACCGGCTTGCGGGCTGCGAGCGCGTCGTCGGGTCGTGACACCGGCGTCTGGTGCGGGGCATGGTGGAGGGATTCCGCATCGGTGACGGCGAGGCGGACGATCGCGAGCAACGCCTCGCCAATGGCCTCGACCGTCTCCGGGGACTCGGTCTCGGTCGGTTCGATCATCAACGCTTCCTCGACGATCAGGGGGAAGTAGACCGTCGGGGCATGGATCCCGTAGTCGAGGAGGGCCTTGGCGACGTCCATCGCCCGCACCCCGGTGCGTCTCTTGAGATCGGCCGCCGAGGCGACGAACTCATGCATGCAGGGTGCCGGATAGGGAATCTCGTACGGCCCGGACACGAGACTGGCGAGATACCGGGCATTGAGCACCGATCGCTCGGCGACCCGCCGCAGACCCGGCCCACCCAGTGCTCGCATGTAGGTCAGCGCCCGCAGCACGACGAGGAAGTTGCCGTGGTGGCCATGAACCCGTCCGATCGAGGCTGCCGGCATCTCCCATTCCAGCCGGTCGGCGCCTCGCCGGGGCAGCGGCCCGGGGAGGAACTGAACCAACCGATCGACCACGGCCACCGGCCCTGCCCCGGGCCCGCCTCCGCCGTGCGGAGTGGCGAACGTCTTGTGGAGATTGGAGTGGACGATGTCGAAGCCCATGTCCCCGGGTCGGGCCACCCCGAGAATGGCGTTGAGGTTGGCGCCGTCGTAGTAGACCAGCCCGTCGACTTCGTGGATGAGGCGGGCCATCTCGACGATGTCCTCCTCGAAGAGGCCCAAAGTGTTGGGGTTGGTGAGCATCAGGCCGGCGACGTCATCGGTCACCGCGGCTCGAAAGGCCTCCAGGTCGACCATGCCCCGCTCGTCACTGGGAAGGTGGGTCACCTGGTACCCGGCCAGGGTCACCGACGCCGGGTTGGTGCCGTGAGCCGAATCCGGGATGAGGATGGCTCCTGGTCGCCGACCCTGGGCGCGGTGGTAGGCGCGCATGATCAGCAGGCCGGTCAACTCGCCGGCGGCGCCGGCCGGGGGCTGGAAGGTGGCCCGGGACATCCCGGTGAGCCGGCACAGGATCTCCTCGGCCTCGAGCAGCACCGCCAGGGCACCCTGTGCCGTGTGGGCCGGCTGCGACGGATGGAGGTTGCGAAAGGCGGGATGCTCCGCCGCCCAGTCGCACACCTTCGGGTTGTATTTCATGGTGCACGAGCCAAGCGGGTACGCCCCGAGATCCACCGCAAAGTTGCGGTGCGCCAGCCGCGTGAAATGCGCCACCAGGTCCCGCTCCGCCACCTCGGGCAGCGGCGGGGGCGCCGACGCCATTTCGGGGTGATCGATGATCGAGTCGGGCACATCGAGTGCCGGCAGCGACCACGCTCGCCGGCCCGGGGAGGACAGGTCCCGCAGGGTCGGCTCGGCGCCGCCGCCCATCAGCGGAATCGACGTGGCCCGACCGCCGGCTTCAGCCATCGGCGATCACCTCCCCCAGTGCCTCGGCATACCCGTCGAGTTCGGCGCGGGTGCGCTTCTCGGTGACGGCGACCAGCAGCCCTCCCGGGAACTCGGGATAGTGGTCGGACAGGGGGATTCCGGCGAGGAAGCCCCGCTCCGCCATCGCGGCGATGGCGTCTTGCGGATCGATGGGCAGCAGCACAGGGAACTCTCGGCCGAAGGGAGCGTCGACCGCAAGGTGAATCCCGCGGATGTCGGCCAGACGGTCCGCCAGGTATCGCGCTTTCAGCATCGACTGTCGGCCGACCTCGGCGAGCCCGTGCGGCCCGAGCCAGGCGAGGTGGATCGCGGCGGCGATCGCGTTGAGGGTTTGGTTCGTGCAGATGTTCGACGACGCCTTCTCGCGGCGAATGTCCTGCTCGCGGGTCCGGAGCGTCAGTGTGTAGGCGTGCCGCCCCTCCTGGTCGACGGTGGCGCCGACCAGGCGCCCGGGGATGCGGCGGATCAGGTCCATCGTGGTGGCGAAGATGCCGACGACGGGACCCCCAAAGGACATCGGATTGCCGAGCGGTTGCCCCTCGGCAAAGGCGATGTCACAGCCGGCCGCGCCCGGGGTTCGGAGCACACCGAGCAGCATGGGATCGACCTCGGCGATGGCGAGGGCACCGGTGGCCCCGGCGACCTTCACCGCCGCGTCGTAGTCCTCGATCACTCCGAGACTGTTTGGCTGCGAGAACACCACCGCCGCAGGCTCCGGAGCGGCATCCGACGCCCACGCGGTGCGGCCACCGACCATCGGATGTTCCACGACTTCCAACTCTCGTGCCCGGGCGAACGTCGCGATCATCTCGCGGGTCTGCGGATGTACTCCTCGCGAAACCCACACACCCTTACGCCCGGTGTGACCCACCGCCAGGTTCACCGCCTCGAGGCCCGCGGATGCGCCGTCGTAGAGGGATGCGTTGGCGGCGGGCAGGCCGGTGAGGTTGGCGATCATCGACTGATACTCGAACAGCGCCTGGAGGACACCCTGGGCCACCTCGGGCTGATAGGGGGTGTAGGAGGTGACGAACTCAGGGCGCATGGTGAGCGCCCTGACCACCGGGGGGAGGTGATGGTCGTAGATTCCCCCGCCGGCGAAGCAGATCAGCCCCGGCGTGTTCATGGCACCGAGGGCGTCGACGTGGCGCATCACCTCCAACTCGGAGAGAGGCTCGGGAAGCCCCAGGTCGCCGTCGACAAGGACATCACCCGGCAGGTGGGCGAACAGGTCGGAAGGTTGGTCGAACCCGAGCGCGGACAGCATCCGGGAGACATCGGCCTCGGTATGCGGCGTGAAGTCCATCAGGTCACCAGGAACGGAGGATCGACCCTCGACGCCTCGACCCATTCGCCCCGGATCTCGACCTCGACCGGTGCATCTCCGTCACCCGGGTCGGGGCTGAGGAACCCCATCCCGATGCCGACCTCGAGGGTGGGGCTGAAGTTGCCGCTGCTGACCGTGCCTGCGGACCCACCCGACCGCAGGAGGTACCCATGGCGCGGCACCCGCCGATCGCCGAGGGCGAATCCCACCAGCCGCTTGGGCAGGCCCTCCTCTCGTTGGCGGAGGAGGGCGTCTCTCCCGATGAAGTCGTGGTCCCAACCGACGACCCACTCGAGGTCTGCCTCGAGTGGAGTGGTTTCCCGGTCCAGGTCCTGACCCCAGAGCGGGTACCCCATTTCGAGGCGCAGCGTGTCCCGAGCCCCCAGGCCGCACGGCTCGGCTCCGGCGGCGATGAGCCGTTCGAGCACTCCGGTGGCTTCCGAGGCCGCGACGAGGATCTCGGCCCCCTTCTCTCCTGTGTATCCGGTGCCTGCAGCGATGATGGCCCCCGGCTGGATCACCCGGAAGCGCACGGGATGCGCGCCGATCGCCTGGTCGAGGACGCCGGCGCTGAGGGGGCCCTGCACGGCAAGCAGGGCGGTGCCCTCCCTGATGTCCTCCACGGTGGTGGCATTGTCGGTTTCGGCGACGAATCGGGCGATCACCTCGTCGGCGTTGCCGGCGTTGGGCAGCACGATGAAGTCGTCCGGAGCCAGCCACCACACGATGATGTCGTCCACCACTCCCCCGGCCTTCTCGAGGAGCATCGTGTATTGGGCTCGCCCGGGCTCGACCCGGTCGATGTCGTTGCAGAGCAGCGCGGAGACCAGGTCCCGCGCCCGAGGGCCTTGCAACCGGAATCGGCCGAGGTGGGACACATCGAACACCCCACAGCTGCTGCGCACCGCCCGATGCTCGGCGAGGGTTCCCTGGTACTGCAGCGGCATCAACCATCCGCCAAAGTCGGTGAAACGGGCTCCGAGGCGCTCGTGAGCCTGGTGCAGCGATGATCGGGCGGGCACGAAACGCAGGTTAGAGCCAAGAGTCAAGACTCTTGAATCTTCCTATCCCGCTTCGCTGGCTCCCAGTTTCACCACGTCGACAGGGCCGGGAATCCTGGTGGGGGCCGGAGCCTCCTCGAGGGCGTCTGGTGGCTCGAGGTCGTACTTGATGAGAAGGTGGAGGAAGTCACGCTGGTAGAAGATCTTGCAGTTGACATGCGGGTGGTTCTCGCGCAGAAGGCGAACCTTGCGGTTCTTCTTGGTGACGAGCTTCTGATTCATCGTCGTGATCTCGATGAAAAGGTCCTCGTCGGGCAGGTAGAAGTCGGGGGTGAACCATCCGACCGCATCACCCTGGACTTCGAACTCGATCGGGAAGGACTTCGGCTCGTATTCCCAGGCGATCCCGTAGAAGTCGAGGAGTCGGGCGAACTGTCGCTCGCTGTCGTGGGCGAACTCGACCAGGTCGGCCGGGGTCTGGAAGTCGACGGTCAGGTCAGGCCTCCAGGCTGGCGGGTAGCGAGGCGGCTGGTTCGACTGTCTCCGGGAACAGCCTGAGGATGTCGCCTTCGAGCTCCTGCTGGACGGGGCCAACGGCGATGCCGAACACACCCTGGCCACGGCGGAAGACGTCGACCAGCTCGTCGGCGCTGTGGGCGGCGTAGATCGTGGTGCCGTCCGACAGCAGCGTGACCCCTTCCAGCGGAGTCTGGCTTTGGAGCTGGTCGCGCAGCAGGTCCATGGCCTGGCGGATCTTCTTGAGGCTCATCCCTGCATCGAGGAGTCGCTTCACCACCCGGAGCTGAACGATGTCTCCGAAGGCGTAGAGGCGCTGGGATCCCGATCCGCTGGCGGTCTGCAGAGAGGGCTTGAGTAGGTCGGTGCGGGCCCAATAGTCGAGTTGCCGATAGGTGATCCCGACGATCTTGCAGACCTGCGGGGCGCGGTACCCCTGTTGTACGTCAACCACGACGCCTCCTGACCTTCCCAGAGCTTACACCACCGTAATTCCCGATCGGGAACTACCGGCATGAAGTTAGGAAGCGCGGGGGTGGTTGTCAACAACCCCTGTGGATAAGGAGAGCCTCGCTGGGCTCGGCCGCCACGGCTACAGCCCCAGCCACAGCCAGACCGATCGAGGCTGTCCGAGTGTCCGGAGCAATTCTGGCTGGAGCCGGAGCCGGAGCCGGAGCCGTACTTCCGAACTACCCGAAATCCTCCGGCGTGACGTCCTGGAGGAACGAGCGGAAGCGGGCGACCTCGTTCTCCTCGTCCTCGTCACGAATCTCCACGCCGGCCTCGTCCAAGACCGCCGGCAGAACCGAGATCGTGGCTCCGGTGCGAGCGGCGAGGGCGATCGAGTCCGAGGGTCGGGCGGACACGACGATCTCATCGCCGTCCCGGACCAGCACGAGGTCGGCGTAATAGATGCCGTCGCGCAGTTCGGTGACCACCACCCGGTCGACCCTGGCACCGAGCGCCGCGGTGATCTCTGCGAGCAGATCGTGAGTCATCGGGCGCTGGGGCTCCACACCCTCGATCGCGAGGGCAATTGCCGTCGCCTCGTTGGTTCCGATCCAGATGGGGAGGAACCGGGTACCGCCAATCTCCCGCAGCAGGGCGATCGGAGTGTTGGTCGGCAGCTCGATCCGCACTCCCACCAGTTCGACGGGGATGCTCTCGTTACTCACCCGATCAGACTATCACTGGCCCCTCGAAGACCGCGCGGGCCAGGACCCCCGGATCGTCTCGAAACTCGGCGAGATCCAGCACCGCCCATAGGGACGGCACATTGCGGTAGCGGCCGTCCCAGTCGAGCCCGTATCCGAGCAGGAACTCGTCTCCCACCTCGAAGCCGCGATAGGCCAGGTCCACGTCCACGATGCGCCGGGTGGTCTTGTCGAGCAGTGTGGCGGTCGCCAGCGATGCCGGGCCCCGCGTCTCGAGCAGCCCGAGCAGGTAGCTCAGGGTGAGGCCGGTGTCGACCACGTCCTCGACGATGATCACATCGCGTCCGGCGATCGAGGTCGCAGAATCCATGGCGATGCCCACCCTCCCCTCCTCGCCGAAGCGGGTGAGGCTCAGGAAGTCGATCTCGATCTCCGGAGGCAGATGGCGCGAGAGGTCGGCGAGGAAGGGAACTGCGCCGTTGAGTATGCCGAGCAACACCGGCTCCCGGCCCCGGTAGTCGGCGCCGATCTCCTTCCCCAGCTCGGCAACGCGATCCATCAGCGCCTGCTGGGTCACCACCTCGGTGAGAACGGTCACGCGCCACCTCCCAGGACCACCGGAAGCAAGAGCCTGAAGGCGTCGTCGAGGGAATCCGTCAAAGGGGTGCTGGTCGGTGCTCCCGGGTTTCCGCCGTCGAGCGGCCCGGCCGCGGCGACTCGAGGGAGGTACCACTCGGGGAAGTCGATGGTGAGATCGGTGCCGGACGCCGCGGCGAAGAAGCGGTCACGAGGCCCCAGAGCAGTCTGTCCCCATGCGATCAACTCGCGGGTCATCTGCCGCCGATTGCGCGAGCCGAGAACCACGACGAGGTAGCCGTCGTCCTGGCCCTCGGTGTACGACAGGAAGGTCTGTCCGGCCGCAAGGGTGTCCCCGGTCTTCAGGCCATAGAGCCCGGGGAACACACCGAGGTCGCGGTTGGTGGCGGTCAGCTCCATTGGTCGCCCGCCGGGATCGAAAGAGATCGCCTTGATCCTCGAAAGCCGCAGTATCTCCGGATAGGCCAGCCCGGCGCGGCCGAGAAAGATGAGGTCGCGCGCGGTCGACAGGTGGCCGGCGGTGTCGAGGCCATGGGGGTTGACAAACACTGTCCGGGTCATTCCCAGGGCCTCTGCCCTGTCGTTCATCAGCGCGACGAAGGCGGGGAGGTTGCCGGAGACATGCTCGGCGAGGGCCACCGCCGCGTCGTTGCCGGACTGCACCAGAATGTTCACCATCAGGTCGCGGACGGTCCACACCTCGCCCTGTCTGACGTCGGGTTGACCGACGTAGCCGATGGGGGTGGCGTCAGCGGCGGCGCTGATCACGACCGTGTTGGTGAGGGCCGCCCGTTCGGCCACCAGGATCGCCGTCATCAGTTTGGTGATCGAGGCCGGCGCCCGTTGGGTGTCCGGGTTGAAGGAGCCGAGCTCGGCATCCTCTCCCACCGACCACACCATCCACGAGGTTGCATCCACCGTGGGCGGCGCCTCGATCGGAAAGCAAACCATCGGAGGGGTCGGCACCTGAATGGGCCGCAGGCCGTTCGATGGGCCGAGCACCGTTGCGAGGGCGATCGCGGCAAGGAACGACATCAGCGGCCCAGTGTCTCGCGCAGCTCCGACCTCACCAGGGCCTCCTGCATCTCGCGGGCCGCCTGGGCGACGTCGGCGAGGACCTCAGCCGCCTGGCGGCGGCTGGCGGGGCTGGCATGGCGCAGCAAAGGGCCTACCAGCTGCCGGAAGAGATCCACTTCCCGGTTGGCGGCGAGCCGGATGCCGCGCAAGTGCCGCGCCTCGAGCCCATGGGTGATCAGGCGATGGGCCGCCTGCACCACCGCCAGATCCTCGTCGGTGAACTCGGCCGAACCAACTGACGGGACCTCGAGTACCCCGTGCTCGATCAACTCGTCGACCAGTCCAATCGGCACCCCGGCCGACCGAGCCAGTTCGTCCCGGTCGAGCTTGATCTCGGACGCGGCGAAGTAGGTTTCCGGTGGCGGACCGGCGGGAGGTGCCATCGTCGGCTCTTCGCCCCGCTCCCAGGCGCTGAGTTTCCCCTTGATCACCCTTAGGGGGAGGAAGTGGTCCCGTTGCTGGCGGAGGATGTAGCGGACTCGCTCGACGTCGACCTCGCGGTAGGAGCGATATCCCGACGCGGTTCGCGGAGGATGAATGAGACCTTCGCTCTCGAGGAAACGGAGCTTCGAGATCGTCACCGAGGGGAACTCGCCTCGAAGGAGATCGGCGACGTCCCCGATGGTCAACTGCTTCTGTTTGGTCATGCGCCGCGAGCCACCACCAGGTGGAAGCGACCGATGATCACTTCGTCCCCCGGTTCGAGGGCGGCCCCCTCGGTACGCCGGGCATTCACGTATGTTCCGTTCGTCGATCCGCGGTCGCGCACCCACAGGTGGCCGCCTTCGACGACGAACTCGGCGTGCTGGCGCGACACGGTGACATCGTCGAGAAAGATCGGTGCCTGCGGATCGCGTCCCGCCGCGGTCATCCCCTCGGGGAGGCTCCAATGGAGGCCACGCTGGGGGCCTGAGGCCACGATCAACGCGTAACCGGCCAGGCCGGGAATTCCGGCAGCTGCCTCGCGGTCTCGGAGCGAGTGGATCTCGGCAAAAGGATCGATCTGCTCGGTGCGATCGCGGTCGTCCTCGGGGTGCGAAGAGGGGGTTTCGGGCACGGCGCAATGGTACTGCTGTACTCTCGATTACCGGTTGAGGGTGCGAGGAGTCGTCGAGGCGATCGCCCTCTTGCTGTCGGCTGTGGGCTGTCGGCTGTGGGCTCTCTCAGGCGATCAGCGCCCGGTAGCCGTCATGGTCGAGGAGGCCCTCGAAGGCAGAGGCGTCGTCGGGCTGGAGCACGATGAACCATCCGCCGCCGTAGGGGTCCTGGTTGATGACCTCGGGCGACGACGTGAGGGCGCTGTTGACCCGCACGATGGTGCCGGCCATCGGGGCGTAGATCTCCGCCAGGGACTTGGTCGATTCGACCTCCGCGAACCGTTCCCCGGAGCCGATCCGGTTGCCGACCGCGGGCAGGTCGACGAACACCACGTCACCAAGCGCATCCTGGGCGTAGTCGGTGATACCGACCCGCACGTTCCCCCCTTCGAGCAGCGCCCATTCGTGCTGGTCCGTATAGCGACGGTCTTCGGGAACGTTCACCCACTTCTCCTGGCTCGATTTCCGTGTCGCAGGATACCGACCGGTACGCGGCCGCCGGGCCGCTCACCCCTATCGGCCCCTGGCCCGCAGAGCCCGTCGGACGTCGCCGGCGTACTGCACGGCAACCACGTAATAGAGCACGAGCGAGGGGATCACCACGACCCATGCAAACCAGGCCCACGGGTCGGCGCCGGTGCCCGCGTACATGTAGAAGGCCGGTATCGCAAAGTAGAGGCCGAAAGTAGCCACCTTGCCGAGCCGGCGGACGTCGATGCGGCCGCGACCAGCGATGGCAACCAGCAACGCCCCGATGGCCACTACGGCCTCGCGTGCAATGAGCAGTGCGGCGATGAGCCATGGGAGTGCCCCCGAGATCCAACCGACGATCACCGCCGCGGCCACGGCCATTCGGTCGGCGAGCGGATCGAGCACCTTGCCCACCGCAGATACCTGATCGAGGCGGCGAGCCAGGTACCCGTCGACCCAATCGGTGGCACCGATGAAGCCGAGCAGGAGCGCGGCGCCTGTGTATTCGTCTCTGCCAAGCACCAACCACACGAAAACGGGAACCAGAAGCACCCGAACGAAGCTCACTGCGTTGGGGAGCGTGAAGATCACTGCGCCGGGCGCACCCGGAACGGGATGCGAGCCAACTCGGCGCCTTCCTGCTCCACCACGAAGACGTAGCCGCCCTCTCGCGGGAATCGCACGTTGCCGAAAGCGCCGACCAGCGGGACGACGGTAGACGCTCCTGCCGGAAGCGACGATGGTGCTCCGACCCGCAGGTTGCCCTGCGACTCGACCCCCAATTCCGCCCCGTCCTCGTCGAGCAGGACGATCCGCAGGGGTAGGTCCCGGTTGCGATCCCCGGGGCCGACCTCTGCCACGAGCACCACTGCCAGGCTCCGGTACACGACGGGGAACGAGCGCGCGGTGATCGTGTCGAATGCTCCACCGAGGACATACAGCTTGCCCGCAGTGACCTGGGCGGCATCGGCCAGCATCGCCGACGTGAGCCTCATCGGGAGAACCCCTCGTAGATGCGCCCGACCCCGAAAGCGACGCGGTCATTCCAGTCGAGCGCCTCGGCGCAATGGTGGTCGGTCCCCCGCAGCATGGCCGGACTGTAGTTAACCCGACCGCGCCGCTATCCCTCGGCGGCCTCCCAGGTCGCCGACGACTTGATCGCACTCTGTGCGTGGAGGAACAATCCGGCATGCTCCTGCCGGGCGTCGAGCAGACCGGCCAGATCGAGTGATGCCCAGTCGATCGCCTCAGCGGCCGCCCGGTCGAGATCGAGCACGGTGAGACCCGGAGGCGGAGTATCGCCCTCGAACTCGAATGGCTCCTGGCACACGTCGAACGACTCGAGTCCGGGCCAGGTCTCGAACACTGCGGGGAGAAACACCCGGGCGACGGGCACGATTTCGGCCGCGTACTCGTCTGGCGACTTGGCGGCGAGTGGCGTGAGGTAGACGGCGAGGTGGGTGGCCTCGGGCGACTCCTCATACGTCTCTAGGTCGATGAGGGCGGCTCGTCCGAGCCGATAGCCGAGAGGCTCGAGGAGGGGATCGAAGATCGCGGCGAGAGTGTCGAAATCCGTCGTCGGCAGGTCAGTGCCACCGGAGGGAAGTGTCAGGGTGACGGTGGTGGCGGTGGTGGTAACAACAGTTGATGACGTCGACGCGGGAAGCCCGGTGGTCGTCGGGGAGGCGTCGGTGGTCGATGACGGTGAGGCCGCGTCGTCTCCGCAACCGGCGAGGACAAGGAGCAGGAAAACCGCGGCAAGAATGCGCATCGTCGGGGATCATAACCCGGCGGTGCAATACACTCGTTGGGCCCAGGAAGTGAGCAATCCTATGCGGCTGGTGAGAATTGCGATGCTGCTGACCCTCGTCGCGGCTGCGTGCGGCGACGACTCGCCGAGCCGTGACGAGTTCGGGAGAGTGGATCGCCCCCAGGAGCTCGCGGTCCCGCAGCTGCAAACCGGCGACTGCTTCAACGATCCGGAGGCCGATCAGCTGGGGGCGATGGAAGTGGTCGAGGTGGTGCCCTGCGAGCACCCCCACGACACCGAGATCTTCTACTCCTTCACGCTCACGGCAGGTCAAATGCCGGACGTCGACACGATTAGGGAACTTGCTGCCGGTCAGTGCTTCCCGGCCTTCGATGCGTTCGTCGGCATCCAATTCGAGCTGTCCGCCCTCGATGTGTTTCCTCTCACGCCCACCGCGCAGCAGTGGGACGACGGGCACCGCACTGTGCACTGCGTGCTATTCAATTACGACCTGAGCGAGCTGGTCGGCTCCGCCCGCGGCACCGCACGATGACCCGGTGCCGGTTCGCCCGGTGGGCCTCAGGAAACGACCCCAAGGGATCGTCCGACTAGCCCGAAAGCCTCGACGCACCGGTCTAGATCTTCATCGGTGTGTCCTGCCGACACCATCGCCCTGATCCTCGCGGTCCCCCGCGGCACCGTCGGGTAGGCGATCGCCTGGGCGAACACCGACCGCTCCTCGAACAGCTGGCGGGAGAACCCCTGAGCCACCGCCTCGTCCCCAAGGATCACCGGGGTGATCGGCGTCTGGGTATGGCCCGTATCGAACCCGAGCGATTGCAAAGCGCTGCGGAACCGTTCGGCATTGGCCCACAGTCGGTCGACCCGCTCGGTTGATCCCTCCATCACATCGACGGCCGCGATGCACGCAGCCGCGTCGGGGGGCGTGACCGCCGAGGAGAAGAGAAATGGTCGCGCTCTCTGGCGGAGCCAGTCGACCAGCACCTGGGGACCGGCGACGTACCCCCCCATCACCCCGAACGCCTTGGACATCGTGCCCACTTCCACTTCGACCCGGCCGTGGAGGCCGAAGTGGTCGACGATGCCGCGGCCACCATTGCCGAGCACCCCCTCGCCATGGGCATCGTCGACCATCACCATGGCCTCGTGCCGATCGGCCGCAGCGACGATGTCGTCGAGCGGGGCGATGTCCCCGTCCATCGAGAACACGCCGTCGGTGATGACGAGTATCCGGTTGGCTCCAGCCTGCCGCGCCTCGGTGAGCACCCGGTCGAGATCGTGCATGTCAGTGTGCTGGTACACGAACCGCGCTGCCTTGCAGAGCCGAACTCCGTCGACGATCGAGGCGTGGTTGAGTGCGTCCGACACCACGGCATCCCCCTCGCCCACCAGAGCCGCGACCGTGCCGAGGTTCGCCACGAAGCCCGACTGCAGCGATATGGCCGCCTCGACCCCCTTGAAGCGAGCGAGCCGGTCTTCGAGCTCGGTGTGGATCGCCATCGTTCCGGCGATGCTCCTGACGGCGCCGGGGCCGATGCCGTGACGGTCGAGCGCGGCCTTCGCCGCCGCCACCAGCCGCGGGTCGTTGGCCAGGCCCAGGTAGTTGTTGGAGCAGAAGTTGAGAACGCTGCGCCCGTCGATGTCGAGCCAGGAGCCCTGGGCGCCGTCGATCTGGCGGATGGTGTTGTAGAGGCCCTGCTGCTTCAGCGAGGCGATCTCGTCGCGCAAGAACCCGATCTTGTCGGTCACGGTGTCTCCAGCGGGCCGTCGGCATCGGCCGGGTCGACGAACATGACGACCTTGCCACACTCGCCAGAGCCCATCAGGTCGAAGGCAGCGTCGAAGTCCTCGAGCCGGAATCGGTGGGTGACCAACGGCGTGAGGTCGACTCCCCCACTGCGCAGGAGGGCGTTGCCCTCGTACCAGGTGTCCCACAGGCGTCGCCCGACGATGCCATGGACGGTCGCACCCTTGAAGACGATGGCGTCATCGAGGTCGAACTGGAACGGTTTCGAGGAGAGTCCGAGCAGGGCGGCGTGGCCCCCGGGTTTGAGCACCTCGAACCCTTCGAGGATGGCGCTCTCTGCCCCGCTCATCTCGAGGAGGACGTCGACGCCCTCGCCGTCGGTGGCGCTGAGGATTCCGGCCACGATCTGGTCGCGCCGGGGATTGAGCGTCAGGGTCGCCCCCATCTTCGCGGCGAGCGTCAGTCGGTAATCGCTCACGTCGGTCGAGATGACGCTGCGCGCCCCGAGCGCTCGTGCCACCGCCACCGCCATGATCCCCACCGGTCCCGCTCCAGTCACCAGGACCTTGCGGCCGGCGACCGGTGGTGTCGAGGCGGCGTGGACGGCGTTCCCGAAGTTCTCGAGCAGGGTGGCGATCGAATATGGCGTGCCCGGGGGGTTCGGCCAAGCGTTCACCGCGGGGATGGTCACATATTCGGCAAAGGCACCGTCCCGGTGCACTCCGAGGATCCTGGTCTGGGGGCACAGATGGCCCCGCCCGGTGCGGCACCAGGCGCAGTCGCCGTCGACCACGTGGGATTCGAGGGAGACGAGGGTGCCGATCGCCGGAGCCGTCACGCCGGGCCCGTGGGCCTCGACGATTCCGCAGATCTCATGGCCGACGACGAGTGGTGGGAGGACGTGCTGTGCCGCCCAGGAATCCCAGGCGCGGATGTGGAGGTCGGTGCCACAGATAGAAGTTGCCTTGACCCTGACGAGCACCTCGCCCGCCGCCGGCACCGGGGTAGGTCGGTCGACCATTTCGAGGCCGGGGCCCGGACCTGCTTTGACGACGGCTCGCATCAACCGTGAGGGTATCGGACGGCGAAGCGGGCCGTGGCTCGAGGCCCCGCGATCAGCGGGCGGCGCCGCGCATCGAGCCCGAGAGCTTGGAGAGATCGACCGCGTAGATGGCGCACAGTGCACCGCGGTCCCCCCCCGCCGCCCAGGATTCCGCGGTGGGCACGATCGAAAAGACGTCGAGGTCGATGGTAGCGAGAAGGTCCCTGCTCCCGAGTATGTGGCAGGCCGAGTGCCCCACTGAGGGCTGTTCACAGGACACGAGAGAACATATGCTCTGCGAGTGAGGCGCGCCACTCTTCTCGTGGTCATCTTCGTGGTCTTGGCGGGGTGCGGCGACGACTTGGCGCCGACGGGAGGTGGCGGGGTCACGACCACCCTGGAGTCACACGACAACACGATGATGCCGGCAACGACTTCCACGTTTCCCACAGTCGGCACGACCACGACCGGCGGATACACCTTGGACGAGGGGGGCAACCGGATAGTCGAGGCGAAGTCGGGTCCCGTCGGGTTCACCTGTTCGAATGCAGTCTTTCCCGGCGGCGCGGCCCCGCAACCGGTGGCGTCGGCGATCGATGTGGCTTCCTTGGTCGCCAATGCCGGCCCTCCCGGAGTCGATCAAGACGACTTCTTCGACCTCTATGCCTGGTCGATCTACTTCGAGGCCGCTGACTGGGTGTCGCTCCTCGGTGTTCCGCTGTTCCGCGACGAACACCCCGATTGGTACGTAGGCGCATACGGCAATGCCGAGTTTGTCGGTGGGCACGGGCATTGGGCACAGCTCGCTAGCGGCTGGTGCGATGTGAAGCCGCATCCCGGCACGTTGCCCGTCGGTGTCAGGTCTCTGGTCGAGTTGTGGTCTGAGGACTACCGAGAGTTCACGGTGCAGAGGACGGTCGAGGGGCCGTCGGACGGCGACTGGGAGGTGATCGAGGAGATGATGCGATCGGCGTGGGTCCATCTGGTGTACCCGCCGCTGCCGTCGGACTGGAGGCTCGCCGGCTCCCCCGATCCAGGATCGCATCGGGTATCGATCGAGGTCCAGGAGAGGAACTGCGCCAGCGGTCAACCGCCGGTGGACCGCGGCATCGAAGTGTTGTCGGTGCCCTACGGGGATGGTCTGGCGCTCGTCGTGATCATCGAGCCCGTCGAGGGTGGGGCACTATGCCCCGGGAACCCCTGGTATCCGATCGCTGTCGATCTGGGCGAGCCACTCGGCACTCGGGCTCTCTACGAGGCCAGGACGTGGCCACCCACGATGATGTGGTCTCAGCCCTAGGACGCCACCCATAGGCATGCGGCATGAAGGGGACTCCCAAGCGGCTCAGCTGGATCCGTGGCTTGGAGTTCCCTAGGGACCTCCAAGCCACCCGATAGGCGGCCGCCGTTCCTGTGTGTCACGGCCGCCATGGGGTTGGGGCCCCATCTGGTGGAGGAGGGCCGACCGGCGTCTGTTCGGCGGTTCGGCGGCGTAGCCGCCGAAGTCGGCCCGGGCAGAGATATGGTCGGGCTGGCCGGATTTGAACCGGCGACCTCTTGGCCCCCAGCCAAGCGCGCTGCCAAGCTGCGCCACAGCCCGTGTGGACGAGCATGGTACCGCCCGCCAGAGTGATCAGAGTGCCCGGTCGATGACCCAGGCGGCGATCTGGACTAGGCGCACCACCAGGTAGAGGGCGGCGGCGCCGACCAGGATCTTGAATCCCAGCGGAGTCCGTTCGGTCCCCGTCGTCATACCGGCGGCACCCCATGGCGCCGCTCCGAGAAGGAACGATCCTTGTTCGAGGCGTAGGCAAGCCGGGTGATCAACTCGTTGCGAAGATCCTGCGGTTCGACGATCGCATCCAGGACGAGATCGGACGCCAGGCGGAGCAAGTCGACGTCCGCCTCGTACTCTGCCCGCTTCTCGGCCACGAAGAGCTCGCGCTCCGCAGGATCGGCGATCGCCTGGATGGCGTTGTAGTAGACCGCGTTGATCGCCGCCTCAGGGCCCATCACCGCGATCTCGGCACCAGGCAGGGCGATGGTGGCATCCGGGTGAAAGCCCGGCCCGGCGAAGGCGTAGAGGCCGGCCCCGTAGGCCTTGCGTACCACCACGGAGATCTTCGGCACGGTTGCCTCGGCGATCGCGGTCAGCATCTTGGCGCCGGCGCGAATGATCCCCTGCCGCTCCACTTCTGTGCCGATCATGAAACCCGGAACGTCGGCGAGGAACACCAGCGGGATGTTGAACGCGTCGCACAGCCAAATGAACCGGGCTGCCTTGTCGGCGGAGTCGACGAAGAGCACTCCTCCCAGGTGGTTCGGTTGAGAGGCCACCACCCCGACCGGGCGGCCTCCCAGCCGGGCGAGCACGGTGATGACCTCAGGGGCGAACAGCTCCTTCACCTCGAGCAGGCTGTCGTCGTCGAAGATGCCGGCGAGAAGCCGCTTCATGTCGTATCCCTGGCGGGAGTCCTCTGGAAGCACCGATGCCGGGTCGACATCCCCGGGTTCATCGAAGTCGTAGAGCGGTGGGTCGGCCTTGAAGTCTGCCGGGAAGTACGAGAAGTAGGTACGGGCCCAAGAAATCGCCTCCTCGTCGCTGGACACGAGGGCGTCGCCACAACCGCTGACGGTGCAATGCATGCGGGCACCGCCGAGTGCCTCGAGGTCGGTGATCTCGCCGATCACCATCTCCGCCATTCGGGGCGAGCCGAGGTACATCGACGCGCGCCCTTCGACCATGATCACGACGTCGCAGAAGGAGGGGATATACGCCCCGCCGGCGGCCGACGGGCCGAACAGGCAGCAGATTTGGGGCACCCGTCCGCTGAGCCGCACCTGATTCCAGAAGATCTTGCCGGCGCCGCGCCGACCGGGGAACAGGTCGACCTGGTCGGTGATCCTCGCCCCGGCCGAATCGACCAGATAGAACACCGGGAGCCGCTCGTCATAGGCGGACTCGAGCGCTCGAATCATCTTCTCGACCGTCCTCGCCCCCCAGGAGCCGGCCTTGACGGTGGGGTCGTTGGCGATGACCATCACGGGCCGCCCGTCCACGGTTCCCCGTCCGGTGACCACCGCATCGGCGGCTAGATCGTCGGCCAACGCGTTGGCGAGCAGGCCGTCTTCGACGAATGAGTCGGGGTCGCACAGCAGCGACACCCGATCTCGTACGAACAGCTTGCCCTGCTCGGCAATCTTCTCGTGGTACTTCTCGGGGCCCCCGCCCAGAGCCTGCTCTGCGGCCTTCTGGAGCCGTTCCTTCTCGGTCATGCGGGGTCTCTCCGGGCTCGCCTACGAGGTATCAAGCGTATCGGCGTACCCAGAAAGTCGTAGGTGTCTCGCAGCCGACCCTCGATGAAGCGCAGGTAGTCGGGCCCGATCTCTCCGCCGCGGACAAACAGCACGATCGTGGGAGGTTCGGTGCCGGCCTGGACCGCATACATGATCCTGGCGCGTCTCCCCTTCCTGGTGGGCGGCGGGTGCGCCTCCTGCCATTCGAGGAGGAGCCGGTTGAGGTCGGGGGTCGGAATCCTCTGCGCCCTCGCCTCGAGTACTGCGGCGACGGCTTCGCCGAGGCGGTGGAGTCGGGCGCCGGTCAGGGCCGACAGTCGCAGGACCGGTGCCCAGGAAATGAACGCAAGGCGGTCGCCCACCCCGTCCTCGGTGATGGCCTTCTGCTCGGTGTCGGTGACGTCCCATTTGTTGAGGATCACCACGATGCCGGCGCCACTGGCTTCGATCTCCTCGGCGAGGCGCTGCTCCTGATGGGTCACTCCGGCCGTCCCGTCGATCACCAGGAGAGCCACGTCAGCCTGTGCCAGGGCCTCCTTGGCCCGGATCACCGAATAGAACTCGACCGACTCATCGACCCGTGCCTGACGGCGAATCCCCGCGGTGTCGACGATCTTGTAGCGGGTGCCGTCGATTTCGGTGACCGCATCGATCGGATCGCGGGTCGTGCCGGGAACTGCACTGACCACCACCCGTTGCTCTCCCAGCAACCTGTTGAGGAGCGTGGACTTGCCGACGTTGGGACGACCGAGGATCGCAATCGTCGGCATCCGTTCGGCCGCCGGTACTTCGACCTCCGGGAGGCGTTCGACCACCGCATCGAGCAGGTCACCGAAGTTTCTGCCATGCAGCGCACTCACCGGGTGCGGGTCGCCCAGGCCGAGGGCCCACAGGTGGTCAAGGTCGAGCTCGCCCTTCGGGCCGTCCACTTTGTTCGCGACGAGAAGCACGGGAGTAGCCGACTTCTGCACCACCCGGGCAATTGCCAGGTCGTCATCGCCGAGGGGATTGGTGGCGTCGGCGACGAAGAGCACCAGGTCGGCGCTGCCAACCGCCGCCTCCGCCTGGGCGCGAATGTCCGCGGTCAGTTCGCCCGTGCCGGTCTCCCACCCTCCGGTGTCGATGACCAGGAACGGCACGCCATTCCAGTCGGCGGTGAATTCCCGGCGATCACGAGTCACCCCGGGAAGTTCTTGGACGACGGCGGCCCGACGGTTGAGGACGCGGTTCACCAAGGTCGACTTCCCCACATTGGGACGACCAACCACGGCGACCACAGGCAGACGGGACATGGGAGCAGGATAAGGGGCCTCGCTTCGTTCGGCCCGCAATGCTCAATGCGCAATGCGCGACGGTACGGCGTGGAGGAGGTCCCTAGCCATTCTTCTCTTGCGGGAGGCGGATGGCGGATGGCCCCCCCGGCGACTGGAGACTGGTGACTCCGGAGGCGCCTTACCATCCGCCTGTGGTCGAAACAGTTCTTCTTGCCGAGCCACGCGGATTCTGCGCCGGGGTGGAGATGGCCATCAAGGCCCTCACCTGGATGGTGCGCGTGTTCGATCCCCCGGTGTACTGCTATCACGAGATCGTCCACAACGCCTCGGTTGTCGAGATGTTCACCGCCGCCGGGGTGAGGTTCGTCGACTCGATCGACGAGGTCCCGTTGGGCGCTCCGATCATGCTGTCTGCCCACGGTTCGTCCCCCGAAGTCGTGGCTGCGGCAACCGGCCGCAGTGCGGTCATGGTCGATGCGGTATGCCCGCTGGTGACCAAGGTCCACCACGAGATTCGAACCAGGGCAGAGGCCGGATACGACATCATCTATGTCGGTCACGCCGGGCACGATGAGGCGACCGGGGCGGTCGCCGAGGCCCCCCATGCTGCCACCCTCGTCGACCCCGAACAGGGCCTCGGCTCATTCGAGCCGTCCGATCCGACCAGGGTCGCCCTGGTCGCGCAGACGACCTTGGGGCTCTTCGAATGGGAGTCGGTGCTCGACGATGCCTCGGCGCGGTTCCCCGACCTGTGGACCGCCCGGCGCAGCGACCTCTGTTACGCCACTACCAACCGACAGGCCGCCGTCAAGGAGCTGGCCCGACGCTGCGATGTCGTGCTCGTGGTCGGATCCGACAACTCTTCGAACACCCGTGCTCTGGTGAGGGTGGCTCGCTCCGAAGGGGCCTCCGCCCACCGGGTGGATGGTCCCGAATCGGTCGACCCGAGCTGGCTCGAGGGGGCGTCTGTGGTCGGAGTCACGGCCGGGGCGTCGGCGCCGGACAAGAGCGTTCGAGACGTGATCGCGGTGATCGCGCCCTCAAAGGGTGTCCAGACGCTTCGGGTCACCGAAGAGGGCGAGTACTTCCCTCCGCCTCCCCAGCTGCGGGCGTTCCTCAAAGGGCTGCAGGGTGCGGTCGAGGCCGGCGTGACCGCCCGCTTCCCGGGGCTTCCCGGGCCGTTGGACGACGACCGGTCATGGGGCGCCACTGAGGCGTTGGAGATGCTCCGGGCCTGAATCGCGTCAGACCCGACCGACCAGATCGAGCACTTGTCCCACCACCTGGGCGATGGTGAGGTAGGTCGTGTCGATCGTCACCGCATCATCGGCGGGCTTGAGCGGTGAAGTCACCCGGGAAGAGTCGGCTTCGTCGCGTCGCTCGATCTGTTCGAGGATCCCTTCGAAGGTGTGGCCTGCCGCCTCCGGATCGGCGGCACGCCGCCGTGCCCGGATCCCGGGATCGGCCGTCAGGAACACCTTCACCGGGGCGTCGGGAAAGACCACGGTGCCGATGTCCCGACCCTCCACCACGGCATCTCCACCGTGGCGGGCCACCCAGGCGCGCTGAAGGTCGACCACCGCCACCCTGATCGCCGGATGTGCCGCGACCACGCTGACGACGGCGGTGATCTCGGCGCCCCGCAGGTCGGCCGACACATCGTGCCCGTCGAGAAGGAGGCGGCCGTCGGCGAAGTCGACCTCTACCGCTCGCAGCGACTCGAGGACCGCGTCGGGATCGGCGGGGTCCTTACCCGAGCGCAGCGTGACCAGCGTTGCCATCCGGTAGTAGGCGCCGGTATCGAGGTATGGAACGCCGAGGGCGGCTGCCACCGCCCGGGACACCGTGCTCTTGCCGACGCCGCTCGGCCCATCTATCGCGACGACCACATGGCCTCCAGCGCGTGTTCGACTCCCGGCCACGATACGCCCGCAACTCCGAATCCATCGACCTCGACCTCGACGCCGCTGCCCGCGGCAACCGCCGCCGCCATCGCGATCCGGTGATCTCCCCGCGAATCGACGGTCCCACCGGTGAGGGGGACCGGCTCTATCTCGAAACCGTCCGAGGTGACCCGGGCGCGACCGCCGAGTCCGCGGATCATGGCCACGATGGCAGCGATCCGATCGGTCTCCTTTGCCCGGAGCTCGGCGGCATCGGCAACCACCGTGGGCCCAGCTGCGTAGGCGGCGGCCACTGCGAGTGCCGGAAGCTCGTCGATCGCCTGAACCGTCTCGACACCTCGCACCTCGACCCCGGCCAACCCCGATCCGGTCACCTCGACGTCACCGACCGGGTCGCCCAGAACCCGTTCGGTCTCGAAGGCCGTCACCTCCGCCCCCATCCGCTTCAGGATCGCGAGGAGGCCGATCCGGCCGGGGTTCAAAGTCACTCTCTCCGTCAGCACGGTGGATCCCCGGTTGACCGCGGCCGACACCCACAGGAATGCTGCCGACGATGAATCGCCGGGCAGATCGATCTCGAGCGGGGGCACCGCTCCGGGGTTGACGACGAAGGGAGCGTCACCGGAACCGAGGCCGAGCGCCGCCAGCCACCGTTCGGTGTGATCGCGGTATCCGGGCGGCGATGAGATCGAGGTGGCTCCCGAGGCCTGCAGCGCCGCAAGCGCCGCCGCGGTTCGCAGCTGGGCGCTTGGAATGGCGATTTCTACGTGGGCCCCGTGGAGCATCGCTCCAATGACCGTGACCGGCGGCCGGCCATCGGCGCCCACCGATACCCCGGCGCCGAGCGAGCGCAGCGCGGTGGCCAACCGCTCCATCGGCCGACTCATGAGCGACCGATCGCCCTCAAAGGTGGTGGCGAACGGTCGACCGGCGACGGCGCCGGCGAGCAGCCTCATCGTGGTGCCCGAGTTCCCGGCGTCGACAGCCCCAGCGGGCTGAGTCCAGCCATCGATACCAGAGGATGCCACCTCATCCGGTCCTACGGTCACCCCGAAGAGCCGCAATGCGGCTCGGGTGGATTCCACATCCGCTCCCCCTCCCAGGTGGAGGATCCGTGATTTGCCCCTGGCCATCGCCGCCAGGATGAGCGACCGATGAGACATCGACTTGTCGCCCGGCACCATCACCGTGGCGTGAAACGGCGCGGAGGGGCCCGAGAACCTCACGGCTCTCTCTCGGCCGTTCGGTAGAGGGATCGCACTTCTTCGATGGAGAGCACTCGCCACTTCCCCGGGGGCAGCACGGGGTCGCGGATGGGTCCGATGGCGATGCGGACGAGCCCGATGACCTGATGGCCGACCGCATCCAGCATCCGCCTGATCTCGCGCTTACGGCCCTCACCCATCACCATCTCGATGAGGGTCTCGCCCCCGTGACGATCGATGACGCGGGCCTCGATCGCGGCGGCAGGACCGTCGTCGAGCTCCACTCCCTCGGTGAGAGCCCGCGCCGCGCTCTTCGCCAGGTCGCCGGCGACGCGCACCAGATAGGTCTTGGTGACGCCGTTACGTGGATGGGTGACGGCGTCGGTGAGGTCGCCGTCATTGGTGACGATGATGAGTCCCTCACTGTCGGAATCGAGCCTTCCCACCGGATAGACCCTGGTTGCGTCAGGAACCAGATCCACGACGGTCGGTCGTCCCTGAGGGTCGGTGGTGGTGCTCACCACCCCGGTTGGCTTGTACACCAGGTAGTGGACCAAGCCCGGGCGAATCGGCAGGGGAACGCCATCGACCAGGACCCGAGCCGAGTCGGGATCGACCTTCTGGCCGAGGTGGGCAGGTTCACCATCGACCATGACCCTGCCTTGGCGGACCAGGTCCTCAGCCGCGCGGCGGGACGCGATCCCCGAGTGGGCGATCAGCTTCTGGAGTCGCTCGATGGATCCTCCGGTCGGAAGGGCCGTTCCAACGCCTCGACCACCTCGGCTGGGGGTACGTGGTCGGCGAGGGGCGGGAGGTCGGAGACCGAGTTGAGTCCCAACTTCTCGAGAAAGAGGTCGGTGGTCGCGTAGAGAAAGGCTTGCCCTGAGCCGGGGGCGGTGCCGACGATCTCGACCAATCCGCGTTGCTCCAGGGTGCGGAGCGCCTGTTCGGAGTCGACGCCTCTGATCTCGCCGACCTGTCCTCGTGACACCGGCTGGCGATACGCGACGACCGCCAGAGACTCGAGTGCTGCACGCGAGATACGGGTGGCGGTGGGTGACGCCGCAAAGCGTTCCAGGTACGGACGCAGGTCCGGTCGGGTGTAGAGGCGCCACCCACCGGCCGCCTCCTTGAGCACCAGTCCGCTGCCGGATGCCGACAGTCGATCGCCAAGAGCCTTGAGGGCCTCCCGGACATCGGCTGGAGGCAGTTCGAGCACTTCGGAGAGCTCAGGCTCCGGAATCGGACTCTCCGCCACGAACAGAATCGACTCCAGGGCGGCCACCGCATCCATCACGGCGCCTCCATCGGTCGATCCCATTCCGACACAAGATCCCCGTGGCCCGACTGCGTGCGGCGAAGGGTGATCGGAGCGGATAGGTCAGACTGCCTGGCTTCGACCAGTCCCCACCGGGCGAGTTCGAGGACCGCCAGAAAGTACGCAACGACCTCGACCGCCCGGTGAAGGTGGCTGGTGACCCTTTCGAAGTCGGTCTCCAGTTCCGCGTCGAGCCGCCGGCGGAGGTCGGCCATCGCCTCGGTGACCGAGGGCAGGTCCAGGTCGAGGTGATCCAGATCTGGCTGGGCATGAGGGCGGGCGAGGACGCGCTCGGCGAGATCGGCAAAATCCCGCGGGCTGAGCCCGATCCGCACCTGCGCCGGCGGAGGCGTGATCGCCTCGTCGAGGCCGGCGATCCGGGGAACCAGAAGCTCGGTTGCCTCGAAGCGATGAGCGAGCACCGCCGCCACGTCCTTGAAGGTGAGGTTGGCCAGGAGTCGGGACAGCAGGCGGTCGCGCTCCTCGGCCAGGAGCAGTTCCTCGTCGAGATCCACCTCGAGATCGCCGGGGAGAAGGCTGCGGGCCTTCAACTGCACCAGCGTCGCGGCAATCACCAGGAACTCGGAGGTGACTTCGAGGTCGAAAGTGCGCATCAGGTCGATGTACGCGAGGTAGTCGGCGACCAGGTCGCGGAGGCTCAAGTCGGTTACTTCCAGCCGATGGGAAGTGATCAGCTGGAGAAGGAGGTCGAGGGGCCCCTCGTAGATCGGCGTCCGCACTTCGAAGCTCATGGGGATGGCATGGTATTCGGGGTCAGCGATCGATTCGCTGACCTCCTTAGCCCGCGCTTCGACAGCCGCGTCATTCGTTGTCCGCTGCCACCAGCAGCTCCCAGTCGGTGGCACCGAGGCCCGGCGGCCGGTCTCCGTGATGGCTGCGGGCGAACTCGACGACATGGGGAGCGCTGCCTGCTCGGGAGAGGTCGCGCGCGCCGGCCTCGGCGTGGTCGAGATACCGCGCATATCGGCCGCGCACCGGGAGCCTCATGAGAGACAACGCCGAGGCGATCGAACGGCCCGCCACGCCCAGCGAAGCATGCCGTTTGCCCACATCGTGCAGGAGGGCGGCCGCCGCCAGGTCGGGTCGTCCGTGGTCGAGTACGACCCGTGCCGTGTCCAGCGCATGAGCCTGATCGATGACCGGCTGAGCCCAGAACAGCCGGGCTTCGCCATTCCCCAGGATCCCGGCGATCAGTGCCTGGTCTTCAGGGGACGGACGGCGTGCGCCGAGGCTGCTGATGAATCGCTTCACCAGGTGCAGGGGGTGGCCCGGCCTCATATGACCAGCCGGATGATCCACTGAATGGCGGAGCCCACGAACGACAGGGAGTCCTCGAACACGAAGAGCAGCAAGATGAGGACGAGAAACCCGTATTGCGAGACCCGGTTGTACACCTCCCGGCCTCTGTGTCCGAGCACCAGGGGGAGCAGCCGGCTGCCGTCGAGAGGCGGGATCGGGAGCATGTTGAAGACGGCCAGGGCGGCGTTCACGACCAGCACGCCGATGAGAACGTCTGTCATCAATCCCTCGGTGGTGCGGAACACCCGGCCGTCGACTTCGATGAACGGCCCGAGCCGCCCGACGGCGAAGGCGATGAGCAGGTTGGTCGCCGGGCCCGCCAGCGCAGTGATCGCCATCCCCCCCCACCGGGTGCTGGAAGCGACCCGGGTTGACGGGCACTGGCTTCGCCCAGCCAAAGACGTTCTGGCGGGCGAAGGCGAGGAGGGCGGGCAGCAGGAGCGACCCGAACGGGTCGATGTGCTTCACCGGGTTGAGGGTCAGGCGTCCGGCATCCCGAGCGGTGGGGTCGCCGAGCCGATACGCCACAAAGCCATGGGCGACCTCGTGAAGGATCACCGACGGGATGAGGATCGCGATGAAGAGCGCCGCATCGAGAAAGGCGTTCTCGTGGATCATCGGCGTCCCCGGGGCGTTTCGGCGTCGTCACCGCTGACTGCGACGACCGCCCGGGTCCTACCGCTCCCCGCGCCGGGCGGGCCAACGGCGAGCACCAGTTGTTCAGACCGCCTTGAGGGCGGCACAGTCGACGCAGTAGATCGATGAGGGCCTGAAGTCGAGGCGGGCGGCCCCGATCTCCTTGCCGCAGTTGGCACAGGTGCCATACGTACCCTCGGCAAGGCTGGCGAGAGCCTGGTCGATCTCGTCGACTGACCGCTTGAGGCTCTCGACCAGGCCGAGGACCTCGGTGCGCTCTGCGGTGGCGGCTCCGGCGTCGGCGAAACCTTCGCCGAAGTCCATGTCGCGGCTGAGGTCGCCGGACTCGGACGCACCGAGTTCCGAGAGCTGATGCACGATCTGCTCTCGTTCGGCTCGTAGCCGAGCCTCGATTTCGTCGTTGGAGCCCATTGCCGCCCTCTCAGCCGCGTGGATGGGTCGTCGCATAAACCTCCAGGAGGTGGCGCGGCGACACCCGTGTGTAGATCTGAGTTGTCGAAATGCTAGCGTGCCCCAGGATCTCCTGGACGGTGCGCAGATCCGCCCCTCCCTCCACCATGTGCGTCGCCGCGCTGTGGCGCAGCACGTGGGGCGAGACGGATTCGGGCCGTAATCCGGCCCGAATCGCGTGGGTTCTGACGACATTCCACACCGCCTGCCTGCTGAGGCGATGTCCTCGCAGGCTCAGGAAGACCGCACTTCCTGCAGGCCCGGGGCGGCGCAGCCGGGCCCGATCCGGCAGCCACTCCCGGATCGCTCGCCGGGCGGCGGTGCCAACGGGCACCATCCGTTGCTTCGAGCCCTTGCCGGTGACAACGGCCGTCCCCTCCTCCAGGTCGAGGTCGAGCTCATCGATGGCGACCGCTTCGGCGACCCGGGCTCCGGTGGCGTAGAGGAACTCGAGGAGGGCTCTGTCGCGCCTTCCCGCGGGGGTCGACTCGTCCGGGGACGTGAGCAGCCGTTCCACCTCATCGACCGTCAACGCCTTGGGCAGTGATCGCGGCCGTCGGGGAGACTCCACCAAGACCGTCGGATCCGTGTCGGCCGCCCCTTCCGCCACCAGAAACCGATGGAGTCCCCTCATGGCGGCGATTCGCCGGGCGATGGTGGTGGGCGCCAGGCCGGCTTCAGTGAGATGCTGCACGAATCCCGCGGCCAGCTCTGGGCTGGGGTCACGCCCCTTCAGAAACGCCGAGTAACGGTCGAGGTCGCGTCGATATGCGGTGATAGTTGCCGAAGCCAGCCCCCGGTCGGAGGTGAGCGACGCCAGAAAGTCTTCGATGTCGCTGGCGAGTGCCCTGTCGGGCGGCATCAGCCAGTCTCCGCGACCGACTCCTTGCGCGCCGCCGCAGCTGCCGACAGCTCCCGATGCCGCGACGCCGCCGCCTCCATGAGACCCGCAAAGAGTGGATGGGGGTCGTCGGGGCGGGACTTGAACTCGGGATGGAACTGGGATGCGATGAAGTACGGATGGTCCGGGAGCTCGATGATCTCGACCAGTTGATCGTCGGGAGACACGCCGGAGAGGGTCAGGCCGGCATCCTCGAGGTCCTGCCGGTAGCGATTGTTGACCTCGTAGCGGTGGCGGTGTCGTTCGTAGATCAACTCCTCGCCGTACACCCGTCGTGCGGTCGAGCCCTCGGCCAAGCGAGCCGCGTAGAGGCCGAGCCGCATCGTTCCGCCGAACTCCTCTACTTCCGCCTGGCTCTCGAGGAGGGCAATGACTGGGTGGGGAGTCAGCGGATCGAACTCGGTCGAGTTCGCCCCTGCCAGCCCCAAGCGGTTGCGGGAGAACTCGATGACCGCGCATTGGAGGCCGAGGCACAGTCCGAGGAACGGAACCCGGTTCTCGCGGGCATAGCGAACCGCCTCGATCTTTCCTTCGATTCCGCGGACCCCGAAGCCGCCGGGCACGACGATCGCATCGACCCCCTGGAGGTGGGTCTCGGCGAGCAGACCTTCCATGTCGTCGCTGGCGATCCAGCGAAGATCGAGGGCGACACCGGCCGCCAGGGCGCCGTGGCGCAGGGCTTCGACCACCGACAGGTACGCGTCGGGCAGGTCGACATATTTTCCGACGAGTGCCACCCGAACCGGCTCGGCGGGGCGGTTCATCCGGTCGACGATCTCGCGCCACTCGGTCAGGTCGGGCGCCGGGGCGTCGACTGAGAGCTTCTTGCACACGACCTCGTCTAGTCCCCCATCGTGCAACACCAGCGGCACCTCGTAGATGTTCGAGGCATCCGGGGCGTTGATCACGGCGTGGGCAGGGACGTCGCAGAACAGGCTGATCTTGCGGAGTTCTGCTTCCGCCACCGGCCGATCGGATCTCACCACGATCGCATCGGGGTGGATGCCGCGGCTGCGGAGCTCGGCAACGCTGTGCTGGGTGGGCTTGGTCTTCATCTCCTCGGATGGAGAGAGGTACGGCGCCAAAGTCACATGAACGAACACTGCGTTCTCGGTGCCGACTTCGTTCCTGAGCTGGCGGACCGCCTCGAGGAACGGGAGGATCTCGATGTCGCCAACCGTCCCGCCGATCTCCGTGATCACGACGTCGACCTCGGTGCGTTCGCCGATCCGGCGGATGCGGCTCTTGATTTCGTTGGTGATGTGCGGAATCACCTGCACGGTGTCGCCCAGGTAGTCGCCGCGGCGTTCCTTCTGGATCACCGCGAGATAGACCGCCCCGGTGGTGACGTTGGAATCGCGGAGGAGGTTGCGTCCCGTGAAGCGCTCGTAATGCCCGAGGTCGAGGTCGGTCTCCCCTCCGTCATCGGTGACGAACACTTCGCCGTGCTGGAAGGGGTTCATCGTTCCAGGGTCGACGTTGATGTACGGGTCGAGCTTCTGGTTGACGACGCGGAGGCCCCGACAGCGCAACAGCCGCCCGAGAGAGGCGGCTGTGATGCCCTTCCCGAGGCTGCTGACGACCCCACCAGTGACGAAGACGTACTTGGTCATGTCCCTCGGGAATTTGACAGTAGCACGGTGTCACCCTTTGGTTCGGGATGCTCGAGACCTATCCAATCACCTTAGGTGGTGAGCGACCGAACGACGACCTCACCCGGGCTTGCGGGTGCCGGCCAATGCGAGCAACTCCTCTGCGTGGCCCTGGCCGCGCTCGCTGTCTTCGATGCCGCTGAGCATCCGCGCCAGCTCGGTGAGCCGCTCGGACCCTTCGACCCTACGTACCACCGCACTGACGCCTTCCCGGTCGACGACGAAGTGGGAGTCGGCGAAGGCTGCGATCTGGGGAAGGTGGGTGACGACGAAGACCTGGCGCCCCTGGGCGAGGTGGGCCAGCAACTCCCCCAGCGCCAGGGCGGTCGCCCCGCCCACGCCGGCGTCGATCTCGTCGAATGCCACGACATCGGCGTCCGCCACCCCTGCGGCGACCCGCACCGAGAGCACCAGTCTGCTCAGCTCTCCCCCCGACGCGACCTTGGACACCGGTCCCGGGGTGAGCCCGGAGTCGGAGGCAAACGACAAGCCGAGCCGATCGGCTCCGTTGGGGCCGGGAGCGGCAGGCTCGACGTCGATGGTGAGGACCGGGTCACGGAAGCCGAGGCGCTTCAGCAGCTCGAGTGCCCGACCCGACAGCACCCCGGCGGCACGGTTGCGGGCGGCCGCGAGCTCCTGCCCCGATTCGATCGCCGCATCGGTAGCCGCGGCGATCTCGTCGTCGATGGTCTCGGCTCGCTCAGCGAGGGCCGCGAGGCGGGTGGCGCGATCGCGCCCGCTCGAGCCGTACGCGATCACATGCTCGACCGACGGCCCGTACTTTCGTTTCAGGTCGGACACCACCGCCGCCCGGTCCTCCATCTGCCGCAGCGCCGCCGGATCGTGCTCCACTGCCTCACCCGCCGAACGCAGTTCGAGCCCCACATCCTCGACCTCGACGATGGCGGACTCGATCCGGCGTACTAGAGCCTCCAGCCCGGGGTCGAGCTGGCTGGCAGCGCGCATTCGCTCCAAAGCCGATCGGAGCAGATCGGCGGCCTTTCCCTCGTCATCGAGCAGGTCGGATGCCTCGCCCAGCGCCTGGGTGATCTCGCCGGCATGCCGCACCCTCGAAAGGGTCGATCTGAGCTGTTCGTCCTCCCCCGGCTGGAGCCGGGCGGTCTCGATCTCGGTGGCTTCGTGCTCGGCTACCTCGCGATCGCGCACCAGGGCGCGGACGTCGCCACCCAACGCCTCCCGATCAGAACGGAGGCTCTTGAGCCGGGCCCACGCGGCGCCGTAACGGCCGGCGGCGTCCTTGGCGGCCTGGTCGAACGAGCCATCCACCAGGCGGCGCAGCGAGGCATCGCGGCCGAGCGAAAGATGCTCGTGTTGCGCAACGATTTCGACCAGGGAATCGAGCCGCTCTCCGAGCACCTTGGCGGGCACCATCGAACCGTCGAGGTATGCCCGGGAGGTCCCGGCGGCGACCCTGCGGGCAACGACCGTCTCGTCGCCTCCCATCGTGAATCGGCCCTCCACCCTCGTTTCGTCGCCGTGGGGGCCGATCCGGTCGCTGCTGGCCGAGTCGCCGCGCAACAGCCGCAGTGCTCCCAGCAGGAGAGTCTTCCCCGCGCCGGTCTCGCCGGTGATGGCCACCAGCCCCCCACCGGGTTCTATCCGCGAGGACGCGATGATCCCGAGGTTTTCGACAAAGAGTTCGTCAAGCATCGTGGAGGTGGAACTTCTCTTTGACGGTCCTGGCGAAGTTGTTCGAGCTCAGACGCACCAGGCGCACCGGATTGGGGCCGCGCGAGACGCGAACGACCTCTCCAGGAGCCAGCTCGGTCTGTACCCTGCCGTCCACGTTCACCCGGGCGGGCCGGTCCGAGGAAACCCGCAGATCGAGGGTGGTGTCGGCCCCGAACACGATCGCGCGGCCGAAGAGGTTGTGGGGGGCAACCGCGGTCAGGACGAGCGAATCCAGTTCCGGATCTACCAGCGGCCCGCCCGCCGAGAACGTGTAGGCCGTGGACCCGGTGGGCGTGGCCACGATGATCGCGTCGGCTCGATACTCGGCCAGGTGCTGGGGACCCACCGATACCGCGATGCCTACGACGTTCTGTGACAACACCTTCTCGACCACGACATCGTTGAGCGCGTCCACCGCATCCCCACCGGGGAGTTCGGCACGCAGGGTCATCCGGGGCGAGATGCGGTACTCCCCCGCCAGGAGGGCATCGAGGGCGGCCCCCACCCGGGTCGGGTCGACCTCGGCCAGAAAGCCCACGTTGCCGGCGTTCACCCCGAGAATCGGGAGCCCGGCATCCCGGGCGATCCGCGCCGCCTGGAGCACCGTTCCGTCACCGCCGATCGCCACGACAAAGTCGGCCGACAAGGCTTCCTTCGCGCCCCGCGGAGTGGCCACGGGGACGCGATCGGCGTCGATCTCCGAGACGGCCACCTCGATGCCGCGGTCTCTCGCGGCAGCGGCCACCCCGGCGGCGATCTCCGAGGAGGTGTCCCGCGTCGGGTGGAGGACGAGGGCGAGCTTCATGCGAGTGCCGCCGCCACCAGGTTGTCTTCATCCTCGACCTGACCGCCGATTGATGCGGCGACGAGGAATTCGCGGTTCCCCTTAGCGCCGAAGACCGGCGAAGGCATCGCCGCACGGGGGGCGATGCCGGCGGCGGCGAGCGCCTGAACGACCGAACGGACGGCGGCGGAGTGTGACTCGGGGTCACGAACGATCCCCCCGCGGCCCACCAGGTCTCGCCCCACCTCGAACTGCGGCTTCACGAGGACAACGTAGTCGGTGCCGGTCGCGCCGGAGGCTCGTAGCTGGGGGGCGAGGGAGGCCGCCGAGATGAATGAGACGTCCATGGTGACGAGATCGAACGGCGCCCCCAGATCGGCCGGGTCGACGGAGCGAAAGTGCGTCCGGTCGGCCACCCGGACCCGCGAGTCGGTGGCCAGGCGGGATAGCAACTGCCCGTAGCCGACGTCGAGTGCCACCACGGATGCCGCGCCCCGCTGCAGGAGGACATCGGTGAATCCTCCAGTCGAGGCGCCGACATCGAGCGCGTGCCGCCCGGCCACCTCGATACCGAAGCCTTCGAGTGCCGCGTCCAGCTTGGCGCCGGCGCGGCTCGCCCACCGATCGCCGGGCTCGATGATGATCGGCTCGTCCTCGGCGACCATCGTCGAGGGCTTGGCCGAGGGACGACCGCCGACCACGACCGACCCGACCTCGATCAAGCGCTGCGCCTCGGTGCGCGAGCCAGCGAACCCGCGACGGACCAACTCGGCGTCAAGCCTCCGTCGCAGGGTCGTCCTCCTCGGACTCGAGGAGCGCGGACAGCTCGCCGGCGATGGTGTCGGCGAGGTCCGGAGCGTCGGCTGGATCCGTTGCCTCCAGGCTCGCGAGGTTTTCTTCGATGGGCGTATCATCCATGGGGGTCATTATCCCTGTGTCCCACGACAGGAACAGCCATTGCTGCCGATCCGCGACGTCAACCCCACGAGGATCAGACCCCTGGTCACCTGGACGATCATCGCCGTCAACGCCATCGTGTACTTCGGATGGCAGCCCCAGGACGTCGATGCGGCCACCGAGTTCGTCTACGAACGGGCCGCGATCGCATGTGAACTGACGACTGGGGCGCCGCTGAGCCTCGACGAAATCAACACTGGACGCTGCTCCGACGGACCCGAACAGCCCTTCTTCCAAGGCAAGAACGTCTGGCTGTCTGCCCTCGTGTCGATGTTCCTTCACGGGAGCATCGCCCATATCCTGTTCAACATGTGGAGCCTGTGGATCTTCGGGAACAACGTCGAAGAGGCCTTCGGCCACTTGGGGTACTTGCTGTTCTACTTGGCGGCGGGGGTGGCGGCGACCGTGGGGTTTGTCGTTGTCAACCCGGAGTTGACGGTCCCGCTGGTGGGCGCATCAGGGGCGATCGCCGGCATGATGGGGGCGTACCTCGTGCTCTTCCCCAGTCACCAGGTGATGTCCCTGGTGCTCTTTCGGATCGTCGCAATACCGGCAATCTTGTTCCTCGGAATCTGGTTTCTCAGCCAGTTCTTCTTCAGCTCGGAGGGGGTGGCGTGGGAAGCCCATGTCGCCGGGTTCGCCTTCGGTGCCCTGCTGGCGTTGCCGTTCAGGCGGCTGCTGTTGAGACGCACCCTGGCCGGTGAGCGGCACTCCTCGGCGTGGTAGCCCGTCACCGCCCCAGGATGGCCGGCAGCGCTGCGACCGATGGGATCACATGATCCGGCGTCGATTCGGCAGGCAATCCATCGGCGTCGGTAACCACGCCCGTCAGCACCAGCACCGTCTTCCAACCGGCCAACCGGCCACACGCGATGTCGGTGTCGGGGCGGTCGCCCACCATCCATGTAGGTCCGCCTCCGAGGCGTCGCTCGATGGCAGCCCGCATCGGTGCAAACGGCTTCCCGGCGAACTCCGGGGGGCGGCCGCCGGCCCGCTCGACGGCGGCGATGATCGCCCCCGCTCCCGGCACCGGGACCGAGTTGGTGGGGAAGGTCGCATCGGGGTTGGTCCCGATGAATCGGGCACCGAGGATCACCGCCTGGGCTGCCCGCCGGATGCGGTCGTAAGAGATCGCCCGATCGAGGCCGACCATCACCGTTCTCGCCTCGGATGGATCCTCGGTCACCGAGACTCCGTGGGCAATGAGGGTTCCCACCAACCCCGCTTCTCCGATCGGCAGCACCGGTTCGTCGCCTTCCTGGAGCATGGAGGCAGCGGCATCGGCCGAAGTGATCACCGCATCAGGAGAAGCGGTGAAGCCGGTGATGGCCTCGAGCCGATCGGCGACGACTTCCGCCGTCTTGGTCGAGTTGTTGGTGGCAAACAGCAACTTGAAGCCCCTGGAACGGAGCCGCTGAAGGGTCTTGCGGGCGCCCGCGACGGGCTGGTCGCCGACATACAGGCAGCCGTCGAGGTCGAAGACCACGTTGCCGGGCTCGTCCCCCCCGGCTAGAACTCGTCGGGCCAATGCTCTCCCCGTTTCCAGGTTTCATACCCACCGGTCCCGGCCCTCACTCCAGCGCCGGCATGGCCGCGCTCGCCAGGAGGATTCGGGACGAGGCGGGACGGTACCAGCCCGGCTCGGCGCTCGGCCGCGCGGTGTCCCTGGGGGATCTGGAGGGCCCGATCGGCCCGGCGTTGTTTCGCTACGAGATCCATCAGCCGGGTGGAATGACCGTGGTGGGGTTGGTGGGAATCACCCGGGCGGCCGACCTGGTCCCTCACGAGGGCACCGTCTTCGGAATCTCCGACCATCCCGCTCCGGCGGTCGAGATCCGGCCGATCCTGGCGATCGTAGATGAGCCGCTGCCTCTCGCCCCAGCGCTTGGGCCCCGGGTCGAGGTGGTCGACCCCACCGGAACCCGCCACACCCTGGCTGCGGTCGAACACGAAGGGTGGGAGCTCCATCGCCCGGTGGTGGCCGATGGCCACCACCGCCGGCGGGCGGTGATGGTGACACGGGGCGACGACACCACCGTTCTGACGATGGTCGTGGGCGACTCTGGCTCCGGTCTCCGGGCCGGCACCTTCCATCGAGTCTTTGGCGACGCAGGCGAGTTGCCCCCGACCGCCGCTGACGCCTTCGAGATCGAGCCGGTCCCGGAGCCGACGGTGACCGATGGAGCCCTGGTCTGGGTCGCAGGGCACTCGGGGCAGGTCGTCGAGCTGCGCCCCCGGGCAGATGCGCTGGCGACGGTACCCGAGGTACTGCGGGGATCCCCGGCTGCTGTAGCCGAAGCCCTTCTCTACCCGCTACTCGGTGTGCACGAGAATGATGCGCTCCACATCGCATCCTGGGAGTTGGCTGTCGAGGGGGTTCCAGGTCGGGGAGGAGCGCTGCTTCTCCCCGACGTCGACGTGGGAACAGTGCTGAGTGCGGCGCGGGCAGGGCGGATGCTCCCCCCGAAGGCGAGTCGGTTCCATCCCAAGCCGCTGCGGGGGATGGTGCTCCGAGAGTTCGCTGGTGAGTAGTCGATCGCTGCTGGCTATCGCCTGTCGACTATCTCCCCGAACCGGGCGACCGTTGTAGCCAGCAGTTGGGCCGTGAGTTCGAGCGAGTCCTCGCTGACCCTCTCGTCGTGGCCGTGGAACATCCGGAGAAAGTCACCGAAGGAGACCTTTCGGTCGAACAGTGAGACTCCGTATGCCACGGTTCCCTTGGGGCGAAAGAATCGAGCGTCGGTGCCCACCGGAATCATGGCCGGGACAAGGTGAGCCTCTGGCTGGATCCCATGCAACGCATCCGTCAGGGCTTCCCACAGCGGCCCGGCCGGCGCCGAACCGCCTGCAAGGGTTGCCTCGATGGTTTCGATCTGGATCTCGTCGATTCCCGGGCCGATCGCCTTGCGGAAGTGGTCGTGAACGTCGACCACGTCCTGGCCGGGAAGCACTCGCACGTCGACCTCGGCGACGGCGTGGTCTGGCACCACGTTGGCCTTCACCCCCGACCGGAGTGTGTTGGGACTGATGGTCAAGTGGGTGCAGGCGTGAATCCACCTGGCGAGGCCGAGGTCGTCGATGGCAATGCGATCGATGGCACCACCGATTCGGTCGATATCGAGTAACTCCTCGGCGAGACCATCCGGCGGAGCCCACGCCTCGACGAACCTCCGCCATTCATCGCTGATCGAGGCCGGCGGCGGAGCCGAGGCGAGCCGGGCCATCGCGTCGGCCATCGGCACCAGCGCGTTCCGAGTGCCGTATGGCTGGCTGCCATGACCGGGGACCCCGGTGGTGTGGAGCCGGCGCCATTGAGGCCCCTTCTCGGCAACGGTGACCGGCAGCCCCGGACCGGTGGTCCCGTCCAGCAGAGGAGTCCCGATCTCGGTGAGGAGGTAGTCACACGCGACCTCGTCCCAATGATCGGACACCAAGAGGCGAGCCCCGCGGCGGCCTCCGGCCTCTTCGTCCGCCACCGCGAGGAAGAGCAGGTCGCCGGGTAGCTGCCGCGTTTCGCCGCGCCGGTGTTGCGCAAACACCGCGGCCATTGCCGCCGTCTGATTGAGCATGTCGACCGCCCCCCGCCCCCAAACGAAGCCATCGCGGCGCTCGCCACCGAAGGGATCGACACTCCATCCCTCCGCCGACACCGGTACGACGTCGGTGTGACCCATGAGCATCAAGGACGGGGCCGCGGGATCGGTCCCCGGCACTCGCCAGATCGCGCTCATGCGCCCCGGATGCGGTTCAAAGGTCCAATCTGCCGTGCCCAAATAGGCCTCGAGGGTCGCCACGGAGCGGGCCTCGCCCCCGGAGTCCGGCGTCCCGTCGTTGACGCAGGCGTTCCGTATCAGCGCCACCAGCAACTCGACCAGGTCGCCCCGAGGAATCATCTGCGGTCGTCCCCGGGCAGTGCCCTCCGGGCGCCAGACGGAATCGTCGCCCCGGTCATCCGTCGCTCCGGTGCATCACGATCGACCGGGCCTTGAAGCCATTCGACTCGAAGAAGTTCTTCGAAGCCCGGTGCCCTGGCGAAACGTGGGCGTCGAAATCATGGATTCCTCGCCCTTCTGCATCGCTCAGAAACAGGGCGATCATCGCCTCCCCTACCCCAACCCCCCGGGCCCCGGCGAGGGTGAAGATGAGGTGTACCGCGGCGACGCGGCGGCCCCCGGCCTGCGGCAAGAGTGCTTCGTCGCGCGCCATCAAGAAGCCGACTGGAACCTGGTCGATTTCGCCGAGATACAGGTGGGCCGTTGGATCCCCGAGCAATGATTCAAAAGACCCGATCACCGGGTGAGGCAGCCCGTCCGCCGACGACCAGATCGGCTTGATCGCATCCATTTCGGCCGCGAGGTCGAAATAGAGATTCTCCAAGATGGGCAGGTCGTCCCGGGTGGCGGATCTGGAGGTGGGTCCCACGGGAACAAGGCTAAATCGGTCGCAGAAGAAGGTGTGTCGTGAAGCCCGGCTGGGCCAAAGGGGCGAGCCAGCGACCTATTCGCTGACCCCTAGGCGCAGTCGCGGCAGAGCTGCTTCCGCTTGTCGGCCAGTTGGCTGGAACGCTTCACCAGGAAGCACGAACGGCAGACGAACTCTCCCAACCCCGCGGTCTCGGCTGGGGTGTCGAGTTCGATGGCTTCGCGTCGGAGCTTCCGCAGCTCCTCGGCCTCATCGACCGGAAGGCTTTCGGCTTCCTCATCCTCGGTGAGCATCTCGAGCTCTTCGGCTTCGAGCTCGTCGAGTGCCTCGCTCTCTTCGTCGTCCTCGTCATCGGCGGCCTCGTCGTCATCTTCGGCTTCATCACCGGCGACGACGACGGCCGTGAGATCGACTTCGAGGTCGGCCTCGACTTCCTCGAGATCGACCTCTTCGATTTCCTCCTCCGCATCGTCGTCGTCATCCTCCGCCCAATCCTCTTCAGGTTCGGCGAGGTCTTCGTCGTCGGGGGGCGCCATCGAGCCTCCAGGTGGTGCAATGAAGCGGGCGGAGTATATCGCCGGCCGCCGGGACCCCTCCGCCGGGTGATCTGGCTAGATCGCAAGCCGGACCGCGGCGGAAAGGCAGGTCACTCGAAACGCGCCGTGACCGACCCGTATTCCGTCGACCACGACTGGCCACGCCGAGGGGGCGGCTATTTCGGCAGTGGCGAGGGAGCGCCGTCGCACGTGGTGCGAGCGTACGTGCATCCCATTTCGCATCGAGTGGCGCAAGCGGGATAGCGCGATGCGATGTCCGTTGAACAGTTGGACATCCAGGACTCCGTCCACCAGGGTCGACCGGGGCGCCACTCCCCACGAATGCCAAAATTGCCCGTTCAGCACCAGGATCCCCGATGCAACCGACTCGGTCACAGATTCGGCGACGGTGACCGACACGCCGGTGGAAGGCAGCAGCGGAGAAGGCCACCAGGGGAACCACCGGGGACCCTTCGCCATGATCCCGGCAGCCACCGAGTTGACGAAGACCCTCTCGCCGAAGCCTCCCTCGATGTGGCCGACGTCGACCGGGTACGGGGTGTGATCGACCATGCGCTCGATCGCCCCCTGCAGTGTCTGGTCTGCGGCGAATGTCCTCAACAGGTCCGAGTGAGTCGTGATCAATGCCATATCGGTCTGGTTTTCGAGGCGGCGAGCACCCACTTCGGCCACTGCGTCGGCCAACTCCGGATCGCCCCCCTCGATCGCGATGCGGCGAAACCCGGCATCGAGGGCTCCCCCCACCGACCCCGCCAGGCCGTGGGGATCGCCGACTGATATCCGGTGGGCCACCTGAGCCTCCCGTAGTCCGGCCTCGAGGGTGGTGGCGGTCGAGTCCTTGACGGTGAATATCTGCCAACTCATAGGGCCCCCTGCGCGGCCACGACTCCGCGATCGAGCCCGCGCAGTGCCTCGCGGATCCCGCCCGGAGGATCCTCCTCGACGTCTCCGATCTGGCGGATCAGGTCGATGAGTTGGCGGCAGTTGCGGACGAAGTCGCCTACCGGGGCGTCCTCCTCCTCGAAGAGCTCTGCGAGGTTTTCGCCGGACACCCACCGGTAGACGATCGAAGCGAAACCCGCATCCGGGGGCCGGGTCTCCTGGATTCCTGCCCGCCGCTCGGCGGCGGCGATCTCTGCCCAGATCTGTTCCACCCGTTCGGCAAGGGGGGCGACCTCAGATGGCCATCCGGCGACGGTGGGCTCGCGTCGGGCCTCATAGGTGAACGCTGAGGCGAGTGCAGCCAGCGAGGGGCCATCCAGGCCCACGAACAACCGCTCGGACAGCGCTTCCGCCAGCACCAGGTCCATCTCGTTGTAGACCCGGCGGAGGCGCTCTCCCTTCGGTGTCAGGCTCCATCCGCGTACGTAATGACGATCCTCGAGGAGACCGAGCAGGGATCGGAAGTCCTTGACCAATCCCGGACCGAGTGCAGCTGCCTGCCGCCGCCTTGCTTCGAGCCGGGCTTCGACCTGCCGTGCGGCCCGGGCCGCTTCGACATGCCCGATGATCGCCGGGTCGTCGCCTTCAGGAGGGTCGAGCACCAGGACCCGCTCCGTGGGCTGGAACCGGTCGATGGCAGCCGCGACTTCCCTTCGATACACCGGGTCGCGGGGACGAAACGGCCGGGGAAGGTCGATGCGTCCCACCCGGGCGACGCTCAGCGGCAGACGATCCGAGGCGACCCGGCGGATCTGTCCCGAGTCCGAGACGGTGAGGAGTCGGGGACGCTTGCCGGTGCCGCGGGAGACGACGGCGTGGCGAACGGTCGAGCCGCGCTCGTCCCACTCGAGGATGTCACCGGGACTCGTCAGCGCGGCAAACTCGGTCAGCTGGCGGTCGCGGTTGGGCGGCCCGGCGTCGGCAATCGCCCACACATCGACGTCGGCATGGTTGGCGGTGGTGCGTAGCTCGGCCAGCCGCGCCTCGTCCTCGGCAATCGCATCGACCATTTCCGCCCGACGTCGCCCTTCCCGGAACTGGGCAAACGACGACTCGAGCAACTGCTCGGCGGTCGTCCGGTCGTACCGGGCGACGAGGTTGACCGTCATGTTGTACGTAGGTCGAAATGACGATCGGAGGGGGTGGCTCCCCCGGGCGGCGATGCCGGCGGCACGCTCGAAGGGCACGTACGGCGAGTGGAGGATCACCGCGGTGCCTTCCTCGTCGATGCCACGCCTGCCCGCCCTACCCGTCAGTTGCGTGTAGTCCCCAGCCTGGAGCAGTTCGTGCGTCTCGCCATTGAACTTGGAAAGGCTCTCGAGCACCACTGTACGCGCCGGCATGTTGATCCCGAGCGCCAGCGTCTCGGTGGCGAACACCAGGCGAACCAAGCCCTCGGCGAAGAGGCGCTCCACGATCTCCTTCATGGCCGGAACGAGCCCCGCATGGTGCGAGGCAACCCCCGACTCGAGGGCGTGCAGCCACCGTTGGTATCCCAGAACCGCAAGGTCCTCAGGTCGCAGGTGCTTGGTACTGGCTTCGGCGACCGCCCTGATCTCCGTCGCCTCATCCGGTGTGGTCAACCGCAGGCCGCGAGCGACCACTCCGGATGCCGCACTGTCGCAGCCCGCTCGGGAGAAGATGAAGAAGATCGCCGGCAACAGGTGCTGACGACGAAGGAGCTCGCACGTCTCGTGCCGCCGCGGCGAGGCATAGCGACGCGAGGCGTTCGGTGCCCGCAGAGTCCGTGCGAGGCGCTCGTTGGGCCGGGCGCCCTGGAACACCGGATACAGCCGTAGCCCACTCTTGTCCCAGCGATCGCGAATCAGGTAGGTGGACTCCAGCGGGACAGGGCGCTCGGTCTCGAGGATCAGCTCGGTGTCGCCGCGTCGATCGCGCACCCATCCGGCGAACTCCTCGGCATTGGCAACCGTGGCCGAGAGACACACCAGCGGAATGCGCCGGTCGAGGTGAACGATGATCTCCTCCCACACCCCACCCCGTGTCGGATCCTGCAGGTAGTGGACCTCATCGAGGATCACCACCCCCACGTCGTCCAGGTCGACGCTCCCCTCGTACATCATGTTGCGGAGAACCTCGGTGGTCATCACCACGATCGACGCGGTGCCGTTGATCGAGTTGTCGCCGGTGAGCAGGCCGACGGCGGCGTCTCCGTGCGATCGTCGGAAGTCGCCAAACTTCTGGTTGGACAACGCCTTGAGCGGGGTCGTGTACACCGCCCGCTCTCCCCGGCCCAGCGCCCTGGCGATGGCGGCCTCGGCCACCACGGTCTTGCCGGCTCCCGTGGGTGCCGTCACCACCACGGATGCACCCCGGTCGATAGCGGCGGCAGCATCCCGTTGGAACCGATCGGCCGGGAAGGGCAGAGAGTCGAGATATGAGCGGGCAGTCATCGGCGGATCGTGAACCGGACGGCCCAGATGGTCGCCTCATAGAGCAGGTAGAGGGGCACCGAGAGGAGCAGCAGGGTGAGCGGGTCGCCGCTCGGGGTGATGACTGCTCCGACGACCACGATGAGCAGCACAGCCCAGCGGCGCCCCGCCGCCAGCTTCCGCCACCCGAGCACGCCGATCGCCGCCGCGGAGTACAGGAAGACCGGGAACTCGAACGACAGCGCAAATACCAGCAGGAACCGCATTGCGAAAGAGAGGTAGTCGTTACCGCCGATCACCGGCGTCAGGTCGTCACCACCGAATTCGATGAGGAACGCGAGGCCGCGTCCTAGCGACAGGTATCCGACGAACAGTCCGGCCAAGAACAGCAGAACCAGCACCGAGACGATCGGGACCACGACCCGCTTCTCGCGCCGGGTGAGGGCGGGGGCGATGAAGGCCCAGGTCTGCCAGATCACGATCGGGCTGGCGAGTACGAATCCGCCGAACATCGAGAGGCGCATGAACAGGCTGAAGGCCTCCGTCGGCCGAAAGAACACGAGATCGGCGTCGCCGACTACATCCTCGTAGGGGGCAACGATCAGGTCGAAGATCCAGTGCCGGAAGACGAAGGCGACGATCGCGCCAGCCACCACCGCCAGCGCGGTCTTGATGAGCCGGTTGCGCAGCTCCTCCAGATGGCTCATCAGCGGCTGGCCGGGATGATCGGTCATTCGTTGGGACCGTTGGCGGCGGGTGGTCGCTCCCCCTGAGTCGTTGGCCCCATCGCCCGCCTCACCTCACCGAGCGACTCGACGGTGTCTTCGTACTCGCGCTCAAAACCCTGGCGGAGGTCGATGGCGGTGGCACGGATCTCGCGCAACACGCTTCCCGCCTTGCGAGATATCTCGGGCAGCCGCTTGGGCCCGAAGACGATGAGGGCCACGGCGACGATCGTGATGATCTCGGCGGGACTCACGCTGAACACAGCGCGATGGTAGAGGGGGCCCGGGCGTGCCTACCCGGTCGGTTGCGGAGAGGCCGCCCTAATTGACCTGGTCCACCCACTCGCCGGAGTCGAGAGCATCGATGAATCGCCTGATCTCGGATTCGGTGATGGTTCCGCCGTCATCGACTACTTCGTAGGCGACACCGGTCGCGAGCAGGATGCTCACCACCCGGTGGTTGGCGGGCCGCCGCTGGGTGTCCCCGCACGTCGGGCATGAGAACAGGTACATGCCCGTGCCGTTGATCGCGGTGAGTTCGAGGGTGAGTTCTGCGGGGATCAACTCGACGTCGCCGCAGACGGCGCAAGTGGTCCGGATCTGGGTCATCGAGGTGCTCCCGTGAGGTTCCACATCATCGAGCAAGGTATCGGAGCACCCATTAGGGGCCTGAATGACCATTTGGGGCCTAGTCACCGATAGCGTCCAAGGATGCGGGTGCGCAGTGTCTCGGCCGCTGCGGCGACCTCGTCGCCCGCCACCAGGGATGCGGATTCGCCGAGGCGAAGGAGGAGCCGCGCCGGTACCAGTGGGTCACGGGCCGACAGGTCGATGGTGATGCCTTCCTCGTCGGAAGCGATCGTCGAAACCGGGTAATACTCGGCCACCCAGGCCGCGTCGGGCCGCAGACGGATGCGCGCGGTGACATCGTCGACTCCCGGGGTGTACCGAATTCGGGCAACGGGTGGCGACTCCTGAGGTGTGAACTGCTCACCGGTGAGCGCGGCCTCCCTGATCCGGTCGACGCGAAACACCCGTTCGGCGGCAGCCAGTCGGCAGTATCCGGTCACATACCAGTTGCCGAGCGTCGCCAGCACCCCCCACGGCTCGATGGCGCGCTCGGTGGTCTCTCCCGAGCCGATTGCGGTGTAGGTGATGGCCACCACTTCCCCTTCTCGGGCGGCATGCCGGAACAGTGCAAGAGCGTCGGGCTCGGCGGCGAGATCGATGGCGACGGTTCCTTCGTCCGGTAGTACCACCTGCTGGAGCTTGGCAACCGCGGTCGCCAGCGCCGGAGGCGCCACCCCGGAGGACATCACCGCCAGCCCTGCAGCAAGGAGCATCAGGGCCTCGGCCGCGGTCAAGCGGACGGGTCTGGAGAAGTAGTCGGCCATGTCGACCACCACCTCGTCCTCGTCGACGAAAGCATCCATGAGATCGCCGGGGCCGTAGCCCGGCAGACCGCAGACGAAGACCACATTGAGATCCTTGACCAGATCGGCCTGCTCGTATCCGAACCGCCGGCAAACCTCCTCCACGGTGTTTCCGGGGTTGGCGATCACCCACGGCAGCATCGAGAGAATGCGGGAAAGGCGCTCGGCGGTACGTGGGCTCGTCACGAGACCCCCAAGTGCTCGATGAAGCGCTGCCGGAGTTCGGCAGGAGCGATAATCTCCGCGGCGTCCTCGAAGCCGATGATCCACCCGATCAACGCCGCCGGCGACGCCACCGGGAACACCGCCTCGAGCGATCCATCCGAAGAGACGGTCACCCGTGCGGCCGTCGACAGCTGACGCCGTGCCCACCAGGCGATCCCGGCGTCGAAGCGGACAGTGACCTCGACATCCTCTTCTCCGGCCTCCCAGGGAGCTTCCGGGAAGTCGTCTGATGCCCGAAACCCCTTGGGGCGCTCGAAGGCGCCCGCCTTGGTGCCCGCCGTGATCCCTGCCATCCGGTCCACCCGGAAGGTCCGTCGCTCCTTCGATGACTCCCCCACCGCATACCAGTGACCCATGCGGTGCACGAGGCCCCAGGGCCGCAAGGTGCGTTGCTTGTCGCGGTAGTCGAACTTCAACACCCGCCGCTCGGTCAATGCCATGAATATCTCGCCCAGCGCGTCGGCCTCGGCACCGAGATCAGCCGACAGCGGGTCGCCGGTCGATGCCATCGGCACGCCACCCAGCTTGAAGATCGCCGCGGGGCCCGGCGCCTGCCCTCCGAGGCGGACCATCCTGGTGGCGAGCCAGAGGGCGGTGCGTTCCTCGTCGGTCAGTCCGGGATCCGGCAGTGAGTACTCATCCGGCGAGACGACGTAACCCTGCTCGATCTCCCACGCATCCGTGTGCTCCAGCGACAACGGCACCCCCAACTGCCGCAGCAGGTCTTTGTCCCGCTCGAAGGTGCGCCTGAAGGCTTCGTCGGTCGGCTGGTCGTAGCCCGCCACCGTGTTGCGGATCTCATCGGCGGTGACCGGGCGACCGACGGTCAGGAGGAACGCCAGGAGGTTGAGGATCCGTTCGACGACGCGCTGCACGGAAGTGACTGTATAGGAAGAGCCAAGAATCAAGAATCAAGAAGCAAGAGTCGAGAGCAGGACGACTCTCTTGATTCTTGGCTCTTGACTCTTGGTTCTTCACAGACTCGCGATCAGCTTCTCGACGCGTTCGTCGACGGCGCGGAAGGGGTCCTTGCAGAGCACGGTGCGCTGCGCCTGGTCGTTCAACTTCAGGTGTACCCAGTCGACTGTGAAGTCGCGATTGCGGGCCTTTGCCGCCTTGATGAACTCACCCCGCAACCGGGCGCGGGTGGTCTGTGGAGGGTGAAGGAGTGCCCGCTCGACGTCCTCATCCGTGACGATCCGCTCCACCAGCCCGCGGCGTTCGAGCAGGTAGTACAGACCTCGCTCTCGAGTGACGTCGTGGTACGACAGGTCGATGAGGGCGAGGCGGGGATCGTTCATGGCGAGGCCCCGGCTGGCGCTGTAGTTCTCGATCAAGTGGTACTTGGCGACCCAGTCGCATTCGCGCTGGAGGCTGAGTGGATCCTTCTCGAGCCCGGTGAGGAGGTGTTCCCACATCTGCACGGCCGACTGCACCTGCGGGGGAAAGCCGGTGCTGCGGGCGTAGCGAATGACCCTTTCGAGATACTCCCATTGCATGTCGAGCGCCGAAAGCTCCCGACCGTTGGCCAGCCGAACCTTCCGGCGACATGTGATGTCGTGGCTGATCTCGCGAATCGCCCGGATCGGGTTCTCCAGAGTCAGGTCGCGGAAGACGACGTCGTCTTCAAGCATCTGCAGGATGGCGACGGTTGATCCCACCTTGACGTATGAGATGTACTCCGACATGTTCGAGTCACCTGCGATCACGTGGAGCCGCCGGTACTTCTCGGCGTCCGCATGCGGCTCATCCCTGGTGTTGATGATCGGACGGCTACGGGTGGTCGCGGAGGAGACCCCCTCCCAGATGTGCTCGGCGCGCTGAGCCAGGGAGAAGACGGTGCCCCGGGCCGTCTGCAGCAGCTTGCCCGCCCCGCTGAAGACCTGGCGGGTGACGAAGAAGGGAATCAGGGTGTCGATCATCCGCTGGAAATCGGTCTGGCGGTTCACCAGGTAGTTCTCGTGGCACCCGTAAGAGTTCCCGGCTGAATCGGTGTTGTTCTTGAAGAGAAACACCTGACCGCGAATGCCCTCTTCTTCCAGCCGTTGCTCGGCCGAGTGGAGCAGCCCTTCGAGAACGCGCTCCCCCGCCTTGTCGTGCGCCACCAGGTCGTACAGCGAGTCACACTCCGGCGTGGCGTACTCGGGGTGGCTGCCGACATCGAGATAGAGGCGCGCCCCGTTCTCGAGAAACACGTTCGACGAACGGCCCCAGGAGACGACGCGCCGGAACAAGTAACGGGCGACTTCGTCGGGCGACAGACGGCGCTGCCCCCGCAGCGTGCAGGTGACGCCGTACTCGTTCTCCATCCCAAAGATGCGTCGTTCCATCGGAGGCGAGGGTACCGGTGCCGGATCGATTGCGGACGGAGATCGGAGCCGACCAGGCCCGGGCGGAGGCCCAGCCTGACTAGTCCGCTCAGCCCCCTAGAACACCCGCATCAGGGTGCGGATGACGGCGGTCGCGACGATCACGAGCGTGACGGCCGCCACGAGACGCATGGGAAGGTTGTTGCGGTCGGCCACCGCCCCGCCCCGCACCTCGGGGCTCAGGGCGAACTCGATCTCCGATGCGGTGAGCACTTCGATGGCGTCCTCGACGTCGGCCTCGGCGACCAGGATCTCGGTCACCGCCCACTCGCCGATGGTCATTCGGTAGGGGCCGAGCGACTCGCCGTGGACCCGCGTGGCGATACCTGCCGACTCGAGCAGAGCCGCCGAGATCCGAGCCGACACCTCGTCACCGAACTTGGCGAGCGGGACCAGTCGCCCCGCGGAAGTGTCCATGAACGGAAGGGTACCGATCCTCTGGCCCAAGGATCACTTGCTAAGCGGAGCTGATCTCTTCGTCGGTCAGCCGGCGGAATGCCCGCCGCCCCTGGGTCCGGTCGAGCACGGCGCCTTCCCAGCCGGCGGGAGCGATCTCCGTGACGGAGGCGCACGCCGCCTTGGCCCAGCCGAGGGCTTCCAACAGTGGGGCTCGGGGCCGGTAGGCGGCCTCGAGGCTTTCGACCAGAACCTCTGCCGACCCGCCGATCGCCGACACCCGGTGCTCTTCGTGGAGCGTGCCGTCGTAGGTCACCCGGTAGATGCGGCTGGTCTCGTCGTCGTCGCCGATCTCCACCACCATGATCTCGACCTCGAACGGCTTCACGTCTTGCGTGAAGACGTGCCCCAGGGTCTGGGCGTAGGCATTGGCGAGGCTCTTGGCGGTCACGTCGGTGCGCGAGTAGGAATACCCGGTGAGGTCCGCCCGCCGAATCCCACCGATCCGCAGCTGCTCGAACTCGGTGTACTTGCCGACCCCGGCGAAGGCGATCCGGTCGTAGACCTCGGAGATCTTCTGGAGCGTTCCGCTTGGATTCTCACCGAGGAGCAGTACGCCATCGACGAACTCGACGCCGACGATCGACTTGCCGCGGGCGATCCCCTTGCGGGCGTACTCAGCCCGGTCCTTCATCAACTGCTCGGGCGGCACGTAGAAGGGCATCGTCATGGGCTGCGCTCCATCACGGTTCGCGCCATTTCCGCGACCATGGCATCCGGCAGTTCGGCATAACCCCGGGAGGACACGGTCACGATGTTGGGGTAGATCCCCCGTTTGAGGTCGGGTCCGCCTGTGGCGGTGTCCTCCTCGGCGACCGCCACCAAGGCTTCGAGCGCCAGCTCGAGCGCCCCGGTCTCGGTGAGCCCATCGGTGAACTTGGTGCGGATGTAGAGGCGGGCATCTCGCCCGCCGGAGCCCGTGGCGGCGTAATCGGTCTCCTCGTATGAACCGCCCACGACGTCGTACGAGTAGAGACGGCCTTGTTCGAGCTGCTCGTCGAAGCCGCAGAAGAGGGGCACGACTCCCAGCCCCTGAAACGCCATCGGAAGATGCCGGCGGACCATCGAGGCCAGGTGGTTGGCCTTTCCCGGGAGGCTGAGGCGCCGGCCCTCGATCTTTTCGTAGTGCTCGAGCTCGGTCTGGAACAGCCGCACCAACTCGATCGCGATACCGGCCGTTCCCGAGATTGCCACCGCCGAATACGAGTCGGCGGGATAGACCTTCTGCACCCGGCGGTGGGCGACATAGTGGCCGGCGGTGGCCCGGCGGTCGCCGGCCATGATGACGCCGTCGTCATAGCGAAACGCCAGGACCGTGGTGCCTTCGGGTGCGTCGAGGACTCCGCTCGAGCCGTCGGTCTCCCACTTTGGATCGAGGCCTCGAGCCCTCAGCAGGGCCGCGAAGGAGCTTGCTGGAATTCCCGAGTCGAGCACCAGCCCGTCCCCACTCGACTCGGTCACTGGCCGCCCTTCTGGACGTAGTTCTTGACGAACTCCTCAGCATTCTCTTCGAGGACCGAGTCGATCTCGTCGAGCAGGTCGTCGATCTTGCCGGTCAGCTCCTCGCCGACCTCCGTGGAGGCAGGTTCTTCCTGCTCGACCTCCTGGTCGGAGCCGTCACGACGAGTCTGTTTCCGCTCCTGCTCGGCCATCTTCACCTCCGAGTGCGCGAACGAGGTCCGCGGGGGTGGGTGAGCTGTCGAGGAGGTCGGCCACCCGGTCCTTGCCCCCGCGAAGGGGTTCCATCATAGGCACCCGCTTGAGGGCGTCCTCGCCGACGTCGAAGATCAGCGAATCCCAGTTGGCGGCGACTATTGCGCTGCCGTAACGCTCCACGCAGGAGCCCCTGAAGTATGCCCGGGTGCGCTCGGGGGGCGCCACGGCGGCACGCTCGACCGCGGCGTCGGTGAACAGGCGCTTCATGCGCCCTGCGGCGACCAGGCGGTGATACAGGCCCCGGGTGCGGTCGACGTCGTGGTACTGCAGGTCGAGGAGTCGCAGCTTGGGCGTCCCCCAGGCGAGACGATCCCGATCGCGGTAACCCTCGATCAAAGCGAGCTTGGCCGTCCAGTCGAGCCGGTCGGCGGTCGAAGCGGGATCGCGCTCGAGGTCGGTGAGGATGGCCTGCCAAGTCTCGATCACCTGCCGGCCGACGTCGTCGACGCCTTCGACTTCGGCGTACTTGGTGACCCAATCGAGATAGTGCCACTGGAGCTCGAGAGCGGTGGCCGAAGAGCCGTCACCCAACTCGAGCGCGGTGCGCAGGGTCGGGTCGTGGCTCACCCGCCATGCCGACTCGACGGGACGGGCCAGCTCCACCGGATCCCCCAGGGCACCCGCCTCGATCGCCGAAAGCACGAGAGCCGTCGCCCCGATCTTGAGAAAGGTCTGGGTCTCGCTGAGGTTGGCGTCACCGATGATCACATGGAGGCGGCGATAGAGGCTCGGGTCGGCATGGGGCTCATCGCGGGTGTTGACGATCGGGCGCTTCAGAGTCGTCTCGAGCCCAACCTCCTCCTCGAAGAAGTCGGCGCGTTGCGTGATCTGGTAGTCGACGGCCGGTCGACCATTCTCGCTGCCCACCTTGCCCGAGCCGGTGTAGACCTGACGGGAGACAAAGAACGGAATCAGATGTCGGGTCAAGTCGGCGAAGGGCACGGAGCGATCGACGAGGTAGTTCTCGTGAGCGCCGTACGAGTTGCCTTTGCCATCGCTGTTGTTCTTGTGGATGTGCAACCGCTGGCCCTCGGGCAAGGTGCCATTTGCCGACCGCGCGGCGCGTTCCAAGACCACTTCACCCGACTTGTCGTATAGGGCGGCCTCGAGTGGGTCGTAGCACTCGGGGGTGGAGTACTCCGGGTGAGCGTGGTCCACATACAGCCGGGCTCCATTGGTGAGTACCACGTTGACCAATCCGGTCTCGAATTCGCCGGTGGGTGCAGGGTCGTACCCAAATCCGCGGGCGTCCCTTCCCGGAGACTCCTCTTCGTACGACCATTGGATCCTTGTCGAAGTTCCGGCATACGAGTTGATCACCAGGCTCGAGCCGACCACAGGGTTGAAATCCGGCTGGTTCCGAATGGTGATGCCGAATTCGGTCTCAGTGCCTACGACCTTGTGAACCCCACTCACAGGTACTGGCCAGTGGTGATCCCCTCGATGCTGCGGCCCTCGGCCTCGCCTTCGATGAGGGTCCGCACATAGACGATCCGTTCGCCCTTCTTCCCGGAGATCCGCGCCCAATCGTCGGGATTGGTGGTGTTCGGCAGGTCCTCGTGCTCCCGGAACTCCTGTTTGATGGCGGCGATCAGGTCGGTGGTGCGCACGCCACGCACCCCGGTCTCGATCTCTCGCTTGATGGCTTCCTTCTTCGCCCTACGCACCACGTTCTCCACCATCGCACCGGAGGAGAAGTCCTTGAAGTACAGGACTTCCTTGTCGCCGTTGGCGTAGGTGACCTCGAGAAAGCGGTTGGCATCCGAAGTCGAGTACATGTCGGCGACGACCGACTCGATCATCGACTCGACCATCACGTCGACCTCTCCGCCCGAGCGGGCGAGCTCGTCGGCATCGAGCGGGGTTCCGGTGCCCAGGTATATGCGGAATATGTCGCGAGCGGCCTCCTGATTGGGACGTTCGATCTTGATCTTCACGTCGAGCCGCCCCGGGCGAAGGATTGCCGGGTCGATCAGGTCTTCACGGTTCGATGCCCCGATCACGATCACGTTCTTGAGCGTCTCGACGCCGTCGAGCTCCGAGAGAAGCTGTGGAACGATCGTCGATTCCACGTCGGACGAGATCCCGCTCCCCCGGGTGCGGAAAAGCGAATCCATTTCGTCGAAGAAGACGATCACGGGGACGCCTTCCTCGGACTTCTCCTTCGCCCGGGCGAAGATGAGCCGGATCTGCCGTTCGGTCTCACCTACGTACTTGTTGAGTAGCTCAGGGCCTTTGATGTTGAGAAAGTACGAGCGAGCATCCTGCTGGCCGGTCTTGGCGGCGACCGCGTGGGCCAGCGAGTTGGCGACCGCTTTGGCGATCAGCGTCTTGCCGCAGCCCGGAGGCCCGTAGAGGAGCACGCCCTTGGGGGCCGCCAGGCCGTAGTCGTCGAACAGCGCCTTGTGCACGTAGGGGAGCTCTACCGCGTCTCTGATCGATTCGATCTGCTCGCGCAACCCGCCAATGTTCTCGTAGGAGACGTTGGGGACCTCTTCGAGCACGAGCTCCTCGACCTCGGGCCGGATCAACCGTTCGTGGAGCAAACCGGTCCGGCCGTCGAGCCTCACATGGTCGCCGACCCGCATGAAAGCGTCCTTCATGGGACCCGCCACTTCGACCACGCGCTCCTCGTCGGCGCGTGCGAGCACGATGACCCGCCCGTCACCCAGGATCTCCTTGATGCGGACAACCTCCCCGGTCTGCTCGAACGACCGAACGTCGATGACGTTCATAGCCTCATTGAGCAGCACTTCCTGGCCGGGCTCGAGTTCCTTGATCTCGATGCTCGGCTCGACGCTGACCCGAAGCTTGCGGCCGCCGGTCATCACGTCGAGGGTGCCATCGCTATTGATCCCCTGCACCACCCCGAAGGGGTTAGGCGGTGCGGTCAGCTTCTCGACTTCCTCGCGCAGGATGGCCAACTGTTCGCGAGTTTCCTCGAGGGCAATCGAGAGTTTCTCGTTCTGCGACATCGCCTGGCTCACGCGACCCTTGGCCTCGAGGAGGCGCTCCTCGAGGACCCGAACCCGGCGGGGGGCATCCTGGAGACGTCGGCGGAGGATGGCGATCTCCTCCTCCAGCATCTTGATGGTGCCGCGGAGCTCGTCGGCCGTCGGCTCGCTCATGCCCGTTCGTCTCCCTGGCCGGCACCAGCCGGCCCCTGACGACCACGGACCGGGGATACCCGGTCCTCGGGCCGAGTATACGACGGACCGTCCCGTGGGCCGCATCACCGTCTTCGGTGGCGTAGATGCGGGAGTTCGACGCTTTCCGGGGCCGACCGGTAGCGGCCGCCGCGGTAGGATCGCCGCCATCTGGCCTGGAGCGCTCACCATGAAGGTTTGGATCGACCAGGATCTCTGCACCGGCGACGGGCTGTGCGAGGAGATCGCTCCCGACGTGTTCGTGCTTCTCGATGATGGGCTGGCGTACGTGCGCGAACGCGACAAGGTCTTCGCGTCTGCCAAAGGCAACCCCCAGGGGGCGCAGGGTGTCGCCCAGGTCCCGGCGGGCCAGGAACAGATCACCATCGAAGCTGCCGAGGAATGCCCCGGCGAGTGCATTTTCATGGCGCCTTGACGGCGCGCTCGGCAGGCATCGCCGCAGCGGGTCGAGACCGAGCCGGGTCGAGCGGCCGACCGGCGACTACAGGCTCTCGGCCGCCAGGAACTCGCTCAGCATCGCCACGGTTAGGAAGCCGGTGTGTCCCACCATCTGGCTCTTGGGCCGCACCGAGCGGCCGTCGATCTGCCAGTCCCGGTGCATCACCTCGAACGACTCGATTCCCACGAACCGCCGGCTCACGTGCAGTTCGTCATGAAGCTTCTGCACCTGGGGAACGGTCGGGAGATAGGCGCAGAAGATTCCCCCGGCTCTGAGGGTGGCCACCGCGGGCTCGACCACCGACCAGGGCTCCGGCAGATCGAGCACCACGCGATCGGGCCGGTGGTGCGCTAGGACATCCTCTACCAGGCCCTCGACCAACAGGAGATTGTCGGGTATCCCGCCGAGGAACCGGCCGATCGTCTTGCGGGCGTGATCGAGGTGGTCGGCGCGGCGCTCGACGCTCACCACCGTGCCTCCCGGGCCGACCGCCCGCAACAGCGCCATCGCCAGGGCGCCCGACCCGGTGCCCGCCTCGACCACCAACTGGCCGGGGGTGACGTCGGCCCAGTGGACGATTGGCCCCAGATCCTTCGGGTACACCACCTGAGCGCCCCGATCCATCTTGAGGACATAGTCGGCAAGACGGGGCCGCAGTGCCACGATCCGGGCTCCGGTGGCCGTCCGCACCACCGCACCTGGCCCCGACCCGATGAGGCTGTCGTGAGGTACCACTCCGGCGTGGAACTGGAACGAGCCCCCGATCCGAAGATCGACGAGGTATCGCCGGCCCCGCCCGTCGATCAACAGGCACATGTCCCCGACGCGAAACGCTTCGCTCAATTGCCGAGCAGTGCCAGGAACGGCAGGACAAGAGCGAGGATCATCGCGGTCGACACCACGATCACCATCACCTTGACCATCCGGTCGCGATTGCGAAACATGTGGTGACTCTAGGAAACCGCAGATCGAACCCCGCCGGGGCCGAACCGCCCGGCCACCCCCTTAGACTCGGTTCATGGATCTGATCGGTTTCGGCGCTCGACGGGCCCTAGGGGGCATTCGAGGAGGCGATCCGCGCTGGGCCGTCCTCGGGACGCTGGCGGTGGTGATCGGGCTGCTCCGCAGACTCAACCAGCCCAAGCGGAAGTTGATCTACTCACAGGACTTGAAGCCGGGGCAAGCCGTGAGTGTCCAGTTGGCCGGCTCGACGGGCAATCAGGAGAGTCGATAGACCTCGACGCGGGCCGAGCCCTTCTTGCCCCGGCGCCGTCCCACCAGGTAGATGACCAGCAACAGGGCGGCGACCCCCACCCCGGCGATCACGCCGACGTTCTTGGCCCCCTGGGCGGTGTCGTCGACGACACCCTGAATCTCCCGGAGCTTGTCTTCGAGATCGGAACGCTGCACGCTCATCGGGTGGCCCTCCACATCACGAGACCAGTCACCGCCAGCAACCCTAGGGAGGCCAGGATGTACCCCAGGCCGCTCCAGATCACTCCGTCGGGCATCGCCACCAGGATCAAACGCATCCCCGCCACGGCCAGGACAGCCCCCGCGAGGACGAACACGATCGACGCGGCGAGGCTGAGCGCGGCGAGGCGTCCGAGCGCCTTGGCGGCGCCAACGGTGTTCTCCCAGAGGTACTGCTTGGCGAGCGCGATGAACTCGCCGACCATGTCGGGAAGCTCACGAGGCGATGCCATCTAGTCGCTCCTTCCGAGGACCGCCCGTAGGAGAACGGTTTCTCGCTCCAGCACCATGATCTCTCGCTCGAGGCGCTCGCAGGCGTCCCCGGCCTCGAGGATGTCCTGCACCTCCGGCCACGAGATATCCAGGTAGGAGGCTACCTGATGCGAGGCGACCACCGGATCTGGCCCGATCGCGAGGTGGATGTCGCCACCGTGGCCCGACTCGGCCCGCGCCGCCATGTACCGGCGAAGCGACCTCTCAGCCGAGACGACCAGATCCTGACAAGGCGTCGGCTGCACCCGGTCGACCGGTTCGACGGCGGCCCGATCGCCGGTCCGGGCGATCGACACCAGGGTCTCCCCGATCACATCGATGGTCACCAAGTCATCGGCGTCGTCGGCGAGGCGCTCGATGCGAGCCCGGGTTCCAACCCGGCCGAGCGTGCCGTCGGGGTGGATGAGGACGACCGCCACCCGCTGTCCGACGCCCAAGCCCTCACACGTGGTTCGCACCGCATGCCGTGTGCCGGGAATCACCACTCGCCGGAACGGGACGAGCGGGAGGGACTCCACCGTCAATCCTCCTCTTCCAGCACCGCTCCGGCGGCCCGGAGAACGGCCAGCGCCTCGGCCGCTCCCTTCCAGCCCTTCGCCGCCGTCTTCATGTCCTCGAGGTCCTTGTACACGCTGAAGAAATGCTCGAACTCCCGCAACAGGTGAGGCGGCAGGCCATCGAGATCCCGCACCGCGCCCCACAGCGGGTCCCGGGCGGGGACCCCCAGAACCTTGTGGTCGGGCAGCCCTTGGTCCTCCATGAGGAAGAGCCCGATGGGACGGATCCGGATGCGGCACCCGGTGAACGTGGGCTCCGTGACGACGGCCATCGCATCCAATGGGTCCCCATCCTCGGCGACGGTGTCCGGGACGAACCCATAGTCGGCGGGGTAACGCGTGGCGGTGAAGAGCATTCGGTCGAGGTAGACGTGGCCGGTCGCCGGGTCGGTCTCGTACTTGTTGCGGCTGCCCCGAGGGATCTCGACGACCATGGTGACCAGCATCGTCGGAACGCTAACCGGGAATTGGTGATGCACGCCGATGGCTCGCCGGGGCCGCCGGAGGCCGGGGTGGTTATCGTCCTGCGCCATGGCTCGCGGTCCGGCTGACCCCCGACGCAACCTCTGGCCGCTCGTCGGCGGCCAGTCGATCTCGCTGTTCGGCGACTACCTGGCCTTCTTCTTTGCTCTCCCCATTTTCGTGCGCGACACGACGGGTTCGGCCACGCAACTCGGGCTGCTTGGGCTCTTCGAAACCGTGGCGGTGCTGGGGTTCGGTTTTCTCGCGGGGGTTCTGCTCGACCGGGTGCCAACCCGGCGGGCCTTGATCCTCGCCGACCTCGCCCGGATGATCGCTCTCGCATTGCTGGCGGTGGCGGTGGCGGCCGACGCCGGGGAGACATGGATGGCATTTGCGGTGGCGTTCATCGTCGGCTCGATGGGGACCATCTTCGACTCGGGACTCGAGACCTATATCCCGGTGGTCCTCGACGACGACCAGCTGGTCAAGGCGAACACCGCGCTGTCGATGGGGCGGAACCTCGCCCAGACGCTCGGGTTCGCAGTCGGGGGCGCGGTGATCGCGGTGACGGGTGGGGTGGCCGGCGCATTCGCGCTCGATGCGCTCTCGTACGGGATCTCGATCATCGCCATCCTTATGCTCCGGGAGGTGAGGCCGAGGGTCGTGTCCGACGCCGAGCCGGTCTGGGCGGCGCTGCGGTCGGGCCTCACCACCCTGTGGCGCCTTACTCCCGTCCGCTGGGCCACGGCGGCCGCGGCATTGGCCAACCTGGCCTTTGCCCCGCTCGCGGCAGTGATGACCCTTTACGCCGAGCAGGATCTCGGCATCGAGTCGGACCGGGCGCTGGGACTGTTCTTCGCCGGTTTCTCGATGATCGGTCTCCTCGGGGTTTCCCTCGCCCCCCGGATCGCAGCCCGGGTCGGGCTGGGACGTACCGTCATCGTCGGCGGTCTGGTGTTTGGGGCGGGCGCCACCGGGGCGGGACTCGCCGAAGGCTCATGGGCCGTCGTCCCGTTCGGCATCGCCATGGCCGGGGTGTCGATCAACCAGGTGGCCTTTGTCACGCTCCGACAGCGATTGACCCCTCCCCCGCTGCTAGGCCGGGTGATTGCCGCGTCTCGCACGATCGCCTGGGGTGGGATTCCGGTGGGGCTGATGATCGGCACCCCGATCGGCGACCTCATCGGCCTCCGGCCGCTGTTCATCGGCAGTGGCATCTTGATCGCGGCCGTTGCGGCCCTGATGACTCTGGGGCCGCTCTGGCGGGCAGAGGCGCGGCTCACCGGCTAGCCGCCGGGGGGGCTCGCGTCGGCTGCAACAATCTGGCCCGGTCCGGGGTTATTGGGGGCACAGATGGCCGGTCGATTCATCACCACGGCGCCGGGTACCCGCACGGAGGCCTTCGGGCCGCTCGAGTGGGCGCTGCTGGCATCAACTTCGCTGATGTGGGGCTCGTCTTTCCTCTGGATCGCCGAAGGGCTCGAGGCGTTCCCTCCCGCCGTCGTCACCCTGGCTCGCCTCGCCCTCGGCGCGCTGACCCTTGCCTTCATCCCCGCCACGCGGCGGCCGGTCGATCGTGCCGACCTGCCCCGAGTCGCCCTGCTCGGACTCGTGTGGATGGCAATCCCCCTAACCCTGTTCCCCATCGCCCAGCAGTCCGTGGACTCGTCCATCGCCGGCATGGTCAATGGGGGCACCCCTTTGTTCGCCGCTCTGGTGGCGACGATTCTGCTTCGCCGGAAGCCCGGACCGGCCCAGTTGGCGGGAATCCTCGTTGGCTTCGGCGGGGTGATCCTCATCACCGTGCCCTCGGCATCAGGTGACGGGGGGAGCATCTCGGGAATGTTGTTGATCATCCTGGCAACCGCGATGTATGGGCTGGCGGTGAACTTGTCGGTGCCGCTTGCCCAGCGATACGGGTCGTTGCCGGTGCTCCTCCGTGCCCAACTGGTGGCGCTGGTCGCGGTCACGCCCTTGGGGGTGATTGGCCTCGGCGACGCCACCTGGTCGTGGAGCGCTGCCGGCGCAATGGTCGTCCTGGGGGCTCTCAGCACGGGTCTGGCGTTCGTCGCCATGACCGAGCTGGCTAAGCGGGTGGGAGGAACCCGAGCATCCATCGGGATCTACTTCATCCCGATGGTGGCGACCATCCTCGGGATCATGTTCCGGGCAGAGCGACCCGCGGGCCTGGCGTTCGTCGGGATGGGACTCGTCATCGTCGGGGCATGGCTCAGCAGCAGGCGGGAGGCCGCGTCAGGTAGCAGGTAGCAGGTGGCAAGTGGCTTGACCGTCAGGCGAGATCGTCGAGGGCGGACAGCACCCGGTCCACTTCATCCTGCGTGTTGTAGTGGACAAAGCCGATGCGCACCAGACCACCCTTGTCGCCGAGGGCCAACCGGTCCAGCACATTGACCGCGTAGAAGTTGCCGCTCCACACGAAAATGCCCTGCTTGCCCAACTCGGCGGCAACGTCGCCGGCGGAGACTCCCCCGACATGCACTGCGAACGTCGAAACGCGCTCATCGATCCGCGCCGGATCGCTGATCCCATGGACCGTCACGGCTGGCATCTCGGCCACACCTGCGAGGAACCTCGCGGCCATGGCATCCTCGTGCTCCCGGATGGCACCGAATGCGCTTTCGAGGCGGTCGCGCCTGCTCTGGCCGGTTCCGAGTGAAGCCAGGTAGTCGATGGCAGCGTGCACCCCCGCCAGCGCCTCGAAGGACTGCGTACCCGTCTCCCACCGTCCCGGACCGACCTCCGGAGCAGGGACGACCTTGTACGGCGTGAGGTTCCGCAGGTGCTCAGATCGGGCCCAGAGCATGCCGGTGTGAGGGCCACAGAACTTGTAGGCGCTCGCTGCGAGGAAGTCTGCGCCGAGACTGGATACGTCCGAGATTCGATGAGCCGAATAGTGGACCGCATCGACGAACACCTGCGCCCCGACGCCCCGGGCCATCTCGATGATCGTGCCGAGGGGGGTGACGGTGCCGACGGCATTGGAAGCGGCGGTGACCGCAATCAGCCGGGTGCGCTCACCGATTACCTCCGCCAGGGAGGCGAGGTCGATGGTGCCATCTTCGGGCCGCAGGCCGGCCACCTTGATCGTGGCCCCTCTGTCAGCCGCAGCCAAGCGCCACGGCGTGACGTTGGCGTCGTGGTCGAGCGCGGTGACCACGATCTCGTCGCCTTCCCGCCACTCACGGGCGATCGCCCGAGACAGCGAGAAGGTGAGGCTCGTCATGTTCTGGCCGAACACGATCTCGTCCGGTTCGCCGCCAAAGAGGTCGGCGGCGGCCAACCGGGCGTCCCGCACCACGCTGGCCGCGTCCACCGACGAACTGAAGGAGCCTCCGAGGTTACTCAGCCCGCTTTGGAGGACGCCGGCCATCGCGTCGATCACAACCTGCGGTACCTGAGTTCCTGCAGGGCCGTCGAGGTGGGCGACACCCCGCCCATCGACGGCGCGTTGTAGCGCGGGGATGCCGTCGCGGATTCGGTCGACATCGAGTGGCTGGAGCATCGGCAGACCATAACCCTTACGTGGCCGGGCTCTCCTGCGCTCGTGTTGCTGCACCGAGGCGGTGAGGGGGATCAGGGCAGGACGGTCATCTCGACGAAGACCATGTCCTTGACCATCCGGGTGAGGGTCCAGGCATTCACCCAGGCCTCGACCTGATGCGTGCCTTCGAACGCCCGCCCTTCCACCCAGCAGTCGGTGGACTCCCCCGGCTCGAGGATGCGGGCTTCACACCGCGCCGGCCCGTAGAGCTCGACGTAGGCGTAAACACCCCACAGCGTTCCAGCGGACTTGTTGGTGACATGGAGGCGCCACGTGACCCGGTCGCCATCTTCGATGACGCCGAACTCCTTGCCATCGCCCTCCCCTTCGAAGTAGAGGCCGAGGGTGACGGTCCCGTCGTATCCGTCCTCCGGCAACATCGGCAAGGTCGTCGTAGTGGGTGCCAGCGTCGTGGTGGGGACGGGCACGGTCGTCGTGGTGGGCGCGATCGTGGTGGTGACGACCGGGCCGGTGGTGGTGGTGGTGGTGGTGGTGGTGGTGGTGGTGGTCGAAGCATCTCCAGCGCCGCCGGCTCCGGGTCCGGACGACGCAGTCAGGCGCGGGGTGACCAGGAGGAAGGCGGCGAACATGACGCCCGCCAGGGCGACGATGAAGATCGTGCGGCCGATCCCGTCGGGGAGTCGTTTCATTGACACCGAAGACCACTTTCCGTTGCTTTCCCACCACTGTAAGTGATGGTGGTGACGGCGTCACCCCCCGCGGATCGTCATTACGCCGCGCCAAGTGTGACTAGTCCCTCGGACGCATGGCGGCGAGCACGAGACGGGCGATCGCATCGTGCCCCACCTCGTTGGGGTGAAGGGTTCCGGTGGTGTCGAAACGGGCTTCCGGCCCCTGCAGCACGGCCGACTGGGCTGCGGTGCGATACCAGGTGACGTCGATACCCCCCAGGAGCATCGGCCCCCCACCCAGGCCCGGATTGCGGAACCAGCCCTCCGGATAAGAAAGGCGAGCGCCACCGATCGGCGCGGTGTGCCCGTACTCAGCCGGGTAGCCGTAGTCGGGCCAGGGGGCGCAGTAGCCATGGCCGGCTGCGAAGGCTTCCGCGACTCCGCCCACGAAGATCCAACCGCGGCGACTGGCGGCGTCGCTGATCACATCGTTCAGCGGACCGAGGAGGAGATCCACTCCGAGTTGCTGCTCATTGCGGTCGATCTCATGCACCCCGAAGGGCGGAGTGGCGTCGCCCACAATCTCGCGGCACTGCTCGCCGGCGACGTCCGCCCCGGTCGGATCGGGATATCCCACTATCACGGTCGTGCCCACCTCAAAGGACGCCAGGGCGCCCTCCAACCTGTCGAATGCGCCCGGCAGTCCATCGAGCCCGGGCAATTCGCTCCAGCCGCGGCGGCTTTCGTCTGGCCGGCACACCAGTGAGAAGGGGGCCTTGTAGCCCAGACTCACTCCCCGGCTCCAATCGCCGTCGCGTACCGCGGAAAAGGTGTTCTCGATCAGCATGTCGTAACAGATCGGGTCGAGCATCGGGTCCGCTTCGATCAGCCTCCGCACCGCCCGAACGAACCCTACGTCGTTGCCTCCGGCCTGGATCAGCAGCACATCGATCCGGCGGTCACCGACGAGGTGCCTCAACTCGTCGATCTGGGACGAGTCGAGGCCGTCACCCTGGGCAGTAAGGATTCCGCGGTCGATGCGCGCTCCCGAGGCAGCCACGGAGATGAACGTCACCGAAGTGGAGCGGTCGACCCGCTCCATCGCCAGCGCGACCCGGGCAGGCCACGCCACGCTCGACCGCCGTGCTGCGGCATGGGTGACTACGGCCGCCGGATCGGACGAACCGGCCCAACGCGCCGGGACCGACGATCCGACCCGGGGGGCCTCGGGGTTTCCCTCCCCTGAGGCATAGGAATCGCCGATGGCCACGATGAGGAGGTCGTCCACCTCGAAATCCTCAAGGATCGAAGCACTCAGGCTCACCCACCCGAGCCGGATTCCGGCAGCCACCTCCATCGTGTACCGGCCCTCGGGGAGAAGCAGCCGCAACTCGGGGTCCAGCGTCGTGTATCGGAGCGGCGCCTCGAGCGCACCACCATGAACGGTCCATCGATAATTGGTCACCGGCAGGCCCGCCAGGTCGGCCGTGGTTCCCGACAGCCCGGCCTCGAAGATCAGGCCGAACTTCGCTTCGGGACAACCCCCAGGACACGATCCCGGTGCCAGGTTGTGGGCGTACTCGGTCGTGTTCGGCAGGTCCATTAAGCCATCGCCATCGTCGTCACCGCCGAACCGGTCGGTCATCGACCAGGTGATGATCGGAACGATTGGATCTGATCCTGCAGATGCGTCAGCCGGCGACGCGGGAAGTCCGGCCAGAGCGACGCCGCACGCAAGTGCCAAGAGGATGATCTTCGGTCGCTTCATCACAATGGGAACACCGTAGGGGGCTCACGGGTTCCCACCGACCACTGAAGAGGATGGAGCCCGGGACCTCAGGCTCGCTCGCGGAACCATTCGGTGAATTCGACGCAGCGCCCCTCGGCGTCGAATTCCATGGCAAAGCAGTTGTCGTACACCGCTCTGGTCTCTGTTCGGTCGGGGTCCGTGTAGTAGCGGCTCCAGCCGGTCGCCACCACCCGATTGCCGTCGACGGCGTAAGGCTCGTACACGGCCTCGAAGGTGCCGGCGTCGTCGGGATCGCCGAGCCAGGACTCGACCACCGCGGTTCGCCCCACCAGTGGGGCATCGGCGGGGTGATACCGATACTCGATGCCCTCGGCGAACAGGTCGCCGATCGCGTTGGGGTCGTACGATTCCCAGGCGCGCACATAGCGGTCGAGCCATTCCCTCGCCGAGGCGTGATTCACGGCCGGGTCTCCCTTCGGATGCCTCTAGGTCGCTTCGGCGAGACGGCGCGCCAGTTCGCGCAGCATGCTGAGGGTCATCGCCGGCTCCTGTTCGAGTAGATCGAGCAGGTCATCGCGGCGGATGGCGAGTGCTCGCAGCGGTTCGACCGTGATCACCCGGGCGGCCCGCGGCGTGTCGGCGAGCACCGACAGCTCTCCGAAGAAGGCGCCGGGGCCACGCTCGATTTCGCGCCCGTCGGGAAGTTCGACCCGGACGGCTCCCTCTTCGATCACGAAGACCCCGGTGCCGGCCTGGCCGAGCTCGATGAGCACCATTCCCTTGGGCGCCTCGAACTCGGTGGCGAGCCGTGCCACCCGTTCGAGTGCCGATTCGTCGAGCCCGCCGAAGAGGGGCACCTGGCGCAAGCTGTTCACCGCAGGCGTCGTCATCGTCGGAGGCTACCTCGGCCCGGCTGCCTCGGGGTCGGCGGGCGGAGAACGGTGCCACAATCCCCCGGTGCGCATCAGCCTGGTGACCCTCGGCGTCGAGGATCTGGCGAGGTCCCGACGGTTCTACGAAGCACTCGGGTGGACCAGCGGGTCAGCCCCGGAAGACGACGTCGTCTTCTTCCAGTCAGGGGGAATGGTGTTCGGCCTGTGGGATCGCCGCCGGCTGGCCGAGGACAGCGGCGTAGCGGATACGGGGGGCTGGGGAGGGATGACCCTCGCCCACAACCTCGGAGCGCCTGATGAGGTGGACCAATTCATCGCACGGGCGCGCCTTGCGGGCGCAGCCATCGTGCGAGAGCCAGCGCCAACCTTCTGGGGCGGGTACTCCGGCGCCTTCACCGACCCGGACGGTCATCCGTGGGAGGTCGCTCACAATCCGTTCTGGCCCATCGATGCTTCTGGGGCCATCCACCTGCCACCCGCGCCGGGGTGACCATGGCCCTTGTGGACTAGGTGAGGACGATCAGCAGAATGATGATGAGGACGAGGGTTCCGATTCCGATGTACATGTGTCTTCCCTTTGGTCGTTGGCATCCAGATGTACCCCGCCGGTGCGGGCCATAAACAGGCTCTGGGGTTTCCGTGGACGGGTTTGCGGGTAGGTGGCCCTAGAACGCCGCTACTCGAAGGAGACACTCCGATGACCACGCCCAGACTCCTATCCGCCCACAGTCTCATGTCCGACCGGGTGCAGCAGCCTTCCGGCGAGCACCTCGGGGACATGAAGGAATTGATGATCGACCTGGACACCGGCCGCATCGCCTATGCCGTGCTGTCGTTCGGCGGGTTCCTCGGACTCGGCGACAAGTTGTTCGCCCTCCCCTGGTCGGTGTTTCACGTCGACACGGACGAGAAGGCCCTCGTGCTCGACGTGCCGAAGGAGACCCTCGAGCAGGCACCAGGCTTCGACAAGTCGAACTGGCCCGCGGGGCCCGAGCATTGGGGTCTCGTCGACACCCATTGGGCCGACTACCGCCGAGTCGCCTGAACAAGCCAAACGCGGACGTTGCCCCCGGCACTTTGTCGGGGGCAACGTCGCGAGACCGGCAGGTCAGCGCCGGCGACGGGTGCGGAAACGTCGCGAGATCTCGACCTCGCTCGTGCGCTTGGGATCGACCGCAGCCGGTTCGAAGGCCACCAGGTCGTCGAGCCGGGGGTCGTTGGAGAACATCTTCACGATCTCTAGGTTGAGGCCCGAGGCCCGCTGCAGCCGTTCGACGTCCTCGACCTGGTCCCACTCGACCAGGGACACCACCAGGCCGGTCTCCCCCGCCCGGGCGGTGCGTCCCGAGCGGTGGACGAAACTCTTGTAGTCCTGGGGGGGATCGAAGTGCATCACCACGTCGACATCGTCGATATGGAGGCCCCGGGAGGCGATGTTGGTGGCCACCAGTGCAGGGAGCCGCCCCTCGGCGAAGTCGCCGAGCACCCGTTCGCGGTCCTTCTGGATCTTGTCACCGTGGATGGCCAGAGCATCCACCCCTTCGTCCTGGAGCTGTCGGGTCACCCGATCGGCGTTCGCCTTGGTGCCCACGAAGATCAGAGTGCGGGTCACCCCCCGGATGATCCGGGCTGCCACCTTGGCCTTGTCCATGTAGTGGACGGCGAGGAAGCGATGTGTCTGCTCGTCGACGATGTCGCTCTCAGTGATCACCTCGTGGCCCACCGGGTCACGCAGGTAGGCAGTGACTAGGGAGCGCACGGCGCCGTCGAGGGTGGCCGAGAACAGCATCACTTGAGGTTCACCGGCGATCGAGCGCATGATCGATCGAACCTGGGGAAGGAAGCCCATGTCGGCCATTTGGTCGGCCTCGTCGAGCACCACACAGTCGACGGCCGTGACGGAGACCAACTTGCGCCTGATCAGGTCGATCAGCCGCCCGGGAGTGGCGATGACGATGTCGACCCCCCGCTCCAGTGCCTTTGTCTGGGTACCCATCGACGCCCCGCCGTATACGGCGAGCAGCGAGCGGCCCATAGCCCTGGCTAGGGGCTCGAGTTCGTCCGCAACCTGGCTGCACAGCTCCCGGGTTGGGACGAGGACCAGGGCCCCCGGCTGATTCGGGGGGGACTTCTTCGACCGCTCGATCATCGGGATGCCGAAGGCAAGTGACTTGCCAGACCCGGTCTGGGCCCGGCCGCAGACATCGCGGCCGAGCAACGCGTCGGGGATGGTCATGACCTGGATCGGAAAGGGGGCGGTGATGCCGCGACCCCGAAGGACCTCGACGATCGGCTCGGAAACACCTAGGGCGGAGAAGTTGGTGACTGTGTCAGGGTTCATGGTGGAGTTCTGCATATGTCCTTTTAGGAAGCGGCGGCGCGTCGACTCGTCGACGATGGTTGACGGGAACGATGGCGCAATCTGCAGCGTCGGCCTGCCGTAGTTCAGTGTAACGGTCGGCAGGAGTGGATCCGGAATTGAGCCGCTCCCGACATCCTCAACCAGTGTTTTCGAAGATCCGGCGCAACGACGCAGGTCATCCGGTCAGAGTCAGACCGGGTAGACGGCTGCAGCGCACCCGCCCACCGAATCGGGTTGCGGAGCACCACGAATGCACATGCGGTGAGACCGATCAGTACGGCAGGTGCTCCAACCGAATCGGCATGATTCGGCGCGGGCATAAACCGTTCGTTCGGCCGCACGCGGCAGCCTGCGACTCCGCGGGGCGGGTCCGGAGGCGTCGCCGGGAGAGGTCATGCGGGGTTATCGGCCCGTCAGGGCCCAGGGTTGAGGTACGCCCGGTTCGAGGAGGCGTGGTCGCCGAGCCCTTCACCGACGCAATCGACCTAGAGGTCGTTTCTGATGGGTCCTCGGCAGACTCCCGGCGCACCACCAAGTAGGCCCCGCCGTCGCAAGCGACGGCGGGGCCTGGGTCGAATGGTTAGTTGGGTCAGCGACTACCGCCTTCGACTGAATCCCCATCCCCCGCCAAGCAACAACAGAACGAGAACGATGATCAGCAACGTGCTCATTTCCACTCCCTTGATCGACAATGAACTTGCGTGAACTGTCTTACCCAACGGCGGCGCATTATCAAACCGCGCAAGGGTTTCCGGTGTCCGACGCGAGACGGGTCCCAGTTGTCGGAACTCGCAGGACCGTAACCCGGCGGCCTGGCTAGCCGGTCCTCTCGTCCCACCACTTGAGGACTCGCCGCGCCCTGAGGGTGTTCCACTTGCTCGGCGCGCCTACGGGGGTTTCGAGGTCGAAGAAGACCCGCCCTGGGTGCAGTCGATCGAGGAGCCATCGGCCGTCGGGCTGCTGCTTGGATCGGACGACCTCGATGGCCTCCTCCATCCTCGAGTCCGGTTCGTCCTGAGCTCTCCGGAAGTAGTCGAGGGCCCGCAGCACGTCATAATGCCAGTAGTACGGGAACGCGAAGTCCAGAAACCCAGGATCGACCACCTCCGCGGTGCTCTTGCGGTGAAACAGGCGGCGCTCGAGTAGGTACTCCTCACCGGCCCGGCGAGCATCGCCAACCCCTTGTTTGCCCTGGTTCGCCGCTTCGAGTTCGAGCAACCCGTCGAGGACGTTGATCGTGCTGTCAAATGATGAGCGAACCGATCCCCGCTCCGCCTCACAGTTCCACCCACCGTCTTCGAGCGTCTCACTCAGAACCCTGTCGACGACGCCGGCCACATCCGCGCCCAGGTAGACGCCTGTCTCGATCGTTCGTCCGTTGATGCAGGGCTCCACCTCACCGTCGAAGTAGCGCTGCCCCTCGTGCTCCCACCGCCCGTTCTCCATCACGAGGCTCAGGGCCCGTTGCGCCGATGCGCTGTTTGGGGGAAGGCCGAAGATCTGCAGTGTCTGCAGCGTGTGCATCGTCGCCGTCCACGGCTGACCCGGCTCGTCACCGCCCCACACATAGTCGGCCGGGAAGCAAGCGCCACCCGCCCACAGCCCGTTCTCATCCTCGAGGGCGAGGAGCCGGGCACCCGACCCCTCGAATTCCACTCTGGAGCGCTCGCGCCCCCATTCGGACTCGGGGAGATCGAGCAGGTCACGCATCACCTGCCAGCGGATCGCCGGGTCGGAGTCGAGGAGCCAGTCGACAGTGATCACGGCCAGCCACACTAGACCACCAGTGCGACAGCCAGATCCCGCGTGGAGGGCTCAAGAAGTGGTCTTGTCCTTGGCGAAGTGAGCCTTTGGCTGATCGGTCAGACCGGGCGTGAAGACTCAGGAGTGGGACGCCCGGCCGTCATGTGTGCCAGAGTGGCGCTCATGAGCGATAGCGTCATCCGTGACTTTGCGCGTCGATTGGTGCACGTTTGCCGGAGATGAGTTCGATCTGGCGCTCAAGCGTGTCTTGTCTTGAGCTGGGAACTTTTCGCCCCGCCCGGCGAGTGGGGCCGCCAGCAGTCGTAGCCCGCGACCGGATAGGCTGCTGACGCGGGAGGTCGCATGCCACAGTTGCCCACGGGCACCGTCTCCTTCCTGTTCACTGACATCGAGGGTTCGACGCGCCTGTGGGAGAGCTCCGCCGAGGCGATGGCCGGCGCGGTGGCACAACACGATGCTCTTCTCATGGGGGCGATTGCAGATCAACGGGGGACCGTCTTTTCGACCTCGGGCGACGGTGGGGCCGCCGCATTCGTGCGCGCCCAGGAGGCGGTGGACGCGGCTCTGCAGGCTCAAATCGCGCTGGCGGAGGCGAACTGGGAGGGCGCCCCACTCCGCGTGCGAATGGCGATCCACACGGGTGAGGCATTCGAGCGGGACGGCAACTACTTCGGACCGGCGCTCAACGAGGCCGGGCGCCTGCTCTCCACGGCACACGGCGGCCAGGTCGTCATCTCGAGCGCCACCCGGGAGGTGATGGGGGCAAAGCTCCCAGCCGGGGTAGATCTGCGTGACCTCGGTGAACACAGGCTGCGTGATGTCGCCCGCGCTATACGAATCTTCCAGCTCGTCCACCCTGGGCTCGCAGCCGACTTCCCTCCGCTGCGGACCGGCGAACCCACTCGGAGCCGGCTTCCGCCCCAGGTGACGACGCTGGTAGGCCGTCATGATGAGCTGGCGGGCATCGACAAGCTGCTCGTGGAGAGCCGGCTCCTGACGCTGGTCGGAGCGGGCGGGTGCGGCAAGACTCGTCTTGCGGTGGAGATTGCGTCGCGATGGCAGCCCGAGATGCCCGACACCGTGTGGTTCGTGGACCTGACGGGCGTCTCAGAACCCGAGCTTGTCCTGCCGACGGTGAGCCGCGCCCTGGAGCTGACCGAGGCCAGCGGCACCGATGGGCTCGAGCGGCTGCTCGAGTTTCTTCGGCCCAAGCAGGGGCTGCTCGTCATCGACAACTGCGAGCATGTCAGGGACTCGGCGGGATCCGTGGTCGCCGCCATCGTGCGCGGTGCGCCTTCCATGAGGATTCTCGCTACGAGTCGTGAGGCGCTCGGCCTGCAGGGCGAAGTGCTGTGGGAGGTTCCACCCCTCCCCATTCCGGCGGTGGACACTCCAGCCGACGAACTCCAGCGGTTCGACTCAGTAAGGCTCTTCGAGTCCCGGGCGGCGGCCGCCTTCCCCGAATTCAGCATCACATCAGCGAACGCCGATGCCGTGCGGCGCATCTGCCGGCGCCTGGACGGGATTCCCCTCGGTGTTGAGCTCGCCGCGGCTCGTCTCCGGGTGATGACCCTCGACGATCTGGCGAAGCGCCTGGAGGCGTCGCTGGGTGTCCTCGGCTCGGCCGGGCAAGATGTCGTCCCCCATCATCGCACCATCGAGGCGACGCTCGAATGGTCCTATGAGCTTCTCGATCCCACCGAGCAGGACCTGTTCCGGCGTCTCGCGGTCTTCGCGGGGGGCTGGACACTCGAGGCGGCCGAGGAGGTCAGCGGTGCGGCGCCGCAGGGGCCGGTGGCCGTGCTCGACGGGCTCTCGTCCCTGGTCGAGAAGTCGTTGGTGGTCGTGATCAGACATAGCACCGCGAGTCGGTACCGCCTGCTGGAGCCGGTCCGCCAATACGCCAACGGCAAGCTCACCGCATCTGGGGTGGCCGACGATATCCGCCGACGTCACGCCCAATACTTCGCGCATCTCGCCGAGACCGCCTATCCGAACCTGATCGGACCCGACGAGGGCACCTGGCTCGACCGGCTCGAGGCCGATGTCGACAACCTGCGGGAGGCCCTTGCCTGGCTCAGTGAGAGCGACGCCCCGACTGCCCAGCTCATGGCGGGCGCCCTCCAGCAGTTCTGGGGACGGACGCATCGGGACGAGGAGGCGATGGGCTGGCAGCGGCGCCTCGTTCCCACCCACGCCACCCCCGGGACCGCGCTCGCCCGGACCCTGGTGCTGTCGAGCCTGCACAGCCTCGAAGAGGCCGTTGCTCACCACGCCAAGCTCGACCAGGCGATCGAGCTGTACCGGATCTACGGACCGGAGCGCGAGTTGATCCTGGCGCTTCGGGTCCGAGCCGGACACTACGACGCCTTCGGGGAGTGGCCGGAGGCCGTCGCGCTCCTCGAAGAGGCGGTGGAGCGGGCCCGTGCCCTCGGTGACGCGGCCCTGCTGACGCTCGCAACATCCCATCTCGCCGGAATCCTGACCCGGTGGGCAGGCGACCTGGTCGCTGCGGCTCCGCTCGTCGCCGAATCGGTCGCCGCGGCCCGGAGTCTCGCCTCTCCCGTGCTTCTGCACGACGTGCTCAATACCGCCGCCCACTTCGAGGAGGGCCGTGGGGATCTGAAGGCTGCCTCGGCCCTGCTGCTCGAGGCACTGGACGTCGAGAGACGCTCGGCGTCTCCCCTCGGCGGGGTAGGGGTGGCGCTGACCCGCCTTGCGGAGATCGCCGTGATGGAGGACCGGCTCGACGCGGCCCTCGATCACCTGCGCGAGCAGTCCGAACAGATCGAGACGCTCGGCTACGGGGACGCGTTCACTCGGAATCCGCTGCGACGCGAGTCACTCCGGATTTTGGGTGAAATCGAGGTGCGCCGCGGCAACCACGCCACGGGCGTCACGCTGCTCGCCGCACACGCCGCGACCTTTGCGCCGCAGCGTCTCGAGAAGGTGCGACAGGAGCGCTTCGACGCCGCGTTGGCAAGCGCCCGAGGGGTACTCGGCGACGAGGCGGCAACGAGAGCCTGGAACGAAGGCAGCGGATTGACCCTGGAGCAGGCTCTGCGGTACGGGGAGGGTGGACTGGGGGCGTCAGCGGGCGGCGGGCGGTGAACTCCAACCGCAGGTAGGGCTGTGTCGGAGAGCCAAAGCGTGGTGAACACGACCCCTACGCGAGAGGAGTTCCGCTTTGCGGAACTCCCAGAGCAACCCGAAGGGTTGCCAGTGTGTCGGAGAGCCTTCGGGGGTTAACTCAGACCCTGACTGGAGGCTCAAGCCGTGGAGCCGGGCCTGACGTAGGTCCCGCACGGCTGAGGGGCCAGAGCGCGTGGCCCTGGCCCCTCGTCGTACTACGGAACGGTTAGCGGCTGTCTTCGCCGGTCTTGACGAACTGGATGCACAGGCCCTGGTTGCGGAACCCGAAGTCCATCCACCCGCCCTTCTTGCACTCGTCCGCGGTCTGAGGCGCGACTACTCCAGCGTGCCAGTACGCGGTGTAGTCACGGGCTCCATCGTTGTAGTGGTTCAAGAACACCTGGCCGATGGTGTCACTCCCGGCATAGGACGAGCCTGCAAACTGGCCGTTGATGGCATAGTTGACGGTGTCGGTGTCGGGGTCGAGAGCAATACTGAGCGTGTTCCAATCGCCGTACTTCACGGCGACACCGCTGGGGATGTAACCCCCAATCCCCACAGTGTTCCAGACGTAGAACCCAGCGTCGACCGTTGTTGAGTTGCGGAAGACGATGAGGGGATAGGCGGTGATGGGGTCGTCGCTCGTCCAGAAGCCCACATTCAGCGGACTGGTTGCAGCATCCTCCCATTCAACCGGGACATAGAGGTCAACCTGAACAGCCAAACCGAAATCCGCAACCTTCTTGATTCCCTCGAAGTAGTAGAATGGGCTCACCGTCGATCGATTAGCACCGACGACACCGATCTCGGCGACGTCATTCCGCCCGTGGGCGGAGACCGAGGTGACGCCCCCACTCGGGAACTGCCGATCAACTTCCCAGTTGTTGTCCAGCTCGTCTTGGGTGAACGGGTCGAGCATCGCTGATGAAGCCAACGCCGCGACCCCGGTCAACCCGAGAGCCAGCAACAGCACTGAAAGTACCGTGATTGTCCGTCTCATGTTCGATCTCCCCTTCGTTCTCCACTCCATGTGCCAAACCTCGCCCCAACCTCGGTCGTGGAGCATCCTTCCATGGACTATAACCTCCTGCGTCACGGAACGTGCAAGCGCCAACTACCCAGCGTGTTCTTGGCCATCGGACCCGCCCCGATCCTCGTCAGGTTCGGGAACCGGATCGCCCAGGACGATGCGCCACAGTGCAGCCGCCGCAGCCGGATCGACCCGCTCGACGACGCGTAGACGCGACGCAGCGTCAGGCGTTCGGTCTTCGCCTTTGCAGCAGCTAGCGCGCATGCGCGCACTTCCCGAGGGTCTTGGGGAGTTCAATGCGGAGCCCAGACACCGCGTCGTTACGCCGTCTCGTGTATCTCAGTGCACCGTGAGAGTGTTTCGCTGCAGCTGTGTCGGAGAGCCGACGGCTAGATGGCGGATCCTGGTGTGGGGCGCTGACCCTAGAGGGTCGAGTGCTGATCCTGGTGGACCACGAGCCCTCTGATGAGGCAGTCTCCCAGGCCGGCAGGCTGATTCAGAAGGTGCCTCATGCGCAGCCGCCGTGGTGAGACCGTCCTGTAGGCTATGGACTCCCGACTTCCCAGAGACTGGTTGGTCATGACCCTCCTGCGGCCGTGGTCCGAGATAAGCGGGCGATTCCGACACAGCCTCCTCATCGGGAACGGGGCGAGTCGTGCGGTGTCAGAGTCCTTCGCCTACGAGTCGCTCCTTGAGGTGGCGGGGCGTCCATCGCAGGTCCAACCCCTCGATGCGAGGGACCGTCAAGTGTTCGAACTCGTGAATGAGACAGACTTCGAACGTGTGCTTGGAGAGATTGACCGGGCTCAGTCAATCGCCCGACTGGCTGGAGTGTCCGACCTTGATGCTCTAGCAGAGCAGTACGTCCGAGTAAGAAGTTCACTGATCGACGCTGTTCACACAGTCCATCCGCTTTACGCCGACCTGTCGTCGAACCGGCTTGAGCGGGTGAGGGACTCGCTGCTCCACTTCGCCTCGGTCTTCACCACGAACTACGACCTTTTGTTGTACTGGGCGATGACGGCCGGCGGTGGTAGCAGGCTCGACAGGTTCCGTGACTACTTCTGGAACCCAGAGATCTCATTTGACCTGACCGATACCGGGGTTGCTCCCGGGAAAACCCGAGTGCTGTATCTCCACGGCGGCCTCCACCTGTTCGATCCGCCGGATGGATCGACAGTCAAGGCATCGGGGTCGGAGGGTGATTCGGCGTGGAGCGTGTACAGCCCACTCTTGGCACTCACCTTCCACTACCGGGGCGCCACGTACCCGCTATTCGTCGCCGAAGGCTCGTCGGGCCGCAAGCTCACTGCGATCACTTCGAACGACTACCTCAACTTCGCCTACAGCGAATGGATCGGACACTTCCTGCCACAGACAAGCCCCTTCGAGAGTCTGGTGGTCTTCGGCCATAGCCTGGGGACCGGGGACGAACACTTGGTTCGACCCGCCATCGCCCAGTTGCAGCAGGCGGAGCGCCGGGGCGAGCCGCTGCCGGAAATCGCCGTGTCTCTCCGGCCGGACAATTCGACGGCGCTCGATGCCAGGAAGCAGTACTACCGAGCGAGGCTTGGCCGTGACGAAGTCGAGTTCTTCGACGCCTCGACGCACCCGCTCGGATTTCCGCCGAGTTGAGAGTTCGCCGCTTGGCACTCCCAAAATGCTACGAATTCGGCTGGTCGCCCTGGGCGGCCTCGGGCAGGCTGATCTCCTCAAGACAATGAGGGCACTTGGTGGCGCCTGAGTTGACCGGTTCTCGGCATCTGGGGCAAGGGGGGCGAGGGAAGATGCGCTCTAACACGCTACCGGAGCGATCCCGTCCGATGCGTTGAAGTTCGTCGAGGCTTCTGGCTATCGACTTGAGGTGTGCAGCAGCATCGGCACCAGGGGCCGAGAGGCTTGAGTAGAGCACGCCCTCGAAAGATGCAAAGTCGACTACTACATCTTCCTCGTAAGCAGTACCTCCGTACTCGTAGGTGATCGTGGCCCGGAAGGTGCTATTCGCCACGTCGGCGAAGTAGTCCTGCGGTGAGATGAAAGACCATCGATACATCCGCCCTGGCGGAAGGTACGGAATTCCTCGGTCGAATGGTCCAGCGGCAGATAGACCGGTTCCGCTTCCGTCGAGGACATCCTGTTGCACATTGAACTGGACGTTGTTGGCAGCTCGCTCGCCGAAATTTCCTACGCCGATCTCCAGCATGGGTCCCCCTCGACCTGAGACGTCAAGGTGAACATATGGCCGCTGGCTGAGCCTGGCTGCATCGGCGATACGACGGGTCTCGATGACATACCAGAACGTGAGTCCAGCAAGAATGAGCGTGGCTATCGCCTGAACGGCACCCGTGTTTCGATTGAGCGTGTCGACAAGATCTACGGCGAGAACCAATGTGAGCTCCTAAGGGTGCGTGTCCTGTATCACAGCACCCTCAAACTACATCTGCCGGGGTGCTCGCCGGGACTCCCTCACTTCTTGTCGTAGGGGTCAGATACATTGTGGGCTGTTCACCGGCATGTGATCGGGGTCCATGTTGACCCCAGGCGTATCCGCCGGGTTAGCCCCCTAGTTGGGGGGCTCTTCCAAACCGGATGTCGCTTGGGGAGGTCTTCCATGGTTACCAGGTCATTCTCGTCCGATTCCAATCCACTGAGCGTGGTGCGTGAGTTGGCTTCGGGCATCGATTCGCTCTACTTGTCGGGGCGGGCTGTTCTGCCTGATTCGTTCTTGGAGCGGTTGGAGCGTGCCAGGAGTCGAGCGCTTGAAGGCCGCGAGCCGGTCGGCTTCAGTCTTGGTGGGGTGGAGTTCGGGGTGACTCCCTTCGGATGGGGGCGGTATCCGTACCGGTTGTCGCATGAGTACGGGCTGATCGGGTTCACCTCAAGTGATCATCTGCCGGCGGTTCGAGTCCAGCCCAAGGCGCAGCTACTGCATGGCATAGGTCCCGAGGCGACGGTGGAAACGTTCTCGTCGCTGATCGCTGAGATTGCTGCTGTGGAGTGGTCAGTGTCCCGGGCGGATCTGTTCGCCGATTTGCAGGGGTTCTGGCCGGATGCGAACACACGGGACCGGTTCGTGTGTCGGGCCAGGACGCTCACCACTTACGAGGAAGCGGGCGATCTGACCGGGTTCCAGTTCGGGAAGCGTCGAGGTGGTGGGATCACGGCCCGGATGTATGAGAAGTCGGGCCAGGCTCGCAAGAGTGGTGGCGACTACTGGTTCGATATCTGGGGGGAGTCCTACCGGCCTGGGGAGCCCGTCACTCGGGTCGAGATCGAGTACGGGCGCAAAGCCCTCCATCAATGCGACGTCACGACTCCCGAGGAGCTTTTCGCCAATCTTGCGGGATTGTGGGGATACGGCACTGAGTGGCTGTCTTACCGTCAGGCATCGACGGACAAGAACCGGTCTCGTGCACCGGTGGCCCCGGAGTGGGAAGCAATCCGCAACGTATCTCTCCGAGACCGGCCGGTAACTATCGAGCGCACCACGGCGTCGAAAGCGGCAGCCTCAGAGCGTCAGATGAAGCAGGCACTGTGCGGGTGGTTGGCGAGCTTTGCTGCCTTCCGGAACGTCGACTCCATCGGTGCGAGTCTCGACCTTCTTGACCCGGTGCTGCGGGACTACGAGCGAGAGACCGGCATCCCGTTCTCGACTCGGGTGCACAAGAAGCGCCGCAAGCAGGATTGGGGCCTATGAGCGCCCAGGACTATGAGCGGGTAGCGTCGGTGCTCGTCGCTGTGAGTCTGCGCATCGTGCGCAAGCGCCAGGAGGACACCGAGTGCTGACCGTCGCCTACTGCCGAGTCTCAACCGAGGAGCAGGCCGCCGAAGGGTTCTCGATCGACGGTCAGGCCGACAAGCTGCGTGCCTACGCCGAACTCCATGATCTGGGACCTGTCACCGTCGTCGAGGAACCTGGCGCTTCGGGGAAGAACCTCGACCGACCTGGTCTCCAGCAAGTCCTGACGATGGTCGAGCAGGGGCACGTCGCTCACCTGCTCGTCTGGCGACTCGATCGGCTGTCACGGAACCTCGGAGATTTGATCCTGCTGGCCGACACCTTGGGCAAGGCCGACGTTGGGCTGCACTCCTTCACCGAACGTCTCGACCTGTCGTCGGCCACCGGTCGGATGTTCTACAACGTCCTGGGATCGTTCGCTCAGTTCTATCGGGAGCAACTCGGCGAGAACGTCGTGATGGGAATGGCCCGAGCTGCTCAGGAGGGCAAGTGGATCAACCGACCCAAGACCGGATACGACCTCATCGACGGCGACCTCGTGCCGAACGCCGATGCCGAGACCGTTCGTCGCATCTTCAGACTCAGAACCGAGGGCTGTTCGTACTCGGAGATCGAGAAGCAAACCGGAGTCAACTATTCGACGGCTCGGGGCATTTTGGAGTCACGCATCTACCTCGGCGAAGTCGTCTGGCGTGGTGAGTGGTTCTCCGGACAGCATGAGGCGATCGTCACCGAAGAGCTGTGGGAGCGGGCGCAACGAGGATGGGTCAAGGGCCGTCGTCGCCAGAGCAAGCATCCGTTGACCGGCGTCGTTCGCTGTGGTCTGTGCGGGCGGGTCACGTCGGTGGATCAGAACGGCAAGGGCAGCCAGTTCTTCCGCTGCGTTCATCGAGGGAAGGGTTGCGATCAGCCGAGACGGTCTGTGAATGGGATCGAACGTGCGGCGTTGCTCGGTCTGCGCCTGGTTGGTGGCGATGAGCAGTTGCAGGAGGCGATCAGGGTCGAGTTGCGGAGGGCGACCGGGCCGGTACCCCGCAGGGGTCCGGACCGGTCCCCCGCACTCGTGGATGATCTCCAGGAGCGGCGGCGCAAACTGCTCGACCTCCACTACGCCGACAAGATCGGAGCCGACCTGTTTGCCGAACAGGAAGCCGACCTCACCATGCAACTCGGCAGGCTCCAAGCCGAACTCAACGAGACCCAACGCCGACTCGAAGAACGCAACGAGATCGCCCAGGCCTTCGAGGACGTAGCCCGGCACCTGGCGGACCTCGACATCGACGAGATATGGCAGGAAGCAACCGACCAGGAGCGTTGGATCATCGCCTCGGACCTGCTCGATGAGATCGTCTTCTTCCCAGACCATCTGGAAGTCAAGGTGTCGGGAGCGCCCCGGATGAACGTAACCCTCCGAGAGGTGGGCCTCACCGGAGGGTCTAGTTTTCAGCGTGTCGGAGAGAGGACTCGAACCTCCACACCCTTGCGGGCACTAGGCCCTCAACCTAGCGCGTCTGCCAATTCCGCCACTCCGACGTGGGGCACGGGAGTGTAACGCGGGCCTGCGCTCTCCCAGTCCCGTCAGGATCCGAAGAATCGGTTTATCGCCTCGGTGTCGTCGGAGAATGCCCAGCGTTCGGTCGCCTTGCCATCCTTGAAGTGGAAGATCTCGGCGGTGCGGTAAGAGAAGGTCTTTCCGTCCTTGGTCACGTGGGCCTCGACCAGGGCGATCGTGTGGTCGTCGTTGGCGACGACATCGTGCAACTCGCCTTGGAAGTCGAATCCGGCGTCGTCGAAGCCGCCAAACGACGCCAACACGGCCTCCTTACCGACGATCGGATCCGGCGAGCCGATCACGTGATACTCGATGTCATCGGCGATCGCGTCAGCCAGCGCCTCGATGTCACCGGCAATCATCTTGTCGAAAATCGATCGATAGAGCGCAGCGTTTGGATGATCTGCCATGACAATCCCCTCGTTTTGAAGGGAGCCAGCCTACGCCTAGGTCCGCGCTGCTGGAGCGGCGTTGGGGGCGAGGATCCGGCCGCCCACCTCGACCAGGTGGCAGGCGACGAAATGGCCGTTGCCCTTGTCCTCGAGGGGCGGATGATCGGCGGTGTGGCAGATGTCCATCGCCCACGGACACCGGTCGAGGAATCGGCAGTGCGGCTCGGGGTTGATCGCCTTCGTCACGCCGCCCTTGATCTCCACCTTCGGCCGTTGGTAGGACGGATCGGGCACGGGGACCGCTGACAGCAGGGCCCTGGTGTAGGGATGAAGGGGATTGCTCAGCAACTCCTCGGTGGGTGCCAACTCCACGATCTTGCCCAGGTACATCACCGCGATCCGGTCACACATGTAACGGGCAACCGCCAGGTCGTGAGTGATGTACAGGTAAGAGACGGAGAACTCTTTCGCCAATCGGAGCATCAGCTCCATGATCGAGATGCGGATGCTGACGTCGAGCATCGAGGTGGGCTCGTCGGCCACCACGAAACTCGGGTCGAGCACGAGCGCCCGGGCGATGGCCACCCGCTGCCGCTGACCGCCCGACAGCTCGTGGGGGTAGCGGAACATGAACGACTGAGGCGGAGACAGGCCCACCGCGCTGAGCAGCTCGGCCACGCGGGCCTCGCGCTCTGCGACGGACCGCACCTGCTGGACGACCAGAGGCTCGGCGATCGTGTCGTAGACGGTGCGCCGCGGGTTCATCGACTCGTATGGATCCTGGAAGATCATCTGGACGTTGCGGCGGAACGCCCTCATGTTCGAGCGGCTGATGTGGGCCACATCGATCATCGAGCCGTTGTCGGCCATCTCGATCTTGCCGCCGGTGGCCCCCATCAGCTTCACCAGCATCCGCCCGGTGGTGGTCTTCCCACAGCCCGACTCCCCCACCAGTCCCAGGCTCTCGCCGGGGGCGATCTCGAAGTCGATGCCGTCGACAGCATGAACGAAATCGACTGGCTTACGGAAGGCGCCGCGGGTGATCGGAAACAGCTTCTGCAGGTTCTCGACCTTGATCAGCGGCTTCGTGGTGATCTCGAGGTCGCTGGTCATGCGACACCCCTCTCGGTGATCTCGGGGACCTGGTCCCAGTGCCAGCACTCGACGAGGTGGCCGCCGCCGACATCCTCGAGGGGCGGCGTTTCGACCGCGCATTTCTCGGTCGCGAAGGGGCAACGAGGATGGAAGCGGCAACCTGAGGGTGGGTTGAGCAGGTTCGGCGGCTCGCCCTTGAGCGGGGCCAACTTGCGGCGGGGCCCGGCGATCGAGGGTGCCGAGTTCAGCAGCAAGTAGGCATAGGGGTGCTTGGGCCGCTGGAACACTTCACGGGTTGCGCCCAACTCCACGACTCGCCCGGCGTACATCACGCCGATGGTGTCGGTGACTTCGGCGATCACCGCGATGTCGTGCGAGATGTAGATCATCGCCATCCCCAGGTCGCGCTGAATCCGCTTCAATTGGTTGAGGATCTGGTCCTGGACGATCACGTCCAGGGCGGTGGTGGGCTCGTCGGCGATGATCAGTTGCGGATCGCAGGAGAGGGCCATGGCGATGATGGCCCGCTGGCGCATTCCCCCTGAGAACTCGTGGGGGTATCTGTCGAGCATCTTCGGGTCGACCCCAACCAGAGTGAACAGCTCTTCCATGCGGGCACGAGCCTCGGCGGCGGTCGGCAGCGGCTTTATGTGCAGGTTCATCGCTTCGCGGATTTGGTCGCCAACGCGCTGCACCGGGTTCCAGGCGTTCATTGCCCCCTGGAACACCATCGAAATGTCGCTCCAGCGGTGGGTGCGCATCTCGTCCTCGGAGAGAGCAAGCAGGTTTTCACCGTTGAGGCGGATCTCGCCTTGCTTGAACTCGGCGTTGTCGGCCTGCAGTCTGAGCAGCGCCATCGCCACCGACGTCTTGCCGCACCCCGACTCCCCCACCAGGCCCATCGACTCGCCGGCGCGGATGGTGAAGGAGACATCGTTGACCGCCGAGACCGAGCCTTTCTCGGTGTGGTACTCCATGGTGAGGTTGTCCACCTCGAGGAGGGCCGGCATCCCCGCACCAGACGGGCGCGTGCTTAGAGGGGTATCCGCAGTCTGCATTGCGCTCAGCGCCTCCTGAGTCTCGGGTTGACGACTTCGTCCATCGCCCGCCCGGCGAGGAAGAACGCTGCAGCCAACAGTGTCACGGCCATGCCCGCCGGGATGAGCAGCCACCAGTAGCTGGTCCCGGAGAGCAGATAGCCGGAGCTGTGGGCAACGTTGATCATGAGGCCCCAACTCATCTGCACGTTCATCAGGCCGAGGAACGAAAGCGTTGCCTCGAGCGCGATCGCCTCGGTGACCGTGAACATCATGTACAGGAAGCTGAGCGGCAGCACGTTAGGAATGATGTGCCGGAAGATGATGTGCGCGTTGGAGCCTCCGGCCACCCGGGCGGCGTCGATGAATGGCTTCACCGACACCGACAGGGCCTGTGACTTGAGGACGATCGCCGTCCCTCCGAAGCCCGACAGGATTCCGATCAGCACTCCCAGTAATGGCAGTGTCAGGGTGAACAGCGACGAGATCACGATCAGGATCGGGATCAGCGGCACCAGCAACACCAGGTCGGCGAACCGCATCAACAAGCTGTCGATCCACCCTCCGAAGTAGGCAGCAATGGATCCGACGGTGGTCGCGATCAACACCGTCACCACCGCGGCGATGGCACCGAGGAAGAACGCCGCTCGGGTGCTGTACATCAACTGCGACAGGATGTCACGCCCCAGTGGGTCGGTGCCCAGCCAGTGTGAGTCCGAGGGCGGCGCCGGCTGCTGCGGGATCGAGATGACCTCACCCACCTGCACGAACGGCGTCGACTTGAGCTTCGCCTCCGCCAGGAGCATCTCGCCGTCGCCCACCTCGGGCCCGGCGACGATCAGGTATTCGGCCCGGGGCGCGTCATAGCCCCTCACCGGGTCGTAGACCGCCGGATCCCAGACGTTGCCCATGAGGAAGGGGTGGATGATTGCCGCCAGAGCGAACGCGATGATGATGCCGAGGCCCACAAGGCCGATCTTGTTCTTGGCGAAGAGGGCCCAGTTGCGGCTGAGTGCCTTACGGAAGAGGCGAAGTCGGATGCGCCACAGTGGTTCCTGGATTACGGGGCCGCCACCGGGAGCCCGCGGCAGTTGGAAATCCCCGACTTGTGGTTCTTCGAGGTCGACGCGATCGCTCACGATTGGCTCCTCCTTCCGCTACTGGTAACGAATGCGTGGGTCGAGATAGACATAGATGATATCGGCGATCAGATGCCCGAGCAGGGCGAGCACCGCGATGATCGACAGGGTGCCCATCGCCAGCGGGATGTCCTCGAGCAGCACCGCCTGGAAGAGCAGCAGCCCGATCCCCGGCCACGAGAACACGGTCTCGGTGATGATGCCGCCGCCGATCACGAACGCCAGGGCGAGCACCAACGAGGTGACCACCGGCAGCAGGGCATTCCGGGCCGCATGACGGTCGCGGATCGCCTTTTCCGGCAGACCCTTGGCGCGTGCCGTGAGGATGTAGTCCTCACGCAGCGTCTCGAGCATCGAGCTCCTGGTGAGCAGCATGATCCCGGCGAATGCCACCAGGGTCAGGGTCCCCACCGGCAGGATCGTGTGATGGAAAATGTCGCCGGCGTACTTGCGCATCGGCGAGATCCAGAAGTACACGAAGGGGAAGATCACCGCCGCCAGGAACGACCAGTTGCGCACCCGGATCGCCTGCGGAAGTTCCAGTCGCTTCCGTGCCACCAGGGTTATCACGGACGCGACGAACAGGGCCAGGGTGGCCACGAGGATCATCCGCATGAACACCTCATTGGTGGTGAACGGAGAGCCGGTCCACTCGGGCGCGTCGATGAACTTGTTGATCGGGAACACCGTGAAGCCAACCCAGCCCGCAACTGTGAACCCAAAGAACCAGATCATCAGCAGCGCGAACCACGGATAGAAGATCGTGTAGAGCCCGACGCCGCCCAAGGTCAGCAAGTACTCGGTGGCCTTGCCCCGCCGCCATGCGAGCACCTTCCCGGTCACGAAGCCCAGGTAGTAGGCGAGAACCGTGGCAGAGAGGAACAGCACGATGGTCCGGGGCAGCGCGGCGAGGATCAGCGAGCTCACCGAGGTCGGGTACTGCGAGAGCGCCACCCCCATATTGCCGGTGAAGAAATTCTTCATGTACGAGGTGTACCGGCCCCACAGCGGCTGGTCGAGACCGAGGCGGGCGGCGAGGCGAGCCTTCTCCTCCGGCGGGATATCCGGGTTGCCGATGTACTGCTGGGAGAGATCTCCCGGCTGTGCTTCGAGAAGGAAGAAGAGGATGGTGAGGAAGATCGCGAACAGGATGATCATCTGCACGAGCCGTTTGCTGATGAACTTCGTCATCCCCGGTCCTCCGTTCGCCCGGCGTGCTCGCCGGAATTGGGCGAAGATAGCAGGTTAGGCCGATCGCGCTCGCGTCCGCGTGGCCTCCGCTCAGGTTACCGCGGGATCCGCTTCACGCCAGACGCGAAGTGGGGGGGGGGGGGCCGAAGTCCCGCCCCACTTCCTAGTTGCTCTTGCGAGCGTCTAGTTCATTTACGCAGCCGCGCCGACCACGCCGGGGAAGCCGTTACCGAACTGGAGACCCGAGAGGGTGTCCGTGAACGGGAACGAGACTGCCGCCGAGCGGTACGCCTCGAGGATGCCAGTGTCGAACAGGACGATGTAAGGCTTCAACTCGAAGAGAATCGCCTCCATCTCCCACATGATGTCAAAGGCAGCCTCGAACGTCTGAGCAGCGTTGAACTCCTCGACCAAAGCGTTGAACGCCGGGTCGTTGAATCCGGGGCTGTTGTTCCCGTCGTTCACGAGGGTGTCATTCTTCCCAGCGAAGAAGGACTCGTGATACGTCGGAAGGGCCGGGTTACCCAGGCTCCAACCGAGGAGGAACATGTCGTAGTCGAGCTCACCAGCGTCGTTCGGCACGTACACCTTGTTCACCAAGATGTTGAAGTCCGTCGGGAACGCTTGCGCCTCGAACCCGAGGTCCGAGAGGGCCTGGGCAATGATCAGCGAATACGTTGCGCGAAGCGGGTCGTAGCCAGGTCCGGGAGACAGAATCTCCAGTTCCTGAACCGTGACGCCGTTCAGCATGATGCCAGAGCCAGGAACGATCGCGTTGACCGCGAAATCGGGCTCCTGCCCCTCCGGCCAGGTGAACCCGTTTGCCTTCAACGCGGCTACCGCGAGGTGGAGGCGAGCCTCAGAACCCGTTGCGGTGTAGTTCGTGTCGTCGGCTGGATCGTCGGCATCTTCACCGGGATCCACGAACGGAGCACCATCGTGACGGACATCCGTCGACGCTTCCGTGTAGATGAGCGCGAAGGCATCGGCCACTTCCGCGTTGTACCAGTTGGTGTTCCCTTCGGGAACCGTTGCGTACAGCGGGAAGGCCACGCCCTGGAGCACGCTGGTGGCCACGTACTCCTTGTTGATCATGAACGCCAATGCATTGCGGAACCCCTGGTTGGACATGGGCTCGCGGCGCAGGTTGAACGCCATGTAGCGGAAGCCGTTCGTCGGGTTGACGACGGCCGTCAGGTTCGGGTCGCTGGTGATCTGGTCCTGGAGACCACGCTGAAGGCCCAGCGGGTTGTAGAGGAAGTCCACGTCGCCATTCCTGAGAGCCAGGATGGCAGCGCTCTGATCACTGTAGAGCTCGAACGTCTGCTCGCTCATGAACGGGCCGCTCGTATACGTCACGCCGCCGGAGACGACCTCACGACCGGTGTCGTAGTAGGTGTCGTTGGCGAGGACACGGGCGAACGCGCCAGCCTCACGGCTGTCGAACACCGTCGGACCACCCGAGGGATCGCCGATACCCGAAGCCGCATAGAGCGTTTCGGCGGGATCCGCGCCGCCTGCTGCTGCTGCGACGACATCGCCCCAGAAGTGCGCCGGCATGATGGCGGAGAGCCCGGGACCATGCGGCCAGATCGCGAGACCCGGCTCGAGGTTCCAGGTGAACTTGACCGTCTTGTCGTCCACGGCCGTAACCGCAGTCAGGCCGAGGTTCTCCGACACGACCGTCGGGTTGCAGCCCTCGGTATCGGGATCGTCGATCAGCGCCCACTGGTACGAGGCCACCCAGTTACCACCGAGGCAGAAGTCGCGCACCGTCTCAGCGGTGAACACGATGTCCTGAGCGGTGATCGGGGTGCCGTCGCTCCAGTTGGCATCGTCACGGATCGCCACTTCGACGGAGAAACCGTCGCCGTCGGCAACCGCGGTGCCGGGATCAGCAGAAGCCGCGATGTCGTTGCTCAGCTCCAACCCCGGAAGGTTGATGCCAAAGAGCGACGGCTTCGTCGGCCCAAGCACGTAGGCGTTCCACACCGTGCTCTGGGGGTCGTTATACGCCCAGTAGTTGTCGGTGGTGGTGTCCGCGAAAATGCCCGTCCGGTATACGAACCCTGCCACAGGAGGCGCGGTCGTAGCCGTAGTAGTTCCGGTGCCTATGGTCGTAGTAGCGCCAGGCGCAGCAGTCGTGGTGGTGGCATCGTCATCGCCGCAAGCGGCGGCCACCAACGCAAACACTGCGAAGGCAACTACGAGCCGCCATCGGCCCGAGAGCTTCGGAGTTGTCACTATTTGTCTCCAATCGTCAGTCTGACGGGCGGAACGGGCACGTGCGCGAAGTCGCGCAGCGCGCACCGTGTACCCACCTTGGGAGCCAGGGTACTCGGGCCCGGGAATACCGGCAACAGGTCCGAGGGGGGTCGCGGGTGCAACCCAGGAGCACCTCCGGCCTTTCGCTGAGGGGATGTCGACACCGATCGGATCAGACGACGCCTTCGCGAGCGGAGTCGCGCTCTTCGTCGGGTCCGTCGATCGACCCGGTGGCCCGGTGCCAGAAAGCGGCGTTCCAGGTGTCCACCGCCAGCGGGGATCCTCCCCCGATCGGTACCACCACAAATCCGGTGATCGCATCCGCCCACACCGCCCCCAGCCGGGGATGCTGATATAGCGGTATCAACGCGACCTGGTTGGCCAGGATCGCCTCGGCTTCCTCCACCAGGTTGGCGATCTCGTCGTGGTCGAGCGTGCTGTTGAGGCCCCGGTTGACGAACCCATAGCGGACGGTTCCGCTGTTGATCACCGACGACGGTCCCTGTTCGTAGCCCGATCCTGAGTATTCGTGCCCTGCCACGAACTCGACCGCCTCGGTACCCCACCGGTAGAAGTTCGAGCCCCCCGGGGCGGGCGCACGAGCCGGATCGAAGCTCGCCTGAAAGCCGAGCAGCCCGGTGAGTTCGGGGGAACCCTGCCATCCCCACGAGGCCATGTCATAGATTCCGAAGTCGAGGGTGTCACCGAAGAACACCGCCGAGTCCTCCACCACGACGTCCGTGCGGATCCCGGCGTTCCCGAGCATGGCGGCCACGAGCTGCGCCAACCGGATGCGGGTGTCGCCCCGCGCCACCGTCAGGACCGCCCGCACCGGTCGCGTCGTGCAGTCGACTTCCGGTTTGCCACAGAGCACCTCGATGAGCTCGCGCGATCGCTCCGGATCGAACTCGTACTGCGCCCACCCATCCTGGGAGAGAAAGGGCAGGTATGCATCGACATAGGAGTCGAGGGGGGAGATGACTCCACCAAAGAGCTCATCCACCAGCCGTTGCCGATCGATGGCGTGGGCAATGGCCATCCGATATTCGACGTGCTCGTTGTACGAGTTGCGATTGCGATCGAACCGGTTCTCGCCCAACTGGAAGTTGATCTGCTCCCACTCGGCGCTGCCGACCACCTGTGCGTCGAGACCGGGAGTTTCGTCGGCCAGCACCCGCTCCATCTGATCGGTCGCGTCGGCGAAGGCGGCGATGTCGATCTCGTGGGCAAGAAGCGCGTCGACCAAGGCCTCTCGCCCCGGGTAGAACCTGAAGACGATCCGGTCCAGGTACGGCAGCTGTTGCCCGGTGACTGCGTCGAACTCGAAGTAGTTCGGATTGCGGACCACCGAGAAATACGAGCCTTTCTCCCAGGCCTCGAAAACGAACGGGCCCCCGGAGACCCACGGCACATCGTCGAACACCCGGAGGAAGTCCCGGGCCTGGGCGGCGTGCTGAGGAATCAGGGTGTTGAAGATCAGTTGAACGGCGAGCGTCGGGCGCGCCATCGTGTACTCGAACGTCTTCGGCCCGACGACGATCGATTCGGGGAGAATGTCCTGGTATGTCGTCCGATCGAGCACGTACGTCGGGTTCATGATCGTCTGGTACGTGAACTGAAAGTCGTCGCCGCTGATCGGTGTGCCATCCGCCCAGACCCGGTCCTCTTTGATCCGATAGCGAACGGTCATCGTGCCGTCAGGGTTGAGCGTGAGGCCCCCGTTCTCGATGCTGGGGATCTCCTCGACCACATCAGGCATCAATTCGAGCGTGGCCCCATCGATTCGGTGCACCCCGGTCCAGAAGGTGCGACCGATTGCACTCACCGCGTAGGCCGAGCCGCCCGGCAGCCACGGGTTGAGGATGTCGGGCTCGATCTCGACCCCCACGATCGCCTCGCCCCCGTAGGGGTTCGGCACGATCGGCTCGGTGGTGGTGGTCGTCGGGGGGAGCGTCGTGGTGGTGACCGGCGGCAGTGTTGTGGTAGTCGGAGGGGCGGTCGACGTCGTTGTCGTCGGCGCAGCCTCACCCACGCCGCAGGCGGCGACGACCAGCAGCAAGCAAGCCACCACCCGCGGCGCAAAGGAACGCATTCCCAGCATTCTCCCCGACCTCCCGACGTAGCGGGGCCCGTTGGCTCCCGGGGCCGACGGCTGCCCTTTGGGCAGCTTGGGAGCGCTGCCGAACTCCATCGGTGGAGGCCGAACAGACGCCGGTCGGCCCTCCTCCACGAGCGGACCCCAACCCCGCCGTGGCCGTCGGGGACAGGTTCGCCTTCCCCCCTAACGAACTTTCAGGTGAGGACCCACGAGAGACCGAGCGTCGTCGCGCCAAAGAGCACGGCAACGGTCACCGTGATTCGATCGAGGTTTCGCTCCGCCACGGTCGATCCCCCCAGCCCCCCCAGAGGGCCCATTCCGCCACCGAAAGCGTCGGAAAGCCCGCCCCCACGCCCCGCATGCAGGAGTATCAGCGCGATGAGGGCAAAGCACAGGATCAGATGGAGCACGATGAGAATCGCCGCGAGCACAGGGAACCTCGTTGGGAGATGGGGAGTATAGGGGACGGTCCACAGCCGCCAGCCAACAGCCAACGGCCAATAGTCAAGCCCCGTCCCAGGTGGAAGAGGGCCTAGCCGCGGTCGCTGGCTATCGGCTGTTGGCTGTTGGCTACTTCGCCTTGCCCTGTTCGGCGACTGCCCGGGCCGCGGCCGCGGCGGCTTCGGGATCACCCAAATAGCCGCTGTCGATGCGCCTCAAGTCGTCGTCGAGCGTGTATCGCAGCGGAATTCCGGTGGGAATGTTCAGGGACAGGATCGCCTCGTCGCTGATCCCGTCCAGGTGCTTGACCAGGGCGCGCAAACTGTTGCCGTGGGCCGATACCAGCACGGTGCGCCCCGCCCGCAGATCGGGGACGATCCGATCGTGCCAATACGGCAGCATGCGGGCGACCACGTCCGCGAGGCTCTCCCCCGCCGGCAGAAGGTCGGGCGTCAGGCCGGCGTAGCGGCGATCGTGGCCCGGGTGCCGCTCGTCGGCTGGATCGAGCGGCGGTGGCGGCAGGTCATACGAGCGTCGCCAGATCTGCACCTGCTCTTCCCCGTGCTTGCGAGCGGTCTCGGCCTTGTCGAGCCCTTGCAGCGCCCCGTAATGGCGTTCGTTCAGCCGCCAGTGGCGGCGCACGGGGATCCAGAGGCGCTCCATCTCGGCCAGCGTGAGGTAGAGGGTCCAAATCGCCCTGACCAGCACCGAGGTGTGAGCGACATCCGGAAGGATCGACTCTTCGAGGAGGAGGCGTCCGGCGCGGCGAGCCTCGTCTTCCCCCGCCGGCGTCAGGCCGACATCCGTCCAACCCGTGAAACGGTTCTCGAGGTTCCACGTGCTCTGTCCATGACGCAGCAGGATCAATGTGTGGGTCATCGCTCCTCAACGGTAGTTACCCACGGCAGGGCACCGGGTCGGCCCGTTCTACCCGTCGCCCAACTGCCACTCGTCGACATTCCACATCACGCCCTGGACCGGGTTCACCGTGGGCCCTGACAGAGACTCCCGCCGGGCGATGCCCGATTCACCCGAGGAGAGCAGCGGGATCAACACCACCTGCTCGGCGAGTAGCAACTCGGCTTCGACGAGAAGGGCGGCCACTTCTCCAGGATCGATCGTGTCCCGGAGGCGGAAAAGGGTGTCCCGGTACGCCTCGACGGCTTCGCCGGACACGGTCGAGTCGATTGTTCCCCATCGGTAGTAGTTCGCCCCGACGAACGGGAGTCCATCGGGATCGAACATTCGCACGAACTCGACCCCGGCCCCGAGCCCGGGGCCTCCGGTGAACCTCCAGCTGGCCACATCCCATGTTCCGTTGTCGACGGTCGAACCGAAGAACAGCGCCGAGTCCTCCAGTTGCAGTTCGGCGTCGAAGCCCGCCGTCCGCAGCATGGTGACCAGGGCGCCGCCCAGTGCGATCGAACGCTCGCCGTCCGAGGTGACCGTGAGCACCACCCTGGGTCCGTCACCGGCGAAGAGATCGCGTCCGATTTCGTTCTCTAGCGTGAAGAGCAGGCCCTTGACCGCTTCCAGGTCGTACTCGTACACCGCCCACGGGCTCTCCGTGAAGAATCTGCCGTAGGGCAGCATCGCGCTGGTGAGAGGGGTGCCGCCAACCTCGAACGCCAGTCGGCTGCGGTCGATGGCATGGGCGATGGCGCGCCGGAACTCGACGTAACGATTGAGACTCTCCGGATTCCGGTTTCCCGGCCCGAACTGAAAGTTGAGGTGGTCCCAGAACAAGCCAGGGGCGACCTCGACCACGGCACTCTCATCGGCTCGAAAAATCGCCGATGTGGTGGCCTCGTCGAAGACCACCACATCGACATCTCCGGTGCCGAATGCCTCTACCAGCCGGGGGTCGGGGGCGGCGCCGGCCTCGTAGAAGCGGAAGATCAAGCGATCGAGGTAGGGCAGGGGCTCGCCCCGCGACCCGACCTTCCAGTAGTCCTCATTGCGGACCAACTCGAGGTATTGCCCGGGCTGCCATGCCCCGAATTCGAACGGCCCCCCCGCCGCCCACAGCGTGTCGTTCCAGTCGGCGGTGAAGTCTGAGCCCTCGACGCTGTGGCGGGGCACGATGAGGTCAAAGAGCAGCTCATATTCAGGAGTGGCTGTCATGGTGAAGGAAAGCGTCCGACCGTCTGCTACCACCGAGGCGGGATCGATGTTCGAGTAACGGCGGACCAACTCCGGGCGAATGGGGAGTGCGGGGTCGACGATGAGCCGCCAGGTGAATTCGAGGTCGGCGGCCGTTATGGGCGGGCCCCCAGCCCAGCGTGCTTCGGGGGTGACCGTCACCGCAACCGCAATCGTCCCGTCGCCGTTGTCGACCACTCCCCCGTTCTCGATGGACGGAATCGCTTCCAGAACGTGCGGAACCAGTTCAAAGGTGATCGGATCGACCCGGTAGCCGATCGCAAAGACGGCAGGCGCTATCAGATCCAAGACCGCGGTGTCGGGACCTTCGAGCAGAGGGTTCAGGCTGCGCGGCGATCCTCCCGTGCCCACCCCCACGACCACCGTTCCTCCGTAGGGCGTCGATGCAGTCGTCGTCACGGTCGTGACAGGCTCCGCCGGAACCGTGGTCGTCCCCGGCTGGATCCCTGCGCCGGTGGCGCACGCGGCGAACACGACCGCGGCGAAGGCCCCCCGAAAGGCCACCGCCACTCTTCGTGGCCCCGAGTATCCGCTAAGTGCTCGCAGGGGACGAATGGTAGAGCGGGTCACCCTCGCGACGGGCCGCCGTCACACCCAGTAGCGGATGATCGAGGCGAACTGGTCGGGGTCGAGGGACGCACCGCCGACGAGGGCACCGTCGATCTCGCGCTTGGCCATGAACGCGGCGATGTTCCCCGGATTGACCGATCCGCCGTAGAGCACTCTCGCGGATACCGCCGCGTCCGCTCCGCCGAGTTCCGACAGGACGCCTCGAATCACGATCGCGGCAGCAGCGGCGGTATCGGCGTCTGCGGTGTGGCCGGTACCGATCGCCCAGATCGGCTCGTAGGCCACCACGAGTGTCCCCAGGGCGTCCCCGTCGAGGCCGCGGAGGGCAGCCCGGACCTGGCCACCGACCACCTCATCGCTCTGCCCGGCATCGCGCTGCTCAAGGGTCTCCCCAACCGCAAGGATCGGGGTCATCCCGGCCGAGAGGACAGCTCGGAGCTTGCGCCCGACGGTGGCGTCGTCCTCCCCGAACAACTGGCGTCGCTCCGAGTGCCCCACGATCACGAACCTGACACCGAGCCGCTCGATCATCGTGGGCGATACCTCCCCGGTGAACGCTCCCGACTCCTCCCAGTGGACGTCCTGCGCCCCGAGATGGATCGGCAAGTGATCCGACTCGATGACGGTCTGCACCGACCGAAGCGCGGTGAACGGCGGGCAAACCACCACATCCACCCGGGTGTAGTCATCGGGGTCGAGCCGATAGGACAGCTTCTGCACCATCTGGATGGCCTCCAGATGGGTGGCATTCATCTTCCAATTGCCCGCGATCAGTTCCTTACGCGCCATAGAGACCTCTCAATGCGTCAAGTCCGGGGAGCGACCCTCTTTCGATCAGTTCGAGGCCGGCGCCGCCGCCCGTGGACAGATGGGATACCGCGCCATCGAGCCCGAAATCCCGCAGGGCGGCGGCGCTGTCTCCGCCCCCCACGACCGAGTAGCCGTTGCTGGCGGTGATCGCCTCAGCCAGCCGCCGGGTGCCTCCGGAGAAAGCCGGCCACTCAAAGACTCCCATCGGACCATTCCAAAAGATCGTCGCCGCGGCGGCCAGCGCGGCGGCAAAGATCTCGCTGGTCGCAGGTCCGATGTCGAGGCCCATGGCGTCGGCGGGCATTTCGCCCGCTTGCACCACCCGGTGAGGAGTGTCGGCACGAAACTCCTCACCGACGACTACATCCACCGGCAGTAGCACCTTGCCGCCGGGGTCGGAGTCGAGGATTTCCCGGGCCATCGCTATCTGATCCGACTCGACCAGGGAGCGCCCCACGCCGAGGCCCCGAGCGACGAGCATGGTGAAGCACATTGCCCCGCCCACCAGCAGGCTATCCACCTTCGGCAAGAGTGCGTCGATCACGCCCAGTTTGTCCGACACCTTCGCGCCACCGAGGGCGACGACCAGCGGCCGCTCCGGTTCGTGAAGGACTCGGTCGAATGCCCTTACCTCTGCCAGCAGGAGCGGGCCCGCGGCAGATGGCAGGTGGCGGGTCACCCCCACCGTCGAGGCGTGCGCCCGGTGAGCCGAGCCGAAGGCATCGAGGACGAAGAGGTCGGCGAGTGCGGCGAGCCGTTCGGCGAGGTCCGGGTCGTCGCTCGTCTCGCCCTGCTCGAACCGGGTGTTCTCGAGGAGCACCACGTCGTCACCGGCGGCGGCGACGGCAGCACGCGCTCCAGGCCCGGCGACATCTTCCGCCACCACCAGGTGGAATCCTCCGAGAGCCGCCAGCGCCCGACCCACCGGTCCCATCGAGTACTCCGGATCCACTCCGTCTGGCCGGCCGAGGTGGCTGCACAGGGCGACTCGCGCACCTCGCTCCCTCAGCGTGAGAATCACCGGAAGGGCGGCCCGGAGGCGGAAGTCGTCGGTGACCTCGCCACGGTCCAGAGGTACGTTCAAGTCGGCCCGCACCAGGACCGTGCGGCCGTCGACCTCGAGGTCGTCGATCGTCGGGAGCCCTCGCAACATCCGATTCACGCTAGCCCCCGCAGCGTGGCTCCCAACCTGGCCGGCTCATGTTCGGGCCACTCGGCCGGCGAATGGGCGATGTCGGCGTTGATCACGGCAACGCCGGGAAGTTCGTCGGCGGCGAGGGATACCCGCATCAGCCCCGCGGGCACCTCGAGCTCCCCGTCATGGGCGACCACCGCGTCGGGACGTCGCACCCTTCCAATCGATTCGAGTGCCGCAACATGATCCAGCCCCGTCATGCCCAGGGTCTCGCCGTCCTGCGTGGTGAGGTTGCATACGTATACGAGGCGCCCCCCGGCCTCGTTCACCGCATCGGCGATGCCGGGAACCCGCAGCCCGGCAATGACCGACGTGAAGAGGCTGCCAGGCCCGAGCACGATCTGGTCGGCCGCGGCGATCGCCGCGATCGCCCGCGGGGTGGCACGAGCATCCGCCGGGCTGACCCTCACATCAGAGATGCCGCCCCGCGACCTGGCGATGGCGACCTGGCCGGTGACCAGGGCTCCGGCGACGTCTGCCTCCAGGACCAGGGCCACCGGTGCGGCCGGAACGACGTAGCCCTGCGCTCCGAGGAACCGGCCGACCGTATCGAGCGCCTCCTCGAACGAGCCGGACAGGTTGGCGAGCGCAGCGATGATCAGGTTTCCCAACGAGTGACCGGCAACGTCTCCATCCTCGAACCTGAACTCGATCAGGTCGCGCCAGATCGAATCCTCGGGGCTCAAAGCGAGCAGTGCCATGCGGATGTCTCCCGGAGGAGGGATGGCGAGCGCCGGCGACAGCCGCCCCGACGAACCGCCATCGTCAGCCACCGTGACGATCGCGGTCAGATCGTCGGCGTACTGGAGGATGGCCTTCAGGGCGCATGCCAGGCCATGGCCGCCACCGAGGGCAGCGACACGCGTCTCAGCGAAGTCGTGCTCCATTTCGGCGAGCACCGGATCTACCAGGACTTCGGGAGTCGTCAACGATCGATGTCCCGATGACGGACCGTGACGTCGACGTCTCCCCTTGTCCCCAACCATCGTGCGAGCTCTTCGGCGATGACCACGGACCGGTGGCGGCCGCCGGTGCAGCCGATCGCGATGGTGAGGTACGACTTACCCTCGGCCTGATAGCGCGGCACGAGAAAGTCGAGCAGGCCCTCGACCCGGTCGAGGAATCCGGCAGTGTCGGGTGTGCCCATGACGTGCTCGCGCACCGCGTCATCGAGGCCGGTAAGGGGCCGGAGCGACTCGACCCAGTGGGGGTTCTCGAGGAATCGTACATCGAAGACCAGATCGACGACCCGAGGCACTCCGGTCTTGAACCCGAAGGAGGTCACTGCCACCCGCATTGGACGGTCCCGCTCCTCGAATGCATCACGGATCGCTGCCCGCAGTTCGTGGATGTTCCGATCGGACGAGTCGACCACCATGTCCGCCCGGTCCCGCAACCCCTCCAGAGCCTTCCGCTCGGCTGCGATCGAATCATTCACCGTTGCCCCGGCCACAGGATGCGGTCTCCTGGTCTCTTCGAACCGGGTCGCGAGGACCTCGTCGTCGGCATCCAGGAAGAGGACGGTCACCGGCACCCCATCTTCGGCGAGCCGCTTCATCGCGGTGTCGAGTGAGGCGAACTCCAGTCCGCTACGGGTATCGACAACGACCGCGATGCGCTCCTTCGTGCTTCCAGGAGCGCGAGCCCGCGCCACCATCTCCGCGATCAGGTCGGCCGGCAAGTTGTCGGTAACCGAGTAACCGACGTCCTCCAAGGCTTTGGATGCGGTCGACCGGCCGGCACCGGACATTCCGGTGATCAGGACCAGGCGGAACGAATCATTCATTTCGGAAAGTCTCGGCTTGCAGCAGGCGACGCTTCATCTCGATTCCGCCGCGATATCCCCGGAGCCCCCCGTCGGCCCCGACGACCAGGTGGCAGGGAATCGCCGGAGCGAACGGGTTGCGGGCCATTGCTGCCCCCACGGCCCGGGCGGCGCCCGGTCGGCCCACCGCCGCCGCCACCGCACCGTATGTCATCGAAGAGCCTGCCGGAATGGAGCACACCACTTCGTACACTCGCTGCTCGAACGGGGTTCGCGCCGCCGCCGCGGCGTGCTGGTGCCCGGAGGGGCAAGGCCCCCGTCCGGCGAAGTAGTCGGAAAGCGCTCCCGCCAAGCAAACGACCGAGGTGGGCGGCCGGGCCGCGAGGGAGTGAGGAGCCGGTAATCCGGGGAGGGAGAGGCCAGTCACGCCGCCGTCGGGGCCGAACGAGATCCAACCTTCGCCCATGTCAGTCGCGTATGCCGCCGACCGCATCCTTCTCACCCCTCAACCTGGCGTGTAGCGAGGCCGCCACCGCAGCGGGCAGCACCTCGCCGAGTTCCTCGACCGACGCCTCCCGAATCTTCTTCACCGAGCCGAACCGACGCAAGAGGGCCCTTTTCCTGACGGGACCGATGCCGGGCACCCCGTCAAGCACCGAGTCCACCATACGACGGCCTCGCAGCATTCGGTGGTAACTCACTGCGAACCGATGCGCCTCGTCGCGTACCCGCTGCAGGAGGAACAGCCCGTCCTCACCGCGCGGAATCCGAATCGGGTCGGCGCGGCCCGGCAGGTACACCTCCTCCATCCGCTTGGCGAGGCCGGCCACGGGAATGTCGAGGCCCAGCGCCTCCATGACCTTGACCGCGCGTGACAGTTGTCCCGCTCCCCCGTCGACCAGCAGCAGGCCCGGGGGATATGCAAACTTGCCCCGTTCCTCGACCGGCAGCCGGCGCTCCTCGAGGTAGGCCGTCAGCCGTCGGGTGAGTACCTCTTCCATTGCCGCGAAGTCGTCCTGGCCGGTGACGGTGCGAACCTTGAATCGCCGGTACTGGTTGCGACGGGGCAACCCGTCCTCCATGACCACCATCGAACCGACCGTGTCCCGGCCCTGGATCGTGGAGATGTCGTAGGCCTCGATCCGGAGCGGCGGATCGGGCAGGCCGAGCACGTCCTGCAGGCTGCGCAGCGACTTGGCCCGAGAGTTGTGGTCGCTGCTCCGTCGCAGCCGGTGGCGGGCGAACTCCTCCCGGGCATTGTTGGCAGCCGTCTCCATCAACCGTCGCTTGGCCCCCCGCTGGGGGACCCGCAGCGACACTCCCGACCCCCGCCGGGCAGCCAGCCAGGACTCCCATAGGCCCGGCTCCTCCGGCAACACCTGGACCAGGACCTCGGGCGGAGGCGACTCGTCGCCGTAGACCTGGAGAAGCATGCGCTCGATCAACTGAGCGGTGCTCACGTCCTCGACCTTGTCGACGATCGTGGCGATCCGACCGGTGACCCGGCCGCGACGAACGTTCAGCACCACCAGCGAGGCCTCCAGCTCGTCCTCCTCGATGGCAAAGAGGTCGAAGTCCTCCTTCGTGGCCGACGCCACCTCCTGCTTTTCCAGTGCACGTTCCACCGCCTGGAGACGGTCACGCACCCTGGCGGCTCGCTCGTACTCGAGTGTCTCTGCCGCCTCGCTCATCTCCGTACGGAGCTCATCGACGATGGCGTCGCTGTTGCCCGCGAGGAAGTCGGCGAGGCCGTCGACATGAACTGCGTATTCCCCGGGCGTCACCTCCCCGACGCAAGGCCCCGAGCAACGCTCGATGTGGAACAGCAGACAGGGTCGGCCGACGGCCTGGTGCCGGCGGAACTTGCCGTTCGAGCAGGTCCGCACTTGAAACGTGCGCACCAAGAGATCGAGGGTCTGGCGGATCGCGTAGGCGTGGGCGAACGGGCCGAAGTACTGGTTCCCCTTCTGCCGCTTGCCCCGCATCACCGTGGCCCGCGGCCATTCCTCCGATCGAGTGATCGCCAGATACGGAAACGACTTGTCGTCGCGCAGCCGGATGTTGAAGCGAGGACGGTGCTTTTGTATCAGGCTGTACTCCACCATGAGGGCCTCGACCTCATTGTCGGTGACGATCCAATCGACGGACTCTGCCGACTCCACCATCACCCGGGTCCGGGGGCTCAGGTCCGACCCGAAATAGTTGGGGACGCGCTTGCGTAACGACTTGGCCTTGCCGGCGTACAGCACGGCTCCGTGACGATCACGGAAGAAATACGCCCCTGGCGAGTCGGGAATCTCGTCGGGCAACGGACGAAGGACCATCCGCCGATTGTATGGGGACGTTGCCTCAGACCCGCCCGGCCAGGGTCAACCCGCCTTTACGCCTGCCGCGAGAAGTGGGTCGACATGGACCAAATCACGCTCAGGGCGGCGAAGCCGACCACCACGAAACACCATTCAGGGCACGCCAGGGGGATGAACCAGGCGAGGAAGGGGACGAAGGCGAAGGGGATTACCCAGCACCATTTCGGCTCGAGGATCGTGCGCCAGCCGTGGCCGTGTGATGCGAACCACCAGCCGATGAACACGAGGAACGCAAACGGGAACCACCACCCCCACCACGGAGTGAGCCATATCACCCAGATGTAGATCCAGGCGACATAACCCAAGAACACGCCGTACAGCGAGGGTCGCCACCACGGCCTGCCTGCCGCCCGCGCCCAGAGGTAGAACGCCACCAGCGGCAACCAGAACAGGGGCAACAGCAGGCCCCAGGTGGGTGATCCGACGACGACCATGCCAAGGATCAGGGCAGCCAGGTATCCGCCGACAACAAACAGCATCCACGGTCGCCAGAACGGCTGGCGGCGGGCCCACAGCCACGTGTAGCCGCCGATTAGCGGGAACCAGGCGAGGAGCGGCCACCACCACCAGGCCGGTCCCCAGAACCAGAGGCCGGCGAGCAAGAAGGGCACCCAGACGAAGATCACGATGAACCACGGGATCCAACAAGTCCACCACTGTGCGCCCATCAACCGCAGGTACATCACAGCGACAAGGAATCCGGCGAAGAGGGCGACGACGCCCCAGCACCACCAGCAGGTGTCGACCGAGCCGGCGACCGAGGGGGTACCGGTGGTCGTCGTGGTGACGGGCGTCGAGGTCGTGGTGGCGACCGGAAGGGTGGTGGTGGCGGCGATCGGCACGGTGGTCGTGGTGGTAGGCGGCGGCGGCTCGATCGTCGTGCCCACGGCGAGGTCGTAGATCGGGAACTCATCATCGAACCGGGTGGGGTCGGCGCTGCTGCCGATTTCTCCTTCGAGGACCACTCGTCGGTGTTGGTTGGACAAGAACTGCGAGTCTTCTTCCTGCAGGAACCCGCCCTGGAGGAAGACCTCGAGGTCTCCACCCTCGTACTCGATGCCCGTCCGGAACAAGAGGGCGCCATCGGGGCCCATGATGTAGCCCTCGATGGGATCGCCGCGCTCGGAACCCAAGCCCGAGAAAGTCTCAGAGGCCCCAGCGTGGGTTTGGAAGCCTCCGTAGGGCGGAGACTCTGTCGAGCCATTCGGGCGGAGCGCCCACTGGACATAGTCCGAGAAGAAGCCGTCGGGCGGCAACGGCCCCCACGGAGTATCGGGATAGATCTTCAGCCATAGCTCGCCGTCCTCGTCGACGAACACGTCGAAATCGGTCAAGTCGAACAAGCCAGGGAGCCCGGGAATGATGGGGCCGTTGAACCCAAGGTAGGGGAAGAAGGCGGTGGGGCCGAGCGGCACCCCCGGCGCCGTCACCACCCGGCTGCGGGCCGGGTTGAACGGCGCATCCTTTACGTCGAAAGTAAGCCGCCCGGAGATGTCCACCCCGGTCCCGAACACCTCGGGAACCGCCTCGACTCCCATCAAGATGGTGTTCCCCGAAATGAGCGCAAACCCCGAGTAGTCGTTGGTGACGATTTCCCCGTTCTCGAACGAGTAGAAGGACAGACTCCAGGGGTCGGGGCCGTACGACAGGCTCAACACGAAAGCGCCGCCGTTCCAGACGTCGTCGGGGAGATCCGGGAGGGGCTCCCACGCTTCGAGGCCGGGGATCCCGAGCACGAAGTCCCATTGCTGATACAACTGACCCGGTCCCCCCAGCGGAATCTCCCCGCCCATGACGATCGTGGTCACCGCGTAGAGCGTGCCGACGGTCGGGCCCCCGTTCACCGAGCCCGAGAGAGTCTCGTCCATCGCGAAATCACCGAAGTCGGGGAGAGCCTCCGGGTCCAGAAATCGAACATAGTTGAAGCCGATGGTCGTCGGGACGGTCCACGGCGCCTCGTCCTCGCTGATGGTTGCCGGCACCGAGGCGTCGCCTCCCCATCCGAAGGCCGACCAGTTGTCCCCCACCCCCAGCAGCCCGTCGCCCCAGCGAGGCACCTGTTCGGCGTCGAACCCGAACCGGTCGATCAGGAGGTCTTCCAGTTCGGAGGGAATGGCTACCGACTGCCCTCCGGATGCGACGGTGACCGGGAGCAGCGCCGACAGCAGCACTGCCCCCAGCAACACCCTCGACCTGCCGATGCGGCGCACTCCCCCTCGCCTCTCCTCGATCGTGCCGAGAGCCTACCGATTGTTTCGAGGGCGCGCCCGGAGAATCCATCGGACCCCAAGCAGCCGCGGCAACTCGAGCTGGGCTGCCAGGAGTGGATCCCGGCTTGCCCGGGCCGGACCCACCCCGAGCTCGACCATGTCGTCGAGACCCCAACCGACCCGGGCGGCGGCACCGAGCAACTCGGACATGGTGCGGTGGTGGAACCGGATCGGAAGCTCGCCCGCCTGTTCCTCGGTGAATCCGTGGGCGAAGTAGCGGCCCCACCGCCACAGCACTTCCCCGTCTGAAGGGTCGACCACCGGGGCGGAATCCGGGGCCGTGATCAGTGGATGGTTGGCGACCAGCGCCAGCACTCCCCCATCTTTGGTCACCCGGGCCGCCTCCTCGAGGAGCCGGACCCACTCGGTGAGGTGTTCCATCACCAGGATGATTGCCACCCCGTCTACGGAGTCATCTGCAATGAAGTCGATGTCGGGGAGCCGGCCGATCGCCACCGGGGCGTGGCCGCGGGCAACCGAGATCAGGCGGGGCGAGGCATCGATACCGATTCCACTCGACCCGTTCGCAGCCAGAGCCTCCAGCAGCCGCCCTTCCCCGCACCCGAGGTCGAGATAGGTGTAAGCCGCCTGGGGTCGAAGCATCGCGAGCGCGAGCGGCATCACCTCCTCGGCGTATGCCAGGTCGGAGGAGACCTCTCCAAGCCACCACTCGGCGAGATCCTCGCCCCACTCGGTCACGACCGGAGCACCTCCCGCAAGAACCTGCACTCGCAGACCGCCGCCATCGCATTCGGGGTCACGACCGGAGCACCTCCCGCAAGAACCTGCACTCGCAGACCGCCGCCATCGCATTCGGGGTCACGACCGGAGCACCTCCCGCAAGAACCTGCACTCGCAGACCGCCGCCATCG
>JBBDMM010000012.1:123152-242258 GCA_040878325.1 Acidimicrobiia bacterium
GACCGCCGCCATCGCATTCGGGGTCACGACCGGAGCACCTCCCGCAAGAACCTGCGGCCGCAGACCGCCGCCATCGCTTTCGGGGTCACGACCGGAGCACCTCCCGCAAGAACCTGCACTCGCAGACCGCCGCCATCGCTTTCGGGGTCACGACCGGAGCACCTCACGCAAGAACTTGCCCGTGTACGACTCGGACACCGCCGCCACCGCCTCCGGAGACCCTTCGGCGACGATGCGGCCGCCTTCTTCGCCGCCCTCCGGGCCGAGATCGATGATCCAGTCGGCCGACTTGACCACGTCGAGGTTGTGCTCGATCACCAGGACCGTATTCCCGCCATCGACCAGGCGCTGCAGCACCATCAACAACTTGCGGACATCCTCGAAGTGCAGGCCGGTTGTGGGCTCGTCGAGGATGTAAAAGGTCCTCCCGGTGGAGCGCTTGCCCAGTTCGCTGGCGAGCTTGACGCGCTGCGCTTCTCCCCCCGAAAGCGTCGGGGCAGGCTGCCCGAGGCGGATGTAGCCGAGGCCGACATCGAAGAAGGTCTGCAGCACGCGGGAGATACGGGGTTGATTCTCGAAGAAGTCGAGTGCCTCGCTGACGGACATCTCGAGCACATCGGAGATCGAGTGACCCTTCCAGAGGATCTCGAGCGTCTCCCGGTTATATCGCTTCCCCTTGCATTGCTCGCACGGGATATAGACGTCGGGCAGGAAGTGCATCTCTATCTTGATGGTGCCGTCGCCCTTGCAGGCCTCACAGCGCCCCCCGGACACGTTGAACGAGAACCGTCCCGGCTTGTAGCCGCGGGCGCGCGCCTCGGGCACCGATGAGTACAGCTCCCGAATCCGATCGAACACCTTCGTGTACGTCGCCGGGTTCGAACGAGGCGTGCGGCCGATCGGCGACTGATCGATGTCGATCGCCTTGTCGATCTTGTCGAGTCCTTCGACCCGCCGGTGGCGACCGGGGATGTCGCGAGCCCGGTATAGCTCGAAGTGCAGCGCCTTGGCGAGGATCTCCTCCACGAGCGTCGACTTGCCGCTGCCGGAGACTCCGGTGACCGCGATGAACATTCCGAGCGGAAACTCGACATCGAGGTCCTTGAGGTTGTTCTCGGTCGCTCCGATCACCTTGATCGACTCACCTGATGGCTCGCGGCGTGCCGCCGGCGTGACCACGGACCTCCGCCCGGCCAGGTAGTCGCCGGTGATCGAGGTCTCTTCGGCGAGGATCGCGTCAAGGGTTCCTTCGGCAACGATCCGACCACCGTGCTCGCCAGCACCAGGGCCGATGTCCACGATGTGGTCGGCGACCCTGATGGTCTCCTCGTCGTGCTCGACGACGATGACCGTGTTCCCCAGATCGCGCAGTCGGATCAGCGTCTCGATCAGTCGCTGGTTGTCGCGTTGATGGAGGCCGATCGACGGCTCGTCGAGGATGTACAGGACCCCCACCAGACCCGAGCCGATCTGGGTCGCCAGCCGGATGCGCTGCGCCTCACCGCCGGCGAGAGTGGCGGCCCCGCGGGCGAGGGTCAGGTAGTCGAGGCCGACGTCGAGGAGGAAGCGCAGACGGGCGCCGATCTCTTTCAGGATGGCTTCGGCGATCGACTGGTCTCGATCGTCGAGTTTCAAGGCATCGATCGCGGCAAACGCATCCCGCAAGGAGAGCGTCGAGAGCTGATGGAGGTTCATACCCCCCACGGTGACCGCGAGCGAGACGGGATTGAGGCGAGACCCCTCGCAGCCGTCGCACGGGACAAGGCGCATGAACTGTTCGTACATCTCGCGCGCCGACTCGGAGTCGGCCCCTTCGTGGCGCCTGGTCAGCCACGGGATGAGACCCTCGTAGGCCGTCTGGTAGCGGCGCTGGCGGCCGAACCGATTGACGTACGACACGGTCACCGGCGTGTCGCCCGTCCCGTTGAGGACCACATCGAGGGCCTTCTTGCTGAGTTTCCTGAACGGGGTGTCCATCGAGAAGTTGTGAGTCGCCGCGACTCCTTCGAGGACCCGCTGGTAATAGGAGGCGCGATGGCGGCCCATCCACGGGTTGATGGCGCCTCCGGCCAGCGATCGCTCGTCGTCGGGAACCGCCAACTGCCAGTCGACCTGGAACCTGGTGCCGAGCCCGTTGCATGCCGGGCAAGCGCCGTAGGGGCTGTTGAACGAGAAGTTGCGCGGCTGGAGCTCGTCGAAGGAGATGCCGCAGTGGTCGCAGGCGAGGTGCTGGCTGAAGGTGAGCACCGGACCGTCGGTCACGTCGACCACGGCGATGCCTTCGGCGAGGCGGAGGGCCGTTTCGAGCGAATCGGTGAGGCGCCGCTGGATGCCCTCCTTCTGAACGAGGCGGTCGACCACGACTTCGATCGTGTGCTGGAAGTAACGATCGAGTTTGATGTCCTCGGTGAGGTCGCGCACCTCGCCATCGATGCGCGCCCGGCTGAACCCCTCGTGGCTCAGTTCCTTGAGGAGGGACTCGTACTCCCCTTTTCGTCCCCGCACCACCGGGGCGAGCACCTGAAACTTGGTGCCCTCCTCGAGCTCGAGGATCTGATCGACGATCTGTTGCGGGGTCTGCCTGGCGACTTCACGCCCGCACTGGGGGCAATGCGGCACTCCGATGCGGGCGAAGAGGAGCCGGAGGTAGTCGTGGATCTCGGTCACGGTGCCGACGGTGGAACGCGGGTTACGGCTCGACGTCTTCTGATCGATCGAGATCGCCGGCGAGAGCCCCTCGATGAACTCGACGTTCGGCTTCTCCATCTGACCGAGGAACTGGCGGGCGTACGCCGACAGGCTCTCCACGTACCGGCGCTGGCCCTCGGCGTAGATGGTGTCGAACGCCAACGACGACTTGCCCGATCCCGACAGACCGGTGAAGACGATCAGCCGCCCGCGCGGGAGCTCGAGCGAGATGTTCTTCAGGTTGTGCTCGCGGGCTCCCCTGATGACGATCGAATCGGAAGACATGCCCATCCTGAAACGCCGGAAAAGAGATGATACCCGGGCCTCACGACGAGAATCTCAGGCATGGCATTCGAGGAGAGTCAAGAGTCGAGAATCAAGAGTCAAGACAGGAGGGTCTTGGTTCTTGGCTCTTGATTCTTGGTTCTTGGCTCAGTCCTTCGGCGGATCCGCCGCTTCCTGTGCCGTGTCTTCCTGCTCGCCCTCGCGGAGACCATCCTTGAGTTCCTTGGCTGAGCGTCCCAACGACCTGGCCAGTTCCGGGAGTTTCTTGGCACCGAACAGGAGCAAGAGCACGGCAAGGACCAGGATGATCTCGCCGGCACCGATCTGGCGGAACATGAGGCTCCCTCAGGTTGCGGACTCAAGGACAGTGTAGGGAGGGCCAGAGAATCAAGAATCAAGATTCAAGAATCAAGAAGGAGTCTGCTCTTGGCTCTTGACTCTTGGCTCTTGACTCTTGGCTCTTGACTCTTGGCTCTTGAATCTTGGCTCTTGACTCTTGGCTCTCCTCAGCCGGTCGCCCGCGCCATCTCCTTCAGTTCTCGCTTCAGCTCGTTGATCTCGTCGCGTAGCCGGGCGGCGTATTCGAAGCGCAGCTCTCTGGCGGACTCGCGCATCTCTTCCTCAAGGCTCAGGATGAGACGGGAGAGGTCCTCCGATGGCAGGTCGAGCACCGGTCGAGCAGCCACCTCGCGCCGGCGCCGGTCGACGGCGGGGGCATCTGCTCTCTGCAGCAGCTCGAGGATGTCGGTGACCTTCTTGCGAATCGTCTGTGGATCGATGCCCCACTCCGTGTTGTGGGCCACCTGCAGCGCCCGGCGCCGATTCGTCTCGTTGATCGCCCGTTGCATGGAAGCGGTGAAGGCGTCGGCGTACATCACCACCTGGCCGTCGACGTTGCGGGCGGCGCGCCCGATCGTCTGGACCAGCGAGGTTTCCGATCGCAAGAAACCCTCCTTGTCGGCGTCCAGGATCGCCACGAGCCCGACCTCTGGCAGGTCGAGACCCTCGCGGAGGAGGTTGATGCCGACCAGCACGTCGAACTCGCCGAGACGGAGGTCGCGCAAGATCTGGACCCGCTCCAGGGTGTCGATGTCCGAGTGGAGGTACCGACACCGGACTCCGACCTCGAGCAAGTAGTCGGTGAGATCCTCTGCCATCTTTTTGGTGAGGGTCGTCACCAGCACCCGCTGATCGCGCTCCACCCGGGCCCGGATCTCCCCGAGCAGGTCGTCGATCTGCCCCTTGGTGGGTCTCACCATCACCTCGGGATCGACCAACCCCGTGGGGCGGATGATCTGCTCGACGACGCGGCTCGAGTGCTCGATTTCCCACTTGGATGGCGTCGCCGAGAGGAACACTGTCTGTCCGGCCTTCTCCAGCCACTCGTCGAAGCGCAAGGGTCGGTTGTCGCGGGCGGATGGCAATCGGAAGCCGTGCTCCACCAGTACGTCCTTGCGGCTCCGATCGCCTTCGTACTGGCCATGGAGTTGGGGGATCGTGACGTGGCTCTCGTCGACCACCGTCAGGAAGTCCTTCGGGAAGTAGTCGAGCAGGGTGTAGGGAGCTTCCCCCGGCTCGCGGCCGTCGAGATGGCGCGAGTAGTTCTCGATGCCGTTGCAGTACCCCAGCTCGTTCATCATCTCCAGGTCATACGCGGTGCGCATCCGCAGGCGCTGGGCCTCGAGCAGCTTGCCGTGCTCCTCCAGGAAGCGAAGCCGGTCGGCCAACTCCTCTTCGATCCCGGCGATGGCGGCCCGCAGCCGCTCCCGGGTGGCGACATAGTGGGTGGCCGGGTAGATGAAGACCTCATCGAGTTCGCGGATCACTTCGCCGGTCACCGGGTTCATCTCGATGAGGCGGTCCACTTCGTCGCCGAAGTACTCCACCCGGATGACCGTCTCCTCGTAGGAGAGCATCACCTCGAGGGTGTCGCCCCGAACCCGAAAACGCCCGCGGATCAGGTTGACCTCGTTGCGCTCGTACTGGATGTCGACCAGCCGGCGCACCGCATCGTCCAGGGGAAACTGAACCCCCTTCACCAGCCGTAGCAGCTGTCCCTCGTACTGCTCGGGCGAGCCGAGCCCGTAGATCGCCGAGACGGACGCCACGATGATGACGTCGCGTCGGGTGAGCAGCGCGGCCGTCGCCGAATGACGCAGCCGGTCGATCTCGTCGTTGACCGTGGCGTCCTTCTCGATATAGGTGTCGCTTTGCGGGATGTACGCCTCGGGCTGGTAGTAGTCGTAGTAGGAGACGAAGTACTCCACCCGGTTGTCGGGGAAGAACTGCCGGAACTCGTTGGCGAGCTGGGCACCCAGGGCCTTGTTCGGGGCGAGCACCAGGGTGGGGCGCTGCACCTTCTCGATGAGCCAGGCGATGGTCGCCGACTTTCCCGACCCGGTGATGCCAAGGAGGGTCTGGAATCGTTCGCCGGCGCCTATCCCTTCGGCAAGGTTCGCCACCGCCTTGGGTTGATCGCCCGCCGGGGAGAAGTCGGATACGACGCGGAAGGGCTGCATGGCGAGAACCCTAATCCCCCCTGAAATCTGAATCACACGTTGGTGATACGCCTCCATACGGAGCGGCACTCGGTCTCGAGTTCCATCAGATCCCCGCGGTTGTCGACCACCAGGTCGGCCGACTCGAGCCACTCGCCCCGCGTCGGCTGGGCGGCCATCCTGGCCGCGGCATCGTGCCGTCCCATGCCCCGAGCCAGCAGGCGCTCGAGCCGCACCGCCTCGGGCGCATCGACCACGATTCGCTTCCATCCCGGCCCGAGGAAGTCACCAATGAGAGGCAACTCGACCATGACCACGCCAGCGACTCCATCGACGATGTCATGGATCTTCGCCCGGATGGCCGGGTGGGTGATCGCTTCGAGCGCCTGCAGCTCGCCCCGCTCGGTGAAGACATGGGCGGCGAGCCGGGAACGATCGACCGCCCCATCGACGACAAAGCTGGGGAATCGCTCAACCACGGCAGCGTGGGCGGCGCCACCCGGGGCGATCATCTCGTGACCGATGCGATCGGCCGACACGACAAGTGCCCCGAGGATCTCGAAGTAGGTGGCAGCCGTCGACTTGCCGCTGCCGATTCCGCCGGTGAGGAGATGGCGCCGGTCCATCCCGACGAGAGTACCGGTCAGCGTTTCCGGCGAGTGGGTTCGGGAAGATGAATCAGCGCGGCAAGCGTGTGGAAGGCTCGGGCCACCCGGGACCGCGGGCTGAGGGCGACCACTGGGATCCCTTCGTTGACCGACTGCGGAATCAATCGGTCCGACGGGATCGACCCGGCGACCCGAAGACCGAGGCTCCGCTCCAATTCGACCAGGTCGAGCCGGGCCTTGGCGTTGGCTCGATTCACCACGAGTCGCACCCGCTCCATGGGGAATCGGCCCGACCTGAGGGCCTCGAGCGCGATCTTGGCGTTCTTCACCGAAGGAAGGTCCATGTCGACGACCACGAGCACCTCGTCGGCTCCCTCGAGAACCGTCACCAGGTGGTCATCGAAGATCGGCGGCGTATCGATCACGACCACCTCGTACATCCCCCGGAGGCGCTCGACAACTTCGACGATCGCCTTAGCGGGGACGTCGGCCTCCGAGGCCGGATAGAGAGGCGCGGCAAGCACCCGAAGACCGCTCTCATGGCGAAGGAGCATGCCGTCGAGTCGGGCGTCGCTCAATTCATCCAGCCGGGTGACGGCGTCGACCAGGGTCCGGGCGGGCTCCAGTTGGAGCAACAGGGCGACGTCGCCGAACTGCAGGTCTGAGTCGACGAGCACTACCGAGTCCTCGCCGCGCTGCATCGTCAAAGCCATTGCCAGGTTGGTAGCGGTGATCGTCTTACCGGATCCGCCCTTGCCCGACATGACCGCGACAACGTGGCCGGCACCCGCGCGGCGGTCGGGGCGACGCCCGTCGGCAGGTAACAGACCCATCCCTTCCAGGTCGGCAGGCGGGCGTTTCTTCGCAGGAGCGGAGTCGGGCGGCGTCGGCGGAGGGTCGAACGGCGGAGGCGGAGGCGGCTCCGCCGCGGGTGGCGCCGCCGACTCGAGGCGGGGCGTCGGGGTGACCGGAGGTACGGCGGGTTCGGTCGGTCTGGCGAGATCCGGAATCGCTTCAGGTGGCGCCGAGAACGCCTCGAACTTCGGGACCGGCAATGGATCGGAGTACCCGAACTCGACCGGGACCACCGGGTCGACCTGAGCGGGAGCGGTTGGCTCCGACGGGATCTCGACCGCCGACGCCGGCTCAGGTTGCGCCGAGACGATCGGCACGGCCCAGGCGTCCGGAATCGGAGGAGCCGCCGGCTGGGGTACCACAGATCGCACTGGCTCGTCTTCCTGGACAAAGGTCACCGGCGTCGAAAGGCTGGACGAGCCCTCGAACGTGATCGTGACGGGTTCAAAGCCGGGCTGGGTGGTGTGGACCCGCTCGACACCGGATTCTGCTCCGCGCTCGTCGAGCAGCACGGTATCCCGCGCCTCTTGGCGCGCGGGCACCCGCTCGAGGATCCCCGAGAGTTTGCGGGCGGTCAGCGGCATGTCGATGACATCGGCTACGCCGGATCGGAGGGCGGCCAGCAGAATGCGATTGGTGACGATGTTGGCGGCGAGGACCACGGCCACACCCGGGTCGACCTCACGCAACAGAGCCGCGGAACCGACCCCAGCCTCGTTGCCGAAGGAGGGGCCGAGCAGAACAAGGTCGACCCGGCCGCCCACGACGATCTCGGCGGCATCCTCGATCGAGCGGGCCGTAAGGACGCGGTCACCGGCGATGAGTTGTCTGGTGTCTTCGCCGAAGCTCGGGTCGGTGTCTGCCACCAGCACGAGTCGGCGCGTGTGCGGAGCCGTCATCAGAGTGTCTTTCGACACCAGATCGGCGATACCTGAGGGGGATTGCAGGGCGAAAGCCGATCGGAGTCAATCGCCGCCGGGCATGACGCCCTGATCCAGGCGCACCGGCTACCGACTATCGGCTACTTCCGGCCGATGCCTCGCTGTTTGAGTTCTTCGAGGATGGCCTCGAGAGACGCATCCGCGTTGAACACCGGCTGGGCGGGCTCGTCGGCGGGCTCGTCTTCGCGCTCGAATTCCTGGGTCTTCTTGCGCTTGCCTCCGCCCGTCGGTGCCGCAGGCGCCTGCTGATCGTCCTGCCACTGGCTCCGATTCTCCCACTCGGGGAGTCCCTGCTTGATCGAAAGGCTGATGCGGCGCCGTTCGCCGTCGATCTCGGTGATCTTGACCTTGACAGGCTGATCAACCGACAGCTCGAGCTCCGGACTCTCGACGTGATGGATCGCGATCTCTGAGACGTGCACGAGGCCCTCGACGCCTTCAGACACCGCGACGAATGCTCCGAATGGGACGGTCTTCGTCACCTTGCCGTCGACGACGTCGCCGACGGCGTGCGCTCCACTGAAGGACTCCCACGGATCGTCGCGGGTCTGGCGGATGGACAGAGATATCCGCTCACGGTCGAGATCGACCTCGAGCACCTTCACCTTCACCTTGTCGCCGACCGACACCACCTCGCTCGGGTGGCTGACGTGTTGCCACGAGAGCTCCGAGACATGGACCAGTCCGTCCATGCCACCGAGATCGACGAAGGCGCCGAAGTTGACGACCGAGGACACGACGCCGTCACGATGTTCGCCCGAGGTGAGCTCGTCGAGGAAAGCCTGACGCTGTTCGGCCTGCTCCTCCTCGAGGTAGGCCCGCCTCGACAAAACCACGTTGTTGCGGTTCTTGTCCAGCTCGATGACTTTCGCTTCGAGCGTCTGACCGATGTATGGGTGGAGGTCGCGGACCCGGCGCAACTCGACGAGCGATGCCGGCAGGAAGCCACGCAGGCCGATGTCGACGATCAGGCCGCCCTTGACGACTTCGATCACCTGACCGCTGACGGTGCCCTTCTCTTCCATGACCGTCTCGATACGACCCCAGGCCCGCTCGTACTGCGCTCGCTTCTTGGAGAGGATAAGGCGCCCCTCGGCGTCTTCCATTTGCATGACCAGGGCCTCGACGGCATCTCCGACCTTGGCCACCTCGCTGGGGTTGACCGTGTTGCGGATCGATAACTCTTTGGCCGGGATCACACCCTCAGACTTGTATCCGATGTCGACCAGCACCTCGTCGGGGTCTACCCGCACGATCGTGCCGGTGACCAGGGTGCCTTCCTTCAGCTCGACGACCGTGCGCTCGACGGCCGCGGCGAAGTCCTCGGCCGAGAGATCGTCGGCCACCTCTCCGAGTCGCTGCATCGCAGCCGCGGGGTCCGCGACCTCGATGCCGTCAAAGGCGGGGGCATCGGCGGTTGCCTCGGCTGCGTCGGCATCGGCGCTCACGACGGCTGCGGTGGCTGGGGCGGTGTTGTTGGTCGGAGCCTCGCCCTCGGCGGCTTCGACTGCGCTTGCGGTTTCGTCCGCAGGCGCGTTCGCGGTCTCATCGGTCATGGATATTGGTCACCTCGAAGAATGGAACTCCCCAGACAGAACGCCTGGAGAGGCGGCAAGCGTAACACAAGGCGTAACGGGTTCCACCGAGAACGGTCGCCACTACGCCTTCGTCTCCGCCAGGGTCTTGCCAACCCCCACTTCGACCACCAGGGGAACGTCGAGTTTGACCACGCCCTCCATGATCTCGACGATCGTCGCCGAAACTCGATCCACTTCGGCGTCAGGCGCCTCGATCACCAATTCGTCGTGCACCTGAAGCAGCATTGCGGCGCCTCCGCCCTCCAGGGCAGCGTCGAGATCGATCATCGCCTTCTTGATGATGTCGGCGGCCGAGCCCTGGATGGGAGCGTTGAGCGCCATCCGCTCGCCGCTCTGGCGTTCGCGGAAGTTCCCCGACACCAGCTCCGGCAGGTACCTGCGCCGGCCGAGCAGGGTTTCGGTGTAGCCGTTGTTTCGAGCCTCGGCGACGATCCCCGCCATGAATGCCTTGACCCCGGGGAATTGGGCGAAGTAGGCCTCCATGTGGTCTTTGGCTGCCTCGGCCGAAATCTCGAGCCGCTGGCCCAAACCGTAGGCCTCCATCCCGAAAAGGAGGCCGAAGTTGATGACCTTCGCCATACGGCGCATGTCGGCATCGACCGCACCGGGTTCTACTCCGAACACGCGGGCGGCCGTGGCGGTGTGGACGTCCTGCCCGGAGGCAAACGCCTCGACCAACGCCGGCTCCCCGCTCAGGTGGGCAAGAATCCGCAATTCGATTTGGCTGTAGTCCGCAACCACGAAGGTATGGCCCTCGGCAGCGACGAAGGCCCGCCGAATGGTCCGTCCCTCCTCTGACCGGATCGGGATGTTCTGCATGTTCGGCTGCTCCGACGAGATCCGCCCGGTCGAGGCGCCGGTCTGGTTGAAGAGGCAGTGGATGCGCCCATCGGTTCCGATCAATGGCAGCAGGCCGTCGACATAGGTGGAACGGAGCTTTTCTAGTTCCCGGAACCGCAAGAGCTGATCGACGATGGGGTGATCGTCGGCCATCTTCTGGAGAGTGGCGGCGTCGGTTGAGGGCTGACCCTTAGGCGTCTTCTTGAGAACGGGCAGACCGAGACGGTCGAAGAGGATCTCGCGCAATTGCAGCGTCGAGTTGACGTTGAATGCCTCACCGGCATGCTCGTAGATCTTCGTCTCGAGGGTCGCCAATCGGTCGCGGAGGCTCTCCCCCAACTCCTCGAGATAGGCGCGATCCACCCCGATCCCCGCCTCCTCCATCCGGGCGAGAACTCGCACCAGGGGGAGCTCCACCTCTTCGAACAGCGCCAGCCCCCCGCGGGCCTCCATCTGCTCGGTGAGCGGGCCAACCAGCAGCCCCACCGCGGCGGCCCGGCGGCCGGATGCCTCGATGTCGAGACCCGATCCGTCGAAGTCGAGGGTTCCTTGCGCCTTAGCCGCTCCCGACCCGACCTCCGGGTCGATCTCCAGACCGAGCACGGTCCCTGCCAGGTCGGCGAGAGTCGGCGACCCCGAGGCCGGGTTGATCACATAGGCCGCCAGGGCGGTGTCGAACGCCAGCCCCCGGAGATCCAGGTCGGCCTCGAGCAGAGCGCGGGTGAGCCGCTTGGCGTCATGGAGCGCCTTCGGTCGCGCCGGGTCGGCGAGGGCGGGGCCAAGTGCTCCCAGCCGGTCGAAGGGCACGAACGTGGCGTCGTCGTCGGTGGCCGCCACCGCCACCCCGACGAGATCGGACCCGTCCCAAACGGCCTCGATCGCCATGAGATCGCCGGCCGCGGCGAGGGCCTCCGCCCCCGATCCGGTGACCACCTCCACTTCGAGCATCTCGTCGGGCTCCGGCTGACCACCGCCCCCCACCTCCTGGAGGCGCTGCCAGAGCGACCGGAAGGCCAACCCGTCGAAGACCCGGCGCACCTCCTGGGGATCCCAGGGGGCGAGTGCCATGGCACTCGGATCGAACTCGATGGGGACGTCGTCGACCAGTCGGGTGAGGTCGCGGTTCAAGTACACCTGCTCGCGCGACGCCTCGAGGTTCTCCCGGAGTTTCGGGGTCTGCTCGGCCAGGTGCTCGTAGATGCCCTCAAGCCCCCCGAACGCCGCCACCAGCTTCCCTGCGGTCTTCTCGCCCACCCCCGGCACCCCTGGCAGGTTGTCCGACGTGTCGCCCCGCAGCGCGGCGTAGTCGGCGTACTGGTCGGGGCGCACCCCGTAGCGCTCCTCTACATACGCCGCGTCGGCCATGATCGTGTCGGTGATCCCCCGGCGGGTGTAGTAGACCCGGATCGTCCCCTCGATCAGTTGGAAGGCGTCGCGGTCCCCGGTGACGATCAGCACGTCCCAGCCATCGGCAGCCGCCTTGCGGGCGATGGTGGCGATGATGTCGTCTGCCTCCCAGCCGGGCGCCTCGAATTGCTTGAGGTTGAGCACATCGGCCACCTCGCGAATCAGCGGCAGCTGGCTGCGGAACAGGTCGGGCGCAGCAGCGCGTTGCGCCTTGTACTCGACGTATCGCTCGGAACGAAAGGTCGCCGTCGGGGTGTCCCACGCCACCGCCAGCGCCTCGGGATGCTCGTCACCAAGCAGCTTGATGATCATCGAGGTGAAGCCGTAGACCGCGTTGGTCACCTGCCCGCTCGGGGTCGCCAGATCCGATGGGAGTGCAAAGAAGGCGCGATACGCCAGCGAGTGACCGTCGATCAAGGCGAGGGTGGGCATTGAGGCGATGGTAGGTGGCCCATGCAGTGGAGCGATGGGCGGCGAAGGAAGGGAGCCAAGAATCAAGAATCAAGAAACTCCGTCTTGGCTCTTGACTCTTGGCTCTCTACATCCGGCCCAGCAGCCGTCGGCGCTGTTCTTCGAGACGGGACTCCTGGGATCGCAGGTCGACGAGCAGGCGTTCGAATCGGTTGACGTCGCCAGAGGTGATGCGGGCGTCTTCCCGCTCGAGCGGGCCTCCGACCGCCGCATCGCGGCGGGCGTCGTCGTCGAGGTGCTGGTGGATGCGCAACTCCTCCTCGGTCAGGCGAACCTGCTCGCGCAAGTGCCCCAGTTCGTCGGAGATGCGGAGAATCCGACGCTCGATGCGTCTCATCGCCGGCAACCTAACAGTGGCAAGGATGTGCCCGACCCGTATCATCGTGCCTCGCGCCGGGGTGGCGGAATGGCAGACGCGGCGGACTCAAAATCCGTTGGGCGCAAGCCCGTGGGGGTTCGACTCCCCCTCCCGGCACAAAGAGATTCAGGAGTCAAGAATCAAGATTCGAAATTCAATCTCTTGGCTCTTGACTCTTGATTCTTGGCTCTCAGCTGTACTTGTTGGTGATCGGCAACCTGCGGTCCCGGCCCAAAGCCTTCGTCGTGATCTTGACACCTGGAGCGGCCTGGCGGCGCTTGTACTCGTTGCGGTCGACCATTCGGGTGATCTGCCTCACCAACGAACGATCGAACCCCGAGGCGACGATCTCGTCCGCGGTCTGGTCGCCCTCGATGTAGCGCATGAGGATCGGGTCGAGCACCTCGTAGGGCGGGAGCGAGTCGGTGTCGACCTGACTCGGTCGGAGCTCGGCCGACGGCGGCTTCTCGAGCACCGCCTCGGGAATGACCAACCCCTCGCGGTTCCGCCACCGGGCGATCCGATACAAGTGGGTCTTGTAGATGTCCTTCAACACCGCGTATCCGCCCACCATGTCTCCGTATAGGGTGGCGTAGCCGACCGACATCTCCGACTTGTTCCCCGTCGCCACGACCATGCCCCCGAACTTGTTCGAGAGCGCCATGAGGATCGCCCCGCGTGCCCGGGCCTGAAGGTTCTCCTCGGTCACGTCTTCGCCGGTTTCCTGGAAGACCCCCGACAGGGCCTCGAGAAAGCCTTCGAACGGCGGCTCGATCGAGATCTCGTCGAACCGGATGCCCAGGTTCCCGGCGAGTTCACTGGAGTCGGCCACCGAGCCTTCCGACGAGTAGCGCGATGGCATGGTCACGCCCCACACCGCCTCCGGCCCCAGCGCGTCGGTAGCGATGACGGCGGTCAGCGAGGAGTCGATCCCGCCGGAGAGGCCGATGACGACGGAATCGAACCCGTTCTTTCGCACATAGCCCCGCAGCCCCGCCACCAGTGCCCGATACACCTCGGCATCCTCTTCGAGGGGTGCGTGCGAGGGCGGCGGCCGCTCGGGGTCGCCTTCGAGCAGGTCGCCAGACGATACGGGCAACGCGTCCACATCGGCCCGACCCGACTCGGGAAGCGGCACATCCACCCAGAAGAGATCCTCCTCGAACTGGGGCGCCCGGTAGAGGAGGTCGCCCCCGGCGCCGAACACCATGCTCTGGCCGTCGAAGACCAGTTCATCCTGCCCGCCGACGGAGTTGAGGTAAACCACGGGCACGCCGTAGGCCCGGGCTCGATCGGCGATCATCCGCTCGCGCTCGACCCCCTTCCCCTGGTGGTAGGGCGAGCCATTGATGTTGAGCAGGATGTCGGCACCGCCCTTGGCTTGGAGCGAAGGGGGGCCATCGGGCACCCAAATATCCTCGCACACCGACACGCCGACGACGGCGCCGTTGATCTCCCACAACGACCCTGGTCGCTGGCCGGCCGAGAAGTAACGGTCTTCGTCGAACACCCCGTAATTGGGGAGTAGACATTTGTGATAGATGCCGCGCACCCGGCCTCCGCTGACCAGCGCTGCCGCGTTGTGCACCCGCCGATGGCCGGCATCGTCGCGGTTCGACCCGCCCGTCCGATCGACGAAGCCGATAACCGACGTCGTCGACCCGGAGCGCTCGGCGATGGTGCGAAGTTCGGCGACATTGGCCGACACGAAGCCGTCCCGGAGTACGAGATCCTCGGGGGGATACCCCGTGAGGGCCAGTTCGGGCAAGAGCAGTACGTCCGCCTGGCAGTCCTCGGCCCACGCCATTGCCTCGACGATGCGGGAAGCGTTGCCGCCGAGGTCGCCGACCACCAGGTCGATCTGCGCACAGGCAACGCGGAGGAAGTCGGTCATGCGCGGCGGAGAGTAACCACAGAGTCAAGAGCCGAGAGTCAAGAGCCAAGAGTCAAGAGCCAAGAGTCGAGAGTGGGGTCGAGAAACGAGATTCGGCGTCAATCGGATCGTGAGTCTCGACTCTCATCCCAACAGGACCCGGATCGTGGTCCCTTCACCAGGTGCGCTCACCACTTCGGTGGTGCCGCCCATCGCCTCGACCAGCTCGCGAACGATGGACAGACCGAGGCCACTGCCTTCGGGTCGCACCGGTCGATACCGGGTCGCCACGTAGAGGCGCTCGAAGATGTGCGGGACGTCCGATTGGTCCATCCCGGGCCCCGAGTCCGCCACTTCGATCTTCAGGCCGGAGGGTCGCCGCTCGAGTCGCAGCGTCACGCTTCCCGCCTCGGGGGTGTAGCGCAGCGCGTTCTCCAGCAGGTTGCCCACCACCTGGGCGATGCGATCGGGGTCGATCTCCACCGCGCCAACATCCGCCAGATCGAACTCGAGGCGAACCCTCGCCGAGTCGGCACGCTCACGAAAGCCCTCGAGCACGCCCTTGAGATGCCCGGCGAGGTCCACGGGCTCGGGACGAAGGCTGAACTCCCGCGCCTCGATCCGCGCCAGCAGCATCAGGTCTTCGACCAGTCGGCTGAGCCGAGATGCCTCGATCCGCAGCACCGAGGCGACTCGCGTCATCTCCTCCGGGGTGACCCGCCCTTCCTGGATCGCCTCGGAATACCCGGTGATCGTCGTCAGCGGGGTGCGGAGATCGTGGCCCACGGAGACCAGGAACTCTCGCTCCCGGCGACGGGAGGCCTCGAGCTGCCTGGCCATCTCGTTGAACGCCACCGCCACCTGGGCGACCTCGTCATCACCGTCCACTTCGACCCTGGCACCGAGATCCCCGCCGGCGATGTCGCCCGAGGCGTCCCGCAACGCCTCGAGGCGCCGCCCGGCGACTCGAGCGAACGAGCCCGCGAGCACCGCAGCCAGCAGTACCGCCAGCACCATTGCCCAGCCGAGCCGAAACAGCACCTCGCGCCACGGCACCAACTCGAGGGTGGTGCCGATCACGACCACCACCGTGCCCCGGTTCCCCGTGGCGAAGGGCTGGGCCACCACGGCCACCTTCGTCCCGTCCACCGTCGCGTCGAAATGAAGGGGGGCGCTGAGATTCCCAAGATCGGGAACGAGGTCGAGGAGGGCGGTGCCATCGCCGAGGATGGTGACCGTCCCCCGCGGCCCTACGAGCGCCGCCTCGACGTAGTCGTGCCCTCCGATCGACGCGACCACTGCCAGCACCCCGGCGAGGCTCCGGGCCCCAAGACCAGGAGTCCGAGCCAGTTCGGCCTCGATGATGCGAGCGGTGGCGTTGGCCTGGCGCGCGAACTCGGACCTCACCGACGACTCGACCGACCGATTGATCAAGATGGCGCCGGTCAGCCCCCCGATGGTCAGAGTCACCAGGGCCACCCCCACCATCCCCCAGAAGAACCGGCGCTTCATCCCAGTTCCCAGTCTCCAGTCCCGAGTCCCCCGGCAGTACGGACCGACGGAAAGCCAAGGGTTCTGCTGGAGACCGGGGACTGGTGACTGGCGACTCTCACGTGTCCCCCATCCGGTAGCCGACCCCCCATGCCGTCTCGATCGGGAGACCCTCGAGCTTCTTGCGGAGCTGGCGGACATGCACGTCGACCGTTCGGGTCTCGCCGACGTAGTCGTAACCCCATACTGCCTCGAGGATTTGGGCGCGTGACAGCACCAGCCCTCGATTCTCTGCGAGGTACCAGAGCAGGTCGAACTCGCGCGCCGTTGGACGGACGGCTCCCCCGCCGGGCAGGCGGATTTCGCGCCGTCCCGAGTCGATCTCGAACCCGGCCACCTCGAGGATCGCCGGTGCTCGCGGAGGCTCCTCCGAGCGGCGGAGCACCGCCCGGACGCGGGCAACGAGCTCCCGGGGCGAAAAGGGTTTGGTGAGATAATCGTCGGCACCGATCTCCAACCCGACGATCTTGTCCACCTCCCCATCTCGGGCCGTCAGCATGATCACCGGGACGTCCGACCAGGTCCGGATCCGACGGCACACCTCGATGCCGTCGATCCCGGGGAGTCCGATGTCGAGTAGCACCACCCGGGGATCACGATCGCGGACCGCGTCGAGCCCACGCTCACCATCCGGCGCGTGGACCAGCTTGAACCCCTCCTGTTCGAAATACATCCGGACGAGGTCGGCGATTGGCTCCTCGTCTTCGATGAGCACCACCGTGCCCCGATTTGTCGTCATCGCGCCAACTCCATGGGAGGATCTTCGGGAACGATTGTTAGAGATCTATGAAACATCGAAGTCGTCCAGTGGGAGTGCCCGCACCTCTGCCGAGGCGGCACCACCAGGCCATCGAATCTCTACCTCGGTTCCAGGTTCGACCTCCCGCCGGATCGTGCCGAGGGCGATGGGGGCCCGCAGGGTCAGTGACTCACCGACGGATGAGAGCGCCCCGACCACCTCGCCGCCGTGGACGACGTCTGCTCCCACCGGCGGCACGACCGTCTCGCGCAGCACGATGCCGCGGAGGAGGCGATTCACATGGCCCCGCGAATCGATCCGGGCAACTAGTTCCTGGCCGACATAACAACCCTTGGTGAACGAGACTGCGGCTGGAACCAGTCCCGTCTCTTGGGGAATGGTCGCTTCGGTCGCATCCTGGCCCATCACCGGCTCGCCGGCCTCGATCCGAACGGTGGTCGCCGCGATCGAGCCGATGGGGCGGGCGCCCGCCAGGTCGGCACCGCCCACGACGAGAAACCGAGGAACTCCTACCGGAATCGAGGCGACGACCGAGCCGTCGGCTGCCACCGCCCATCCCTCCGGGACCGGCAAACCTGCGTGCACCAACACCGCCGGGGCCTCTGGCCCCCACAGAGCCGCGATCGGCCGATCGTCGAGCGAGATGGTCGCGTCGACTCGAAAGCGAAACCGTTCGAGGAGTGTCGCCGCCGTCGGGCCCACGCCGCGGTCTGTCACCAGGCCGACCCGGTCCGCACCCCTCAGCACCCAAAGGATCGCCCGCAATTTCCCGCGGGGTTCGAGCAGGAACGATCGCGCCACTTCGCCGGGCTTCATCACGCCGAGATCCTGACTCAGTTGGCCGTCGAGGAACCGGACTGCGTCGGGTCCGTCGACCCAGATCAGATCGTGTGATCCCTGGACCACCGCCGCCCCCCGGCGCGCCGCAAAGTACTCGCCGGTGGTGTCGCCATAAGAGAGAGGTGTCGTGGTCATCGGGGACGCGGGGGGCACTGTGCCGCGGGTGGCAGGCATCGGTTGACCGGGAGCGGGTGACAGTTCCCCGGAGCCACGGGCTTCATACGTTCCACAACCACTCTGGGAGAATCCGCTGGAACCAGATGTTGAGGTCGATCAGCCGGCCAGAGATCATCAGCAGGCCGAACACGGCAAGGAGCAGGCCCGAAGCCACGGTGATCGGTGTGAAGTGGCGCTTGAACCAGCCGAACGCCCCATACGCCTTGTTGATGCCAAGCCCGGCGAGCACAAAGGGGACACCGAGCCCCATGGAGTAGACAAAGAGCAGGAACATGCCCTCCCCCACGGTGTCCTCGGTGGCGGCCACGGTGAGGATCGCCCCCAAGGTCGGTCCGATGCATGGGGTCCATCCAAAGCCGAACGCCGCCCCCATCACCGGCGCGGCCCACGGGCCGAGGCGGGAGGGCCTGACGTCGACCCGGCGCTCGCGCATGAACGGGGCGAGCAGCCGGGGATTGATGAGCGCGGACAGGGCGATGAACAAACCCATCCCCAGAACGATCCACCCGGCGATGGCGAGGATCGTGCTCTCGTTGCGAACCAGCAGCCCGCGCAGCGACGTGGCCGTCGCCCCGAGGGCGACAAATACGGCGGTGAACCCGGCGACGAACAACAGCGTCACCCGCAGCATCCGCCGGGTCGACACCTTCCCGTCCGCCATGTCGGCCGCCGAGTACCCGGACATCATCGACAAGTAGCCCGGGAGCAACGGGAGGACGCACGGCGACAAGAACGAGAGCGCTCCGAAGAGAAAGGCCGCGATCACATTGACGTTGCCGATGTCCACGATGTCTCCGCGCTCTGCTCGCCAACGCTAACGGACGCCCCCCTTGTTCCCTGTAACCTCCCGGCGGTGCCCACCATCAGTGACTGGCACGAACTCAGAGTCCGCGCGGGGACGATCAAGCGTGCCGAGACGAACGACGGAGCATGGATGCCGTCGTATCGTCTCTGGATCGACTTCGGCGACCTGGGAGAACTGCAGTCGTCGGCGAAGATCACCGACCTCTACAGGGTCGACGCGCTGCCCGGAATGCAAGTGATCGCGGTGACCGGTTTCGAACCGATCAGGGTCGCCGGCTTCCGCTCGGACGTGCTGGTGCTTGGCGTTCTCACCGACGATGGGGTCGTGCTGCTCCGCCCCGATCGGCCCGTGGCGCCAGGCAGCGAGATCGCCTGACGGTGGGGCTGCTCCGGGCGCTCCGACCCGCCGTTCGGATCGAGCATCGCGAAGCCGTCATTCTCACCCTGTTCTCGGTGGTGGCCCTCACTCAGGGCTGGGCGGGGACCGTGGTCACCCATGCCCTGTCGTTCGTTCAGACCGACCTGGCCCTATCCGACGCGGAAGTCTTCGACCTGATGGCCACCATCCGCGCCGCGTCGCTGCTTGCCCTGGGGCTGTCGTGGTGGAGCGATCATCGCGGTCGTCGCCTTCCGTTGCTGGTGGCGTTCGCCATCCTCACCTCGGCGAATCTGGTGACGGCGCTGCTACCGGGTACCGGCTCTTTCACCATCAGCCAGGCCATTGCCCGCATCGGCACAGTTGCCGTCGGCTCGCTGGCCCTGGTCGTCCTCGCCGAGGAGATCGGACCCCGGATTCGGGGATACGCCATCGGCCTGTATGCGCTGTTCACCTCGCTTGGGACTGGGGTGGGCCTGTTGCTCCGCCCACTCGGTGCCGGCGGCGACGAGTGGCGCCTCCTCTTCGGGCTGAGCGCAGTGCCACTGGCGGCACTCCCCTTTCTGGCACGCCGGGTCCGAGAGTCGCGCGCATTCCAGATCCCGGCCGCTCGTCCCCCGCTGGCGGCCGTGTTTCGTCGCGGCCATGCCGCCCGCTTCTGGCCGATGGCGCTGCTGTCGTTCGCCATCTCCGCATTCACCGCCCCGACCGCGAACCTCTTGCTGGTTCGCCTCGAGAACGTCCTGGGCTGGTCGCCCGGCTCGGCCTCATTGCTGCTCGCCGCCACGAGCGCGCCCGGGGTGGCGATCGGCCTCCTCGCCGGCGGAAGGATCGCCGATGTCGCCGGCAGACGGCCAACCGAGGCGGTGGCGATTCTCATCGGCGTCACCGGAGGCGTCGGCGTCTACTTCGCCGAGACAGGTCCGCTGCTTGCCGTTGGCATCTTTCTGTCGACCCTGGGTGGATCGGCCTTCGGACCGGCATTCGCGTCGCAGCGGTCAGAGCTCTTCCCGACCGACCTTCGAGCGACCGCGGGGGCCTGGATCGTCAACGCCAGTGTCCTCGGCGGCATCACCGGATTCGCCGCGGGTCGGTTCGCCGTCGACGCTTGGGGCGTCCCGCAGACGATCGCCATCCTCGGGGGCTTTCTGCTGCTGTCGAGCGGCGTGATCGCACTGCTCCCGGAGACGAAGGGAATCAGCCTCGTGCCGGACTCGCCAACGGGCCCTGCCGAGCCGCCCGTCTCCATGCCAGGGTGAGGCCCCGTATCACCAGGAGAGCGCCAAGCGACCACCACACGCCATCGAGTCCCCAATCGAGTGGCAGCACCAGTCCGAGCAACCCGACCGCGATGGCCGACGACACCACCATGGCGACCGCGAGGAATCCGAAGTCACCGGCGCCGATGAACACGCCGTCCCAGACGAACACGACTGCCGCGACCGGTTGCATCAGCACGAGAATGGTGAAGGCGCTTTCGATCGCCTCGCGGGTCTCCGGGTCCGAGGTGAACCATCCGGCAATGAACGGGGCGAGCGCCCATAGGACCACGGTGGCCACTACCCCCACCGCCACCCCGATCACCAGCAGGCGGTCTGCGACCTGTCGGGCCGCCACCCGGTCACCCGACCCGAGCACCCGCGCCACCAACGCCTGGGCAGCGATGGCCAACGCGTCGAGCCCGAGCGCCAGGAAGAGGAACAGCTGGAACACCACTTGATGGGCCGCTACGGCAACGTCCGACACTCGGGTGGCGATCGCCGTTGCGATCGTGAAAGTGGCCAGCAGCGCCCCGGTACGGATCGCCAGATCCCGTCCCACCCGTAGGAAACGGCGAACCTCCCCCGCGACCGGTCGTGCCCCGACGAGGCCGAAACGTGCCCGCCCCCGCGCGAACAGGCCGACGAACCAGATAGCCCCGATCCACTGAGCGGTCACGGTTGCCCACGCCGCCCCGGCCACCCCCCAGTCGAACCCGAAGATGAGTATCGGGTCGAGAACGAGGTTGACCGCGTTGACCCCAAGCGCGACGACAAACGGCATGCGGGTGTCCTGGTAACCGCGGTACGCGCCGTGGGCGGCCCGGCTGAGCAACACCGCCGGCGCTGCCAGGGCACGGATACCGATATATACCATCGCACCCGACTTCACCCCGCCGGTGGCACCAAGCATCTCGACGATCGGAGTCCGCAGCAGCACCAGCGTGATGGCGACCGCCGAACCACACACGACGCCGAGCACCCCGGCAGTGATGGTGGCTCGCCCGGCCGCCGCCAGATCTCCCCTTCCTACCGCCCGGGCCACTTCCGTCGTCGTCCCGTACTCGAGGAAGTTGAAGAGAAAGAACGCAAGGCCGAATACGGCAGACGCCACCCCCAGCGCACCGAGGGCATCGGTGCCCACCCGGCCGATGAAGGCCGTGTCCACGAGGCTGAGAACCGGCTCGGCAATGAGGGATCCCAACGCCGGCACCGCCAGCGCGGCGATTGCCCGGTCATGGGGCGACCGCCACCGGGTCACGGGGGAGGCGTCTTGTCCGGATAGGGGCACAGGTCCCGCAACGGACACTCCCAACAGCGGGGCTTGCGCGCCGAGCAGACATCCCGACCGAACTGGATCACCCGCATCGAGATGCCCGCCCACCGGGCGCGTGGATAGAGGCCCCGGAGATCTCCCTCGACCTTCACCGGATCGGTTGCCGCGGTCAACCCCAAGCGGCGCGCCACCCGCTTCACGTGAGTGTCGACGGCGATGGCGGGTTTGCTCCATGCCTCGGCGAGCACCACGCTCGCCGTCTTTCGGCCGACACCTTTGAGTGTGACCAGGCGGCCGAGGTCGTCGGGCACTTCCCCATCGAACCGATCGATGAGATCCGCGCTCAGTGCGATGATCGCCCTGGTCTTTTGGCGATAGAAGCCGGCCGAGTAAACCACCTGCTCGACTTCATCAGGGTCGGCGTTGGCCAGGTCGACCGCCGTCGGCCAACGGGCGAACACCGAGGGGGTCACCCGATTGACGTTCTCGTCGGTCGTCTGGGCACTCAGCACAGTGGCGACGAGCAACTGCCACGGGTTGTCGTACTCGAGCGCCGTGCCGATATCGGGATAGCGACGCTGGAGTCGATTCAAGATCGTGCGTGCCCGGCGTCGCTCCGCGGCCTCGGCGACGGAGGAGGGAGAAGCGGGTGCCATCGGCGGCGATGGTACCGACGCCGCCCTCTCTCCCTCGGGGACCGTGCGGGTGCCCGAAACCCTCTAACCTCGGCGACCAGTTCCCTTGCCGTCCCCGGAGCCCAATTTGCAGCCGCAGCATCGCCCACCCTCCACGACCCTGGCGTTTCACGCCTCGCGAATCGTGATCGACGTCGGAGTGCTCCTTGCGATGGCCTCGCTGAGTTTCGAGTTCGTCACTTCTCCGAGCGGGAACCGAACCGCGCTGCAGGCTGATGCACTGCCCGCGGTCGCCCTTCTTCTCCCCATCTTCCTCATCACCCTGCTCCCCGACCACACCCGGCCGCTCCCCCGCCCGCTGTCGTGGGCCTCGCTCGTCCTCGGCCTGGCGGCCTTCCCCTACGCAATCGTCAAGCATCTCGATGCCTCCGTTCTCGCTGACACCCTGGGAGGCTCGGTCGGCATCGGTGCCCGCCTCTTGGTGTTCGGAACTTTCGTCACCCTGGTTGGTATCGGCATCGGACTCACCCGCACCTTTCTCGGCCTGCCAACCGGGGCGCATCCGTCCCGGCCGCGCACGCCGCAGGCGGCCAGGTCCCGGCCGGCCCCCGCGGAGGACGTGGCCGCGGCGCGGCCTGCACAGACCGAGCGGCGCCCTGAACCGGCGCGGCCAGCCCCGGCGGATCCAAAGCCCACCACACCGAGCCCCAGCCGGACACCGCAGAGGGGCGATCCCGAAACCAGCCCGTTCGGGGAACCGCTGTTCGACTCTCTCGAGATCCCCGCATTTCTCGAATCCGTCGACACGGACGGCGACGCGACGCTGACTTTCGATGCTGAACCCGCCAGCGACCGGTCCGCCGACGACGGCGACCGGCGACGCGAGGACTGACCGGTTGATTCCCCAGACGAAGCCGATCCGGGCCGGCTGAACATGCACCCCCACCGCCCGCTAGTGCTCGCAGGTGCAGTGTTCGGGGTGCTCGCCCTCTTTCTCCCCTTCGCCAGGCTGCCGGTGCTCGGCGCCATCGACGGCATCGCCGGTGACGGATGGCCTGCGGTGGTGATTGCCGCCCCGGTGGTGGTCAAGGCGGCCTGGGGTGACTGGAGCCGCGGCAACTCCCCGGTGATCGGGATCACGCTGACGCTGGTCGGTTGCCTCGCCACGGTGTTCGCCGCGGTGAAGTTGACGGACGCCATTCACGCCGTAACGGGTCTCGAGGGTGCGGCGCTGGGCCCGGGGGCCCCCCTGCTGGTGGGGGCAATGGCACTCGTGGCGGCGGGCGCGGCGATTTCGCTCTGGCGGCCCTGACGGCCAATACTCGACGGCCCGTCATGGCGTATGCCGCCCTGGCGGTGGCATCCCTTCTGTTCGGAGTCACCTTCGTGGTGGTCAAGGATGCGGTCGAGATCGTCCCGCCGCTGAGCTTTGTAGGGTGGCGGTTCCTTCTTGGAGCGAGTCTGCTCTTCGCGATCCGACTCCCCACGGGGCGGCGGGTCTGGCGCGACGGCTCGATCGCCGGCGTGCTGCTATTCGCCGGATACGCCCTGCAGACGCAGGGATTGACCGCCACATCGGCTTCCAACTCCGGGCTGGTGACCGGCCTCTACGTCGTCCTGACGCCGCTGCTAGCAGCGGCCGTCGGTCGGCGTACCCCCCGCGGCATAGTTCTCGCGGGCGCGGCGCTCGCCGTCTCCGGGTTCGGCGTGCTGACCATCGGCGATGGCTTTCGACTCGAGGCAGGGGACGCCTACACGGCGGGGTGCGCCGTGGCTTTCGCCGCTCATATCGTCTTCCTGGCACGCAGGGCCCACCAACACCCGGTCCTCTCGTTCACCGGCGTGCAGTTGGCTGTCACTGCCGTGCTCGGCCTCGCCGCCTCCGGGCTGGTGGAGGGCGTCGGAACACCGCCACGAGCGTCGTGGGCGGCGATCGCGATCACCGGCATCCTCGTCAGCGCCGGAGCCTTCTACCTGCAGGTGTGGAGTCAGACGGTGGTGGGGCCCTCGAGGACCGCGATCGTGCTGGCGCTCGAACCGGCGTTCGCGGCACTATCTGGCGCCGTGCTGCTCGGCGAACGCCTCGGCAGTCGCGGCCTGGTGGGGGCCGCGCTCATCCTCGGGGGGATCTATGTCGTCCTCGCCGGCACCGGTCCTGAGGACGACCTGGAGACCATTGCAGTCGGCGCACCCCGCTGACGGGCATCAGGGGCGATGCGGTTTCCGCCCGAATTCTGCCGCCGCACCCTCGGCCTCGCGTCGTTGCTCTATGAGAGACCGAATGTGAAAGGCTGCGCGGAGCAGCATCAGCAGGAGAAGGAGCACCACGACGAGCAACCCGACCAGCTCCGGGCCATCGAAGTACGAGGTGCGGCACGATCCGAGACCGTCGGTGCACAGCCCCAGGCCGTCCCCGCCACCGGCAAGGTCCAACAGGGCGAACATCGGCACCAGGGCGATCAGCACGATTGCCCCGATGACGATCCCGATCACGATCCGAATGCCGGTCACTCCGGGGACGGTATCAGCCTGCGGCTCCAAGCTTCTTGTTCGTCGGCGGCTCACTTGCCCCACCATCGGCCGCGGTGATACCGTCGCAACGGTGGCGAATTACATGGGTGTGAGATGACTGCGACGACCAGGCATCTGGTCGGGGCTCTGCCCCCGGTCGGGTACCACACAGAGGCGTTCACGCCCGACGAGACCGCGGTGCTCCAACGTTTCTTCACCAACACCACCGAGCCGGTGGTCGGGCTCGTCAATCTCCCCGAAGTCGTCAAAGGCGCGCTGTTCGCCCGCTACAGCCGCTCTCCCAAGTCGGTGAGGCGACTGTTTCTCGATGAGTTCTACGACGCCCCGGAGGTGGGGATCGCGGCGATAGCCGCGGGACTCGAGGGCGACGACGAGCGGATCAAGCTGGGTCGGGCCGAGGACCTCTACAACCGGGTCTTCACGCAGTACGGCGACGATTCCGTGGCGCAGCTCGGCGGGGTGCACCTCGCCTGCGAGCAGGCCTCCAACATTCTCACCAAGGTCCTCGAACGGGGACGGCTGGCGGCGTATCTGGAGCAGAGCACGCGGTACATGTTCTACGACCAACGCCTCGGTGGGCGCTATCGATTTCTCATCCCCCCCGAGGTCGCCATCTCTCCGCTGGCAGCGGAGTACTCGTCGACGATGGAGCGCCTGTTCGACACCTACGCCGGGCTGACCGGGCGACTTACCGCGTACTATGAGTCGTTGTTCCCCAAGTCATCAGATGATTCCGACTTCGTCTACCGGTCGACGATCAGGGCGAGGGTCTGTGACGATCTGCGCGGCTTGCTACCCGCGGCCACGCTGTCGAACGTCGGAATCTACGGCACGGGACAGGCGTACGAGATGCTGCTGCTTCGCATGCGGGCCAACCCCACCGCCGAGGTGCGCCAGGTGGCCGACCGAATGCTGACGGAGCTCCGGAAGCTGATTCCCGCCTTCCTCGTCCGGGTGGACAATCCGGAACGGGGCGGGGCGTGGAGTCGATACCTAGAGGACACCGCAGCCCGGATGCGCGAGGTGGCCGGAGAGATGTCCGAGCCGGTGCCGGCGCGCCCCGAGGTGACCCTGGTCGAGTGGGATACCGATGCCGAGACCAAGATCGCCGCGGCCGCGCTCTATTCCTACACCGATCTGCCGGACGACCGTCTCCTCGAGATGGCGCGGCAGATGGCGGCGGAGGATCGGTCGAGGGTCATCGCCGCCTACGTTGGCGACCGCGAGAACCGCCGCCACAAACCCGGTAGAGGGATGGAGCGGGTCGCCTACCGGTTCGACATCCTGTGTGACTACGGAATCTTCCGAGATCTCCAACGCCATCGCATGCTCACCCTCGACTGGCAGCGGCTCGGAACTCTCCACGGGTACGTGGTGCCTGAGTCCATCATCGACGTCGAGGCGGAAGGGGCGTGGCATGAGGCAATGGCCCGTGCCGAGGCGCTCCACGGGGAGATGACGTCATCCCTCGGAGCCGAACTCGCCCAATTCGCGGTGCCGTTCGCGTACCGCATCCGGTTCTTCATGCACCTCAACGCCCGCGAGGCATTCCACCTGCTCGAATTGCGAACCGCCGAGGGCGGGCACCCCGACTACCGGCGGGTCTGCCAGGAGATGCACCGGTTGATACGTGATCAGGCGGGGCATCGGGCCATCGCCGATGCCATGCGCTTTGTCGATCATGGCGACCACGGCCTGGGCCGGCTCGCCACCGAGCGCCGGGCCGCAGCCAAGCGAGCCGCGGCTGGAGTCGCCGATCCCGACGACTGACGAGGATGGGCCGATCGGCCTTCTAGGCTTGAGTCCCTGCCGACCGGAGTTGGAGCGATGGCGACATTCGACGTAGATGCCTTCAAGGAGCGCTTTCGGCGACGAGCCGAGGCGGTCAAAGAGCGCGGCGTTCCCCCCCTCGAAGGTGAAGCGCGTCGCAAGTTCCTCGCCGGGGCGCAACAGGACTTTGTCGACTATTCGCTCGTTGCCGACGCCGCCGTCTCGGTCGAGGACGACGCGCTGGTGCTGCGAGTCCCCCTCGGCGACCAAGCGGGGTGAGGTGGGGAGCGAATAGCTCGCCCCCCACCGAAACGACGACGGGCCTTCTCTAACCTCTTTCGCATGCTTGAACGGCGCCTCCTCATCGTCACCGGCAAGGGTGGGGCGGGCCGGAGCGCGCTGAGCGCCGCCGCCGCCATCCATGCGGCGAAGCACGGCAGGCAAGTGCTCGCCATCGGCATGACCGACGCCACCGGGCTCGGTTCCCACCTCCGGGTCCCGATCCTGGGCACGCAGCCCGCGTTGGTACGACCCGGACTTCACGCGCTGGCGGTCGATCCTGCGGCCGCCCTCGACGAGTATCTGCGGCTCCGCCTCAAGGTCCCTCGCTTTGGCCCGGCCACCAGGGCGTTTCGAGTGCTCGCGGAAACGGTGCCCGGAATCCGGGACACCGTGGTCATGGGCAAGATTCTTTTCGAGGCGACTCGCGATCGGTGGGATCTCGTGGTGGCCGACGCTCCTCCCACCGGGCAGGTCATGTCCTACCTGCGCGCCCCGGCGACGATCGAGTCGCTGGTCCCGAGAGGAAGGGTCAAGGAACAGGCCAGTTGGATGCGGATGACCCTGCATGACCCCGGCGTGACCGGCCTGATGATCACAGCCACGCCTGAGGAACTGCCTGTGGCTGAGACGAAAGAGACGCTGGCCGCCCTCGCCGCCGAGGGCTTGATCGAAGGCACCGCGGTGGTTGCGAACCGCGTCCTGCCACCCCTCAATATCCCTGAGGAACGCATCGGTCGGGAACCTGCCGGGTCCCGGCGCGACGCCGCCACGCTCCACCTCGAGCTGGAGGCGGCACAGCGAGTTCATCTCGACCGACTCAAACCCGACATGAGGTTTCCGCTGCTCTTCGGGCTGCGCACTCCCGGCGAGGTGGCAAGTCGGCTCTCGGAGCTCTGGGGAAACCAATGACCACGATCGTGCTGGTGGTGGGGGCAGGCGGAGTCGGCAAGACGACGATGGCCGCGGCGATCGCCGCCGCCGCGGCGCGCGACGGGGCGAAGACCCTCGTGCTCACGGTGGATCCCGCCCGGCGCCTGGCGGATGCCCTGGGGTTGGAACTGGGAAACCACCCCACGCCGGTCCCCGGCATCGATGGCCTGGAGGCGGCGATGCTCGACGCCGCGGCCTCCTGGGAGGCGATCGTCCGAACCCACGCCAGCGGCCCCGTCGCCGACCGACTGGTAGCCAACCCGCTGTTTCGCGCCGTAGCCGACCGGTTCCCGTCGGGTCAGGCATACGCCGCGGCCGAGGAGATGACGACCCATGCCGACTCGGGGGTCTGGGACCTGGTGGTGGTGGACACCCCGCCGTCGTCCGGTGGAATCGACTTCCTGGCCTCGCCGCAACGGATGAGAGCGCTGGTGGCGGGCCGGGCCCTTCGTTGGCTCACCGGGCCCAAGCTCCCAGGCAGACGAGCCGTCTACTCCTTCACCGCCCGGCCCGCGCTTCGCCTCGCCGATGCCGTGCTGGGGGGTCCTCTGCTGGAAGATGTGGCCGAATTTCTGCTCGATCTGCGCGAAACCTATGACGGCATCTCCAAGCGGTCGCGGCAGGTGGAAACCGCGTTGCGACGGGCAAAGACCGTGATCGTGACCACTGTAGATCCAACCCCGATTCGGGAGATGGTCCGGTTCTTCGACGAGTTGCCGTCGTGGGCCGGGCGACCCCAGGCAGTCGTGTTCAACCGGGCGCTGCCCGCCGCCTGGGCTCACGCCATCACCGACCCCGATGACGCCCTCGATGCCAATTTGGCGCGCTGGGGATTCGAGGCCGCCCGGCAGGAGGACATTCGTACGGAGATCTCGCTACGCCATGGGCTCATCCCCATCGTGGTCCCCTGGCTTGCGGAGATGCCGGCCGACCCCGTGGCTCTGGCAGCCGTCGCCGAGCAGGCAGGGGGTCTCGATCCGGAGAGCCTCACCCGCTAGGGGGTGCCCTAGGTGAGCACGGAGTCGGCGCCCAAGAGGGCCCGCAGCTCTGCGTATAGAGAACTCCTCGCCTCCACCGTGTGCTCCGGGCCGAGCCGGACCACCTTCTCGGCGGGCTTGCCTTCGAGGTGCAAGTAGACGGGCGTCGGACCCGGATGGTTCGACAGCACATCCTTGAGTCGATTCACCAGGGTCACCGACATCCGATGGGCGGCGACCCGGAGGCGGACGACGCGCTCGGCGTCGATGTCGGGCTCGTGAATCTTCTGGGCAATGAACTTGAGGCTGTCGCCCCGCTGGTCGACCCGGCCGGCCACCACCAGTACCGCGTCGTCACGTACCAAAGGCCCGGTCTCGGCGACCGTCCGGGGAAACGCCAGCACCTCGACGCTCCCCTCCAGATCCTCGAGCGTGAAATAGAGCATCAACTCACCGGCGCGGGTGTAGCGGCGGGTGACCGCGCTGACGATTCCGGCGATGCTGGCGACAGTGCCGTCGCGGTGGTCCTCGAGCCCGGCGATCGAAGTGGTCGCCAGCGCCTTGAGTGCGGTCTCGATTCCGAACAACGGATGATCCGACACGTAGAGGCCGAGCATCTCCTTCTCGAACTGAAGCTTCACCTTCTTGTCCCACTCCATGTCGGGGATGTCGATGACCCCGGAGTGGGTCGACGGCTCCTCTGCGCCGAACAACGAGAACTGGCCCATGTCTTCGGCCCGCCGCCGGGTAACCACCGCTTCGATCATCTGCTCGTGCACCGCCATCAGCCCCTTGCGGGGAGCGCCGGTGGAATCGAACGCGCCCGCTTTGATGAGTGATTCGATGGTGCGCTTGTTCAAAACCGACAAGTCGACGCGGTCGATGAAGTCCTGGAAGGACTCATAGACACCGTTCTTGCGGCGCTCTTCGGTGATCAGCTCGACCACACCCTCACCGACGTTGCGAATCGCCGACAGGCCGAAGGGCACTGCCCCGTCCCGGGCCACGAAGTCCGACTCCGACGCGTTCACGTCGGGTACGAGCACTCGCACGCCCATCACCCGGCACTCGTTGAGGTACACGGCGGTCCGGTCTTTGTCGCGCTTGGCCGAGGTGAGCAACGCAGCCATGTACTCGGCGGGATAGTGAGCCTTGAGCCACGCGGTCTGATAGGCGATCAGCCCGTAGCCGACCGCATGGGGCTTGTTGAAGCCGTATCCGGAGAAATGGGCGATCAGGTCGAAGAGCTCCTTGCCCAGCTCTCGTGGATGTCCCTGCGCGATGCAGCCCTCGATAAACTGCTGCTCCTGCTCGGTCATCACCGACGCGATCTTCTTGCCCATCGACTTGCGCAGGCTGTCCGCCTCCTCCATCGAGTAACCGGCGATCAGCGCGGCCACCTGCATCACCTGCTCCTGATACACGATGATCCCGTAAGTGTCGCCGAGCACCTCCTCCAACGCAGGGTGGAGATGGCCGATGGCGACCCTGCCGTTCTTTCGATCTGCATAGAGGTTGTGAGTTCCTGCACCCATAGGCCCGGGCCGGTAGAGCGACAGCAGGGCGACGATGTCGTTGAACCGGTCCGGCTGGAGGTTGCGCATGAGCGACCGCATCCCGGACCCCTCCAACTGAAAGACGCCCATCGAGTCGCCACGGGAGAGCATCTCGTAGACACGCGGGTCGTCGAGGGGCACGCCGTCGATGTCGGGCCGTTCGCCTCGCGTCTCCTGAATCAGCTCGAGGCATCGCTCGATCGTCGAGAGGTTGCGTAGCCCGAGGAAGTCCATCTTCAGCAACCCGAGACGCTCGATTGCATGCATTTCGAACTGGGTGACGACCTCGGCGTCCTCCCCCTTCTGCTGGATGGGCACGATGTCCGTGAGCGGGTCCGGGGTGATCACCACCGCAGCAGCGTGGATCGAGTCCTGACGGCGCAACCCCTCGAGCCCCAGGGCCGTATCGATCACCCGACGGGCATCAGGGTCGGAGGCGTACATCTCGCGCAGCCCCGAGGCGTTGGCATGCGAGTCCCGCAGACCAGAGTCGGCGTCGTCGGGCAGGTCATCGAGGCACTGCGCCAGGCTCGCCTCCCGGCCGAGGATGGGGGGCGGCATCGCCTTGGCGGTGCGGTCGCCCACGGCGTAGGGATAGCCGAGAACCCGGGCGGCATCACGCACGGCCTGGCGGCCCTTGATGGTCGAAAAGGTGATGATCTGGGCGACATGGTCGCTGCCGTATCGCTCCGACGCGTAGCGGATCATTTCGGCGCGGTAACGCTCGTCGAAATCCATGTCGATGTCGGGCATCTCCCGCCGACCGGGGTTGAGGAATCGTTCGAAGATGAGCCCGTACGCGATCGGGTCGAGATCGGTGATGCGCAGGCAATAGGAGACGATCGACCCGCCCGCCGATCCTCGACCCGGACCCACCCTGATCCCCTGCTCGCGGGCATGCCGGATCAGGTCCCAGACGATCAGGAAGTAGGCGGGGAAGCCCATCTCGTCGATCACCCGCAGCTCGTACTCGATCCGATCACGGATCTCGGTCGTCAGCGAATCCCCGTACCGGAACCGGGCGCCCTCCTCGACCAGGTCGCGCAGGTAGGCGTTCTCGGTACGCCCGGCCGGCACCGGGAAATTCGGCAGGAGGATGTTGCCGAAGTCCATCGTGACGTCGGCCCGCTCGACCACGAGAAGGGTGTTGTCGCAGGCTCCGGGGAAATCCTCGTCGGGGAACAGGCCGCGCATCTGGGCGGCGGTCTTCACGTAGTACCCCTCGCCCTGGAACGCGAACCGGCCTTCATCACCCATCTGCGCTCCGGTTTGGATGCACAACAGGGCGTCATGCGCCTCGGCCTCGTCGACCCGGCTGTAGTGGCAGTCGTTGGTGGCAAGCAGTGGCGCCCCCAGTTCCTTGGCGATCGACAGGAGGTCGGGCAGCACCTTCCGCTGCGCCGCCACCCCATGGTCCATCACCTCGACGAAGAAGTTGTCCTTGCCGAAGATGTCCTGGTACATCGCGGCGGCCGACACCGCGGCCGTGTAGTCGCGTTGGCCACCGACATTCCCCTCCTCGGCCGAGGCATCCGGGGCAAGCAGTTGCGGAACGTGTCCCCCGAGACATCCGGTGGTGGCGATCAAACCCTCCGAGTATTCGCTGAGCAGTTCCCGATCCATCCGGGGCTTGTAATAGAAGCCCTCGAGATACGCCCGGCTCGCCAGCTTGACCAGGTTGCGGTAGCCCTGCTGGGTCACCGCGAGGAGAGTGATGTGGTACCGGATGTCATCGCGGCGAGCGGGACGATCGAACCGCGAACCTGGGGTCAGGTAGGCCTCCATCCCGATCACGGGGGTGACGCCGGCGGCGGTCGCCTGCTGGTAGAAGTCGACGGCGCCGTACAAGACGCCGTGGTCGGTAAGGCCTACGCCCGGTTGGCCATCCGCCACGACCGCCCGCATCACATCGGCGACCCGGGCCGCCCCATCGAGCATCGAGTATTCAGTGTGCAGATGCAGATGGGCGAAACCGCGTCCTGACACCGATGCTCCTCAGAGAATTACAGGCGTGTGAGCAGAGGTTAGTCAGGGTCAGGCAGGGCCCGCCCCTGACCAACCAGCCACCAGTCTCCAGACTCCAGCCAGCCACGCTCTGTCGGTGGTGGTGAGCGTTCGGCCACTCGAACGGACCGTAACCCGTAGATCCGTCTGGCTGTCGGCTGTGGGCTGTGGGCCTTCTTACAATGTCGCTCGGACCACACCACGGAGTCAACCCATCATGGACCTCGGCTATGACGGCGACCTGTTCCTGCTCGCGTTCGATCATCGGGGCAGCTTCAAGTCGAAGATGTTCGGGATCGAAGAGGAGAACGCAGCCGACACCGCCCGGTTGAGTTCAGCCAAACGGCTCGTTTGGGAGGGTTTCGAGTCGGCGATGGCCACCGGGCTGCCTGCAGGCGCCGGCGTGCTGGTCGACGAGGAGATGGGCGCCGACGTGGCGAGGGCGGCCCGCCGGGCGGGAGTCCCTTTGGCGATGCCCGTCGAGAAGTCGGGCCAGGACGTGTTCGACTTCGAGTACGGCGACGACTTCGGCGACCATATCGAGGAGTTCGATCCCACCTTTGCAAAGGTCCTCGTCCGATGGAACCCCGAGGACCACCCCGCGACGAAAGCGATCCAGGCCGAGCGCCTCGCCGCGCTCGGCACCTGGCTCCACGATCGAGGGAGAAAGTTCTTGTTCGAACTGCTCGTCCCGGCGTCGCCCCGCCAGAAGGAGCTCGTCGCCGGCGACATCGACGCTTACGACCGGCAGATCCGCCCCGCGCTGATGCTGGCGACAATCGAGGAGCTTCGCGCCGCAGGGATCGAGCCGGATATCTGGAAGATCGAAGGTATCGACGCTACCGACGACTGCCGCTTCATAGCCGACCTGGTTCGTGCGGGCGGCCGGAACCGGGTTGCTTGCGTGGTGCTGGGCCGCGGCGCCGACGAGGCGAGGGTCGACCATTGGCTATCCGCCGCAGCACCCGTGCCCGGCTACTCGGGTTTCGCAATCGGCCGTTCGATCTGGTGGGAGGCCGTAGCCGGATGGCGGGATGAGCGGATCCCCACCGCCGGCGCCGCGGCCCGGATCGGCGAGACCTACCGGCGCTTCATCGACGTCTATCAGACCTCCCGTTGAGATGCCCACGGTCGGACTTCTCACCGCCGGAGGGGACTGCCCGGGACTCAACGCAGCAATCCGGGCAGTCGTCGCGGCGGCGATCGCGGATGGGAATCGTGTAGTCGGCTTCCGTAACGGATGGGCGGGGACGATGGACGATGACACCATCGACCTCGACCGCGACAGGGTGCGCGGAGTCCTCGGACGCGGCGGCACGATTCTGGGCACCTCACGCCGGGACCCATTCGTTCATGGGAATGGCGCCGCTTCAATCAGTCCCGTCCTCGACAAGCACGGCGTCGGCACTCTCATCGTGATCGGTGGCGACGGCACCCTCCGTACCGCTGCCCGCGTGGAGGCCGAGGGGATTCCGGTGATTGGAATCCCCAAGACGATCGACAACGACGTGCCCGCCACTGACGTGTCCTTTGGATTCGACACGGCAGTCGAGATCGCAACGGAAGCGATCGACCGGCTCACCACTACCGCCGAAGCGCACAACCGGGTGCAGCTCGTCGAGGTGATGGGCCGCACCCAGGGATGGATCGCGGTTCACGCCGGCATCGCCGCCGGCGCGGACGTGATCCTGATTCCGGAGTTTCCGATGCCACTCGAGGAAGCCGCCAAAATCATCCGCGGGCGCCACGAGCGCGGGCGCAACTACTCGGTGGTCGTGGTCGCCGAGGGCATCGACAACCCCCGCGTCGCTCCGCTGCCAAAGGACGCGTACGGCTTCGAGAGACTCGGCGGCGTGGCATACGAGGTGGCTCCAATCCTCGAAGCGCTCACCGGATTCGAGACCCGGGTGACCGTCCTCGGCCACCTCCTGCGCGGCGGGAGGCCGACTGCCCGCGATCGGGTACTGGCAAGCCGGCTCGGGGCCGCGGCGATCGAGGCGGCGGCGCGGGGCGACCGCGGCGTGATGATGGCGGTGCGCGGCACCGCGATCGTCCCCGTGCCACTGGCGGAGCTCGGTGACGAGCCCCGCGGGGTGCCGCGTGAGTTGTACGAGGTCGCCCGCACCTTCTTCGGGTGAACCGGAAGGCGCTATGCGCTATGCGCTATGCGCGAACGGTCAGAATCAACGCGACGAGCCAAGGCGCGCCGCGCATTGCTCATTGCTCGCAGTATTCATTGCGTGTCGCTCACCGACCATCCCCATCGTCATAGAGCGTCGATCACTGCCTGGAGGTCGTCGGGCAACGGGCTTTCCACCTCCACCCGGGCTCCCGTGACGGGATGGTCGAAGGTCAGTCCGGCGGCGTGGAGAAACACCCGGGGAGCTCCCCGCCCGACCCCATACACCGCGTCTCCCACGACCGGCAGGCCGATCGCCCCTAGGTGGACCCGGATCTGGTGGGTCCGGCCCGTCTCGAGCCGAAGTTCGAGCAGCGTGTGCTCTGCCCAAGTGCCGAGTGTGCGGTAGTGGGTGCGAGCCGGACGCCCTTCGGGATCGACCTTCATCTCCATCGGTCTTGCCCGATCGCGGCCGAGCGGAGCATCGATGGTCCCCGTGGGAATGGCGGGACGGCCCGCCACCAGCGCCAGATAGCGCCGTTCAATCGCGTGGGTGCGGATTGCCGTCCGCAGGCCTTCATATGCCGGCCAGTCGAGAGCAACGACGAGTAGGCCCGATGTCCCCCGATCGAGTCGGTGCACCAACCCCCATCGATCTTCTGCTCCGACTCCCCGAACCCGCGGCCAGCGATGGAGGATCCCCGCGGCGAGCGTTCCCGTTCGGTTGCCGGCACCCGGATGCGTGACTACCCCGCTCGGCTTGTCGACGACCGCCAGATGTGGATCCTCGTACCGCACCGCGAAGTCGACGATTTCCGGTTCCAGACTCGGGGCGGGCGCAGGCGGCTGGAATTCGACGACGCTGCCGGCCGCCAGCCGGCGTTTCGAGGTGGTGGACGCCCCATCCACCACTACTTCCCCGAGGTCGACGAGTGCCCTCGCCTGTGCCCGGCTCAGCCTCCCCAGCCGGGCAACTATCAAGTCAGCCCGCTCACCGTCCAGCGCGGCCGGCACCTCGAACCTCATTCGCGCTTGAACGCGAGGAAGAGCGCCAGAAACGCACCGATCGTGATTGCTGAGTCGGCGACATTGAAGGATGGGAAGAAGGAGAACGAGATGAAGTCCACGACGCCACCGTCGAGAAGGCCGTCGCCCCGAAACACTCGATCGAGCAGGTTCCCCATGGCCCCGCCCAGCACCAGGCCGAGCGCAGCCGCCTCCGGGCGGTGAGGCACCTTGCGAACCACAATCACAATGAAGACGACGATCGCAATCGCCAACAGTGCGATGATCGATCCCGCCCCCTGGAGCAGGCTGAAGGCCGCGCCCGTGTTCGTCACGTACTTCAACTGCAGGAAGTCGTCGATCAGGACGATTGGGTTTCCCGGCAGCACCGCGGACGCCCACCACTTGGTGAGTTGGTCGAGGGCGACCACTGCCCCGGCGGCGACCAGCGCCGTGATTCTGGGGGTCAGCGCCGGCTGGCCGAGCAGTCGACGCACAGTTTGGTGTAGGGGAGGGCGTCGAGCCTTGCCACCGGGATCGCAGAGCCGCACTCGGCGCAGCGGCCGTAGGTGCCGTCCTCGATGCGAGTCACGGCCTCTTCGATTTTCGAGAGGATGTCCTGGGCGTTTTGCCACAGCGACAGCTCTTTCTCCATCTCGAAGGCCAAAGAGCCGCCTTCCGCAGTGTTTGGATCGGGGCTGCGATCCGACGAGGTCTCGGTGAGCCTCACCTCTTCCCGCTCGGCCTCGATGTCACGCACCATCTCACCGAGGCGCGTTTGCTCAACCTCGAGCCGTTTGCGGAAACGTTCCAGTGTGGATGGGGCGAGATCGCGTGCCATGAGCCCTCCCTGCGAGCGAGCGACGATACCACGGGCGGCCAACACCGGGCGCTGCCCGCAACAGGGCGCTACCCGCTACCAGCTGCCGGCAAGAAGGGCGACCGGTCAGGCGATACCCAGCGACGATCGAGCGCTGGCTGGTGAAACGCCCTCGATCAACACTCGTTTGCGCCTGGTGGTGGCGCCGCTCAGCAGTACGGCCCGATGTCCGGGAAATTGGGTTTCCAACAACCGGATCACGGCCTGGTTGGCCCGCCCCCCTTCGGGCGGCGCCGCCACCCGGATACGAAGGGCATCGGCGTGCTCGCCGACGATCTCGCCCCGGCTAGCCCCCGGCACCACCCAAACGGTCACCACCGTCCCCTCCGGATGATCAGATACGACCACATCTCACCTCCTGACCCATTCTGGCGAGTACTGGTGATCGCGCAGAGATCAGCGATCCCCCGGTCTGGCCGGGGCTGGAGCCGGAGCAGGGGCCGTCTCGACTGCTATCTTTTCAGCCGCAAGGCGTCGAAGAGGACGCCATCGGGTCGGGACGGGCTCAGCGAGCCGGCGAATGGTGTGAGGCCGGCGCCCCGGATCCGATGGGCATCACCTCTGAGCCGTGGGAAGAACGGGCCACCCCGATTAGAACCCACCGACCTCCCCGCGAGAAGGGGCCATGAGCGGCCGTCTCCAGGCGGCAAGCCGGGTGGTACCGCGGGCCTCGAGCTCGTCCCGGCGGCACGACCGCCGACCGAGGACGACATGGCCGACTCATCGTTCGACCGGGCACCTTCGGATGTCTCGTTCCCCGCGCTCGAGGAGCAGATCCTCGACCTGTGGGATCGGATCGACGCGTTCCACGAATCGGTGCGGATGCGGCCCGAGGACAACGAGTACACCTTCTACGACGGCCCGCCCTTCCCCACCGGGAGCCCCCACTTCGGGAACCTCCTCGCCGGTGTCCTCAAAGACATCGTTCCCCGCTACTGGACGATGCGGGGACACCGCGTGGTGAGGCGCTTCGGCTGGGACACCCACGGACTCCCAATCGAGCTCGAGGTGCAGGACGAATTGGACCTTTCCGGCCCATCGGATATCCGCGATTACGGAATCGCCCGATTCAACGAAGCGTGCCGCGAGCGCGTCATGGCAAACACCGAGGTATGGGAGTCGGTCACACGCCGTATCGGTCGCTGGGTCGACTTCGAGGATGACTACAAGACGATGGACACCGACTTCATGGAGTCGGTGTGGTGGGTCTTCAAGCGGCTGTGGGATGAGGGCTTGGTCTACAAAGCCTTCAAAGTGCTCCCGTACTCATGGGGCGCGGCGACGCCACTCTCCAACTTCGAGGTCAACCTCGGGGAGTACCGCGACGTCGAAGACCCGTCCATCACGGTGCGACTCGCCGTGACCGAGGGCACCGGGCTGGTGGAACCCGGCGACCTGCTCCTGGTATGGACCACCACGCCATGGACGATGCCGTCGAACCTCGGAGTGGCCGTCGGCCGCGACATCACCTACATGCGGATCGATGAGCCCCTCGACGGCGAACCGGGGCGCCATTGGATCGCCGCTGATCGGGTATCGGCGTACTGGCCGGAGGGCACCACGGGAACCGTGACGGCATCGGGTGAAGAGCTTCTGGGGACGCGCTACCGGCCCGCCTTCGATTACTTCGCCTCCCTCGCCGGTGACGGCGCCTTCGTGGTCATTCCCAGCTCCGAGGTGTCCGTCGAGGAGGGGACCGGCCTGGTCCATATGGCACCCGCCTTCGGCGAGGCCGACCTGGCGGCCTTTACCGACGTCGGCCTCGACCACCTGCTCGTCGACCCGGTCGACGCCGAGGGACGATTCACCGCGGAGATCCCCGAGGTGGCAGGGGTGAGGGTCAAGGACGCCGACCCGACCTTGATAAAGCTGCTCCGGGAACGCGGTGCACTGGCCCGCAGCGAACGGATCGTGCACTCGTACCCGTTCTGCTGGCGAACCGACACCCCGCTCATCTACAAGGCGATCCCCACCTGGTTCGTCGCCGTCGAGACGATCCGCGACCGCATGGTGGAGCTCAACGAGACCATCCACTGGGTGCCCGATCATGTGGGCTCCCGGCGGTTCGGCAACTGGCTCGAACAGGCGCGAGATTGGGCTGTCTCCCGCAACCGGTTCTGGGGCTCGTGCATCCCCGTGTGGGAGTGCGACGGATGCGACGAAATCGTGTGCCTCGGCAGCATCGAAGAGTTGCACGAGCGAAGCGGTGTCCGCGTCGACGACCTTCACAAGCACATCGTCGACGAGGTGACCTTTGGATGCAGTGCCTGCTCCGGCACGATGCGCCGCGTCCCCGAGGTGCTCGACGTCTGGTTCGAGTCCGGGGCGATGCCATACGGGCAGAACCATTACCCCTTCGAGAACAAGGAGCGATTCGAGCGCGGGTTCCCGGCCCAATACATCGCCGAAGGCCTCGATCAGACCCGGGGATGGTTCTACACCCTCGTCGTCCATGCGACCGCGCTCTTCGATTCGGTGCCGTTCCGCAACGGTGTGGTCAACGGCTTGATCCTCGCGGAGGACGGTCGCAAGATGTCCAAGAGCCTCAAGAACTACCCGGACCCGATGGTCCTGATCGATTCGACCGGGGCCGACGCGTTGCGGGCGTATCTGATCAACTCCCCGCTGGTTCGGGCCGAACCCATGCGATTCTCCGAGCGGGGCGTTCGCGAGGTGGTTCGTACCGTGATGCTCCCCTATTGGAATGCGTACTCGTTCTTCACCACCTACGCCGCCGCCGAGCGGCTCACCGTCGAAGACCTTGCCTCCGCCCCAGCCCCCGCCGCCCGGCCCGAGATCGACCGGTGGATCCTCTCCGTGCTGCAGAGCCTGGTGAATCGGGTCAACACGGAGATGGAGGGCTATTACCTGTACAACGTCATTCCCCCGCTGATCGACTTCGTGGACGACCTGACCAATTGGTACATCCGCCGCTCGCGCCGGCGCTTCTGGACCGTGCGGGGCACCGACGCCGCTGACAGCCCGGCTGCCTTCGCCACCCTCTATGAAGTGCTCGTGACCTTTTCAAAGCTGATGGCCCCGGTGTTGCCCTTCGTGACCGAAGCGATGTACCAGGAGCTCGTCGTCGCCCGGAGGCCGCGGCCGAAGGGCGGCCCCGCGAGCGTCCACCATGAGGACTATCCGGCGTCGGACGCCACGCTGATCGACCGGCGCCTCGAGGCAGACATGGCCGCGGTGCGCGAGACGGTCGGCCTCGGGAGGGGGCTTCGGGTGACGGAGGGGATCAGGATTCGCCAGCCCCTCGCCACCCTGACCGTCGTCAGCCACGACAGTGAGGTCCGCCACGCAGTCGACCGGCACCGCGAGCTGGTTGCCGACGAGCTCAACGTCAAGTCGGTGGTCACCTCGTCCGACGAGGGAAGCCTGGCGGTGGTCACCGCCAAGCCGAACTACCGCACCCTCGGACCGCGCTTTGGGGCACGGATGGCCGAAGCAGCCGCCGCCATCGAGCAGCTAGATCCTGCGGCCGTTGTCCGGGTCCTGGCCGGCGAGACGATCGAGTTGCTGGGCGAGGCTCTCGGCGTAGCCGACCTGGTCGTGTCCAGGGAGCCGCATCCGGGAGTAGCGGTGGCCAGCGGCGAGCGCTTGTCGGTGGCCCTCGACACCACCATCACCGCCGAACTGGCCCGGGAGGCGCTCGCCCGCGAGATCGTCAAGCTGGTGCAGGGCGAACGCAAGGATGCCGGCCTCGACGTCTCCGACCGCATCGATCTCACATGGGACTCCGCCTCGTCGGCCGTCGCGGCGGCATTCGAGCACCACACCGAGTGGATCGCATCAGAAGTACTGGCCGAAAAAGTCACCAGGGGCGAAGCCGGCGCGAACCAAGACGCCGCCGGAGAGCCAGTAGCGCTACGAGTCAAGAAGTTCATCGCCAAGAAGGCACCAGAACCTCCAAAAGAGGCTGCCGCCAAGAAGGTCACTCCCAAGACAAAGGCCAAAAAGGGAAGCGCGGTTCACACCCTCCCCCACGACAAGGGCTGGGCCAACAAACGCGCCGGCGCTTCCAAGGTGAGCAAGGTCTTCTCGACGAAGACCGCCGCCCAGAAGGCGGGCCGCGAGACGGCCATTCGGGAGAAGGTGGAGCACGTAATCCACACCGCCGACGGGAAGATCGGCGTGCGGAAGTCTTACGCAATCGACCCGAGCGGCAGGCGCTAGGCCCGCTACCGCCGCGCTCTCGCCAATCGCCAATCGCCAATCGCTGCCCGGAACTGGCGACTGGAGACTGGAGACTGGTCAGCAAATCACCGCTGACAAAATCCCCAAGCCGATCAGCAGGATCAACGGCGAGAGGTCGAGACCCATCCCCCCGAGCCGGACCGGCGGCAGCAGGGCGCGAAGCGGGCGAAGCACAGGCTCGGTGACGGCGCGGAAGATGGCTCGCACCCGGGCCACCGGGTGGTCATACGAGACGGGGATCCACTCGAGCACGATCCGGGCGAAAACGACGATGCTGTACGCCTGGATGAGGAAGCAGAGGATCCCCACCGGTCAGGGTTCTTCCGGCGCCTGGTAGTAGCCGAGTTCCTTCAAGCGACGCTTTTCGTCCCGAGAGATGTTCACATTGGCCGGGTTGACGAGCACCACCCCTTGCCCGATCTTTCGCATCGAGCCGCCGAGGGCGTAGGTGAGCCCGCTCGAGAAGTCGACCAGCCGACGCACCATGGCCGGTTCGACCTTACGCAGGTCGAGGACCACCGGGATGTTCGATCGAATGTGGTCTGCCAGCACTTGCGCGTCGGTGTACGACCGGGCGACTATCACCTCGCATTCGAGGTCGGCGTCCGACATGGTTCTGACCATTGGGCGATCGGCCGGCGTGAGGGTCACGCCTGCTTCCGACATCGATGGATCCGCCCCGACCCTGCGACGCCGGGTTGTCATCGGGGGCTCTACCCGGCGACCCTGTACACCGCTCGGGGCAGGGACCACTCGAGGCTCACCGCGACGATTGGCGGCAATGCGCTCGCCGGTGGTGAGGGTGGGGTCGAGGTTGGGCTCGTCGAGCTCGCTGCGGTTGCCGAGCGACACGCGGGGGCGTTGCGGCTGACGCGCCTGGGGCTGGCGGCCCTGGGGCTGCCGAGCAGTCGGAGGGCGTCCCACCGTCTGCCGGGAGGGCTCGCGGCCCTGCGGGGCGACGGGTTCTTGCTCCCAGCCCTGCTCACCGGATTGCTGCTCTTCGACGGCATCCTCGTCGACGAGCCCCAAATAGAAGAGTGTCTTTTGCCACATGCTCACTGATTCAGCCCCTTTGGGGGAACGGGATCAAAGATAGCCCGTCCGATTCGCAACACGGTGGCACCCTCCTCCACCGCCACCTCGAAGTCATCGGTCATGCCCATCGACAATTGGGCGATCGCGGGATGATCTTGGCGAATCCGGTCACGCAGCTCCCGCAGCCGCCGGAACCAGGGTCGGGAGTCTTCGGGACGCTCCCCCAGGGGCGGGACGGTCATCAGCCCGATCACGTCCAGGCCGAGCGATGTCGCCATCTGGATCAACTGGCCTGCTTGGTCCGGCGCGACGCCGCCCTTCTGCACCTCCCCGGCGAGGTCCACCTGAACCAGCACGGGCGGCGGCATCCCCGGGCCCTTGACCCAGTGCTCGGCGAGGGCGGAGCGGTCGAGCGAATGAAGCATGGAAACAATCGGTCGAACCTGTCGAACCTTGTTCCCCTGGAGGCGCCCGACGAAGTGCCACCGGACCCCGGCCGGGAGGAGGACCGAGCGAGCCGCCAGCTCCTGGGCCCGGTTCTCTCCGAAGTCGGTGAGGCCCTCGGCATGGGCAGCGACGACCGCGGCGTCGTCGGCATACTTGCTCACCCCGACCACTGTGATGCCTCCAGGATCGCGTCCGGCCCGTTCAGCAGCCGCGACGATCCTGCGCCGAACTTCGGTCAGCCCGGTAGCCATGCCACTGCCACCTGCCGCTCGACGGCGCGGTCGCGCCGATATGAGTGGTAACCGTCGTCCGACATTGTGCATACGCCCGCGTCCCAGACATCGAGGCCGTCGAGGGCGGCGAGGATGGCGTCGCGCAGGTCCACCGAGAGGGTGCCCCACGAGGTCTGGCGTCGATGGTCGGGAAGCTGCGCAGCCACCTCCGCTCCGACCTCGAAGCAACACGCGCCGATGCCGGGGCCGATCGCGGCGCGTACCGGGTTGAACCCGGCGGCTGCCATCGCCTGGCGGAGTGCAGCGACCACGCCCGCGGCCGTGCCTCGCCAGCCCGAGTGGGCGATCCCGACCGCGCCGTCAGCCTCGAGGATCACCGGGTAACAGTCGGCGGTGGACACGGCGAGGGGAAGCCCTGCCTGCGCCGTGAACGCCGCGTCGGCATCGCCCTGAGGGCCCGGGCGAGACACTCTGACGACTTCACGACCGTGGACCTGGTGGAGCCACGCCCAGTCGGCGGTAATGCCGAGCGATGTCGAGATCGCGGCTCGGGACGCTGGGTCGGACCGACCGTCGCCGTCGAACTCGTCACCGAACGCGGCGCCGCGAAAGCCCGGCGGCCGGATCATCCCTTGAGGAAGTCGGGAATATCCAGATCGTCGAGCGAGCCGGTGCCGTCGTCGAACCCTGCCGGTGCGGGCTCGTCGCGTCGGGTCGGCTTCGGAATCGACGGGGACTGAACCGACGGCGACTGCATCCGCGGGCGCTCCGGCGGCCCGCCACCGAATCCGGCGGCGATCACCGTCACCCGCATCTCGTCCCCCATCGAGTCGTCAATGGTTGCGCCGAAGATGATGTTGGCATCGGGGGTGCAGTGCTCGGCGATAGTGGTCGCCGCCTGGTTCACTTCGTGGAGGCTCATCGATTTCGACCCGGCAACGGAGAGCAGCACTCCGCTGGCGCCTTCCACCGACGACTCGAGCATCGGGCTTGCGATCGCCTTGGTCGCCGCCTGCACCGCCCGATTTTCACCGGAGGCCCTGCCGATGCCCATGACCGCGGTGCCGGCGCCCCACATCACCGACTTCACGTCGGCGAAGTCGACGTTGATGAGACCGGGCGTGGTGATCAGATCGGTGATGCCGCCCACGCCATGGAGGAGCACCTCGTCGGCCAGGCGAAACGCGTCGACGATGGGAAGGCTCTGGTCGGCATGCTCGAGCAGCCGTTGGTTGGGGATCACGATCAGCGTGTCCACCGCATTCCGTAGGGCGGTTATCCCCTGTTCCGCCTGCACGGAGCGGCGGCGGCCCTCGAAGCCAAAAGGCCGGGTCACCACTGCGACCGTCAGCGCTCCGAGGCTGCGGGCGATTTCGGCCACCACGGGGGCGCCTCCGGTGCCGGTGCCGCCGCCCTCGCCGGCGGTGATGAACACCATGTCGGCGCCGCGCAGCGAATCCTCGATGTCGTCGCGGTGAGCCTCAGCGGCGCTGCGGCCGACTTCGGGATCCGCCCCGGCGCCGAGACCCCGGGTGAGTTCGCGCCCCACGTCGAGCTTCACGTCGGCGTCCGACATGAGCAATGCCTGCGCATCGGTGTTGATGGCGATGAACTCGACGCCGCGCAACCCGGCATCGATCATCCGGTTCACGGCGTTCACGCCGCCGCCGCCGACACCTATTACTTTGATGACGGCCAGATAGCTCTGGAGACCGTCGTTGCTCACCATGGGTTCTCCTCGGTCTGCAGCCCACTGTGGGGCCGGCGACCGACCTCGGGGGACGGGAGGCAGGATACTCCACCCTCGACCCGAGGATCACGATTCATCTTCAGTACCCTCGACCTAGCCTTGAGGGTCGGCGACGACGATGGCGGGACGCGACGCCGAGGTGAGGTCGATCACCGCACCCGGCGGAAGCTCCTGGCCCAGGAGGACGAGCAGGGTCCGCGCCTTGTCGGCTAGGTCGATCGGGTGGCCGAGACGGACCGGATGGCCCAGGGCCTCGGTCCACATCTCGGCGCCCTGCATTTCGAGGACGATGGTGCCCCCGATGAACTCGTCGAGAACCAGCGCCATTTCGACGATCTCGTGCCAGGCAGGATCGACCGGACGTACCCCGGGATCCACATCGGGGAAGGCAACCGAGGCCCGGAGCCGCCCCGCCTCGGGGTCGGGGGCACGTGCGACGACCGTGCCATCCTCGGCCACCAGCATCCATCCGAGAACCCCCTCGATCCATGCGACCGGCCGGTGTTCGAGCACCTCCACCACAAGCCGGTTGGGAAACACCTTGTCGACCCGGACATCGCTCACCCACGGGTCGGCAAGCACCGCCCGTTCGATCGCTCCCGAATCGATCCAGACCAGCAGCGCTCCCTCCCCCACCCCCGCCCCGGCGATGCGGGCACGAGTCTCGGACCGCACCTGACCGAGCACCTCGACCTCGCCGATGGAGAGCCAGGGGCTATGGGCGATCAGGGTTGCGGCGGCAAGGACCAAAACAAGGACGAGCCATCCGATCCATCGACGGCGGCGGGGAGCGACCGGGCGGTTGCGGTCGGCAGAGATCTGATCGCGGATCGCGGTCATCGAGGAAAATTCCCGACGAACCTGATCTCCGGCTCGAGATCGACGCCGGTCGACTCGAAAATGCGCCGGCGCACTTCCTCCACGAGCCGACGCAGGTCGTCGGCGCTGACCCCGGCATCGGCTACGAAGAAGTTGGCGTGGCGCTCGCTCACTGCCGCCCCCCCGATGCGGAGGCCCTTCAAGCCGGCGTGATCGATGATGCGGCCTGCCGAATCACCCGGCGGGTTCTTGAACACACTGCCCGCGTTGAGGGTTCCTCCTGGCTGGTTGTCGCGACGCCAGCGGGTGATCTCGCGAATCGTCGTCTCGCCCTCGCCCGGGTCTCGGTCGACGGTTCGGAAGGCGGCACTGACCACGAACTGCCGATCCGTCAGGTTGGTGTGCCGGTAACCCATGTCCAGTTCGAGCGGGGTCGGCGACGACACCGCGCCATCGACGAGGTCGAATACCCGGGCGCTGACCAGCCAGCCGGCCGTGTCGCTCCCATGGCAGCCGGCGTTCATCCGAACCGCTCCACCCACGCTTCCGGGTATCCCGGTGAAGAACTCGAGCCCGCCCCGGCCTGCTCGCACCGTCTCGCGGGCGAGCAGCGGGAGCGGAGTGCCCGCACCCGCAGACACGACGCCACCCTTACCGAGGGACCATCCCGAAAGACCAGGCCCGGGCCGGATCACCACCCCGGGAAACCCGGAGTCGGCGACGATGAGATTGCTACCCCGGCCGAGTGCAATCAGGGGCAACCGTTCTTCGGCGGCCAGCGAGGCGGCGAGTCGGAGGTCGTCCTCGTCGTCGACCACCACCAGGAACTTCGCCGGTCCCCCGACCTTGTAGGTGGTCAGTGGAGCCAACGGGGCGCCGCCGGTCACCTTGCCGCGGTCGACGAGGGTGGCGAGTGATGTCATCCGGCACCCGCCAGCAGGGGTGCGATCTCGTCGGCCACGAGCGTGATGTCGCCGGCTCCCATGATGAGGATCAGGTCGCCTTCCACCGCCTCGGCGGCGATCGCCTTCGCCAGGTCGGCGCGGCGGGGCACATATGACACGTTGGCACCGGCGCCGGCAGCAGCATCGGCCACCACCCTGCCCGTCACCCCCGGGACCGGGGTCTCGCTGGCCGCGTACACGTCGGTGACGAACACTCGTGCCGCCCCGGCGAGGGCGGTTCCCAGCTCCACCCCCAGTTCAGCGGTTCTGCTGAATCGGTGAGGCTGGAACACCGCGATGATCCGACCCTGGCGCGCCTGGCTGGCGGCGTCGATCGTGGCGGCGATTTCCGTCGGGTGGATGGCGTAGTCGTCGATCACGGTGACCCCGCGGATCCGGGCCCTGGTCTCGAACCGTCGGCGGACTCCGGCGAAGCGCTCGAGGCCGGCAGCCGCCGCCACGACATCGAGGCCCAACTCACCGATGAGCGCCAGCACCCCTGCCGCGTTGCGAGCGACGTGGGTTCCCGGTTTGGGAACCCGCACCGGCAGGTCCGCGTGAGGGCCGCGGAGCCGGAACCACACTGAATCCGCTGCGTGCCCGATGTCGCTGATGTGCCAAGCGGCTTCGTCGGAGGTTCCGTACCCGACGACCCCATCGACCCTGGCTGCAACTGCCGCAGCGCCCCGGTCGTCGATGCCGGCTACCACCGGGCCGTCCACCGCCCCGGCCACTTCGGTGAAGGCATCCTCGAGGTCGGCCAGCGACCCGTAGTGGTCGAGGTGGTCGGGCTCGACATTGGTGATCACCAGGCCCTTCAGCTGGAGTGAGAGAAACGTTCCGAAGGCCTCGTCGGCCTCCAGGACGAACAGGTCCTCCTCGCCCAGGTGAGAGTTGGTGGCGAGGTCGACGAGCACACCCCCCACCATGAAGGACGGATCGTGACCAAGCGCCCGGAACGCGGCGATGGTCATGGCGGTGCCGGTGGTCTTGCCGTGGGTGCCGGTGACGCCAATGGTTCGTAGCCGCCGGGTGATCGCCTGGAGCAGGCGGGGACGATCCCACACCTCGACCCCCCGCTGGCGAGCCGCGGTGATTTCGGGGTCGCGATCCGGCACCGCGCTCGACGCCACCACCAGGTCCCATTCGGTGGCAGCCTCCGGCCGATGGCCCACCCATACGGCGACCCCGGTGCCGGCGAGGGCATTCAGGTGGGCGCCCGGCTTCAAGTCCGACCCGGTGACCTGATGGCCCCATTGCGAGAGGATCTTGGCAAGACCCGACATTCCCGCTCCCCCCACACCGACCACATGGATCCGCCGATGAGGCACCAGATCAGCCATCGGCCGCCTCCATGAGATGGCGGGCGATCACGGCTCCGGCGTCGGGACGCCCCACCCCGCGTGCCCGGGCTCCCATCCGATCCAGCTCCCCGGCATCGAAGAGCAGGGATCGAACGATGCCGGGAAGCGCCGCGGCGGTGGCTTGCGGTACCACCCGGGCTCCGCCAGCCCCGGCGAGCATCCGAGCATTTTCTCCCTGCCCCACCCGGTCGAGCGGCACCAGGAGCGAGGGGGTGCCGGTGGCTGCCAGTTCACTCACCGTCATCGCTCCGGAACGGCAGACGACGAGATCCACCGCAGCGTAGAAATATTGCATCTCGGCCTCGAAGGGTCGGCAAGTCCACGGTACCCCGGCCTCGGATGCCAGCCGCGCCATGGCCGGGTAGGCGTCGGGTCCGGTGAGATGCACCGTCCCTGCCGCCCCCGACCCGTCCACCATGGCCGCGGCGGCATCGTTGAGCACCCGGGCCCCCAGTGACCCTCCAAGGATTCCGAGCACGGGTCCCGAGGCCTCGAGCCCGTAACGATGGCGGGCCTCGGGTCGGAGTGCGAAGCGATCGACCCCGGCAATCTCCCCACGGAGCGGATTCCCCACCACGGTGCTCCGGGGGAGCCGCTCCGACTCGCCGGGGAGGCCGAGGAAGGTCGCCCTGGCCCGCCGGGCTGCAAACCGCGATGCTCGGCCGGGGCTGGCATTCTGCTCCTGGAGGAAGAACGGGACACCGACCCGGTTGGCCGCGATCGAAGCGGGGACCGAGACGTATCCCCCCATGCCCACGACGACCCTGGTGCCGCTCTCCCGAAGGTGGTCGGCGATCGCCGCGGCGCTGCGGCGGACCACGAACGGAATCGTGAGATTGGCCGGGCTCGACCAGTCGCGCAGGCGGGCCAGCCCGAACGACCTGAACGAATATCCCGCCTCAGGCACGGCCCGAGCCTCGAACCGGTCGCCGCCGAGGAAGCCGATCTCGTGCTGGGGCACTCCCAGGTCCTCCAGTGCCCGCGCCAGCGAGAGGGCGGGATAGACATGGCCGCCCGTCCCGGCGGCGACGATGGCGAATATCACCGCTCGGGCACCGGGGAGGTCGGTGCCTGCCGTGCCACCGACACGAGCACCCCGACGCCGACGAGGGAGACCACGAGTGCGCTCCCTCCGGACGAAACGAACGGCAGCGGGACGCCGGTGATGGGGAGGAGGCCGACCACGCCGCCGATGTTGACGATCGCCTGCGCCGAGAGCCAGGAGGTGATGCCGACCGCCAGAAGGCGACCGAATCGATCGGCGCACCGTAGGGCGATGAGCGTGCCAGCGACGGTGAACACGCCGAACATCGCCACGATGGCGAGCGAGCCTGCCAGCCCGGTCTCCTCACCAAGAATTGCGAAGACGAAATCGGTATGGGCATTGGGCAGGAACGACCATCGCGCCCGGCTCGCCCCCAGGCCGACTCCCCACAAGCCCCCGGTTCCCAGGGCCACCAGCCCCTGTACCGCCTGATACGAGGTGCCAAGAGGGTCACTCTGGAGATCGAGGAATGCGGTCACCCTCGCCCACCGATAGGGCGAACTTATCGCCAGGACGAAGGCGGCGCCGCCCGCGCCGATGCCCGTGCCGATCACATGCCGCAGGGGGACGGCACTGGCCCAAAGCACCGCGAACGCCCCGGCGGCGACGAGCAGGGTGGTCCCGAGGTCGGGCTGGAGCATCACCAGCCCGCCGACCAGACCGACGGTGGCGGCCACGGGTCCGAAGAAATCGCGGTATCGCCTCATCGACAGCTCACGACGGCTGACGACCGTGGCGAGCATCACGACGGTGGCCAGCTTGGCGATCTCGGAGGGCTGTATCGATACCGGTCCGACTATCAGCCAGCGGGTCGCCCCGTTCACCCGGGTGCCCACGAACAAGACCGTGACGAGCAAGCCGAGGGTCGTCACGAACATCGGGAGTGCAAGCTTCTTCCACCACCGCAACGGGATGAATGCGGCCACGACCATGGCCACCACCCCGACCACCAGCCAGACGATCTGACGCTTGAAGTAGAAGAGCCCGTCGCCTGTCTCGCGCAGACCGACGACCGATGACGCCGACAGGATCGCGCCGAGGCCGATGATCACGAGCAATACCACCGGCACCAGCAGGAACATCATCGTGCGCGACACCCCCCGCTCGACGGCGCGAATGGTCCGCAAGGCGGCCCGGGCGCTCGGCATCGAAACGACGTTCGCCATGTCAGGCCCGCTTTCTCGCCAGGACGGCTGCGGCAAAGCGCTCGCCGCGGTCGGCGTAGGAACGGAACATGTCGAATGAGGCGCATCCGGGGGCGAGCAGCACGGTGTCCCCAGGCCGGCTGGCGTGATCTGCCGCAGCCACCGCCTCCTCCAGGGTGGCGACGATGGTCACCGGGCCCCCGGTGGCGGCCAACTCGGCGGCGGCCTCGCCGATGGCAAACACCTGGCGGACATTCGGTTCGAGCGGAAGTCCTCCCACGTCGAGGCCCTTGTTGCGGCCACCGGCGATCAAGACGACCGGGCCGTGATCCCGGATCGCGGCGAGGGCTGCATGGGGGTTGGTCGCCTTCGAGTCGTCGACCCAGGCGACGCCGTTCCAGGTGCCGATGAACTGGCGGCGGTGGGGCCCGGAAGTGAACTCGGTGACTGCCGAGAGGACCCCGCCGGGTGTGGCCCCCACGTGAAGGGCAGCCTGCGCCGCCGCTGCAACATCGACCAGCATCACTGGATCCCGCCGGGGGATCTGCTCCAGCGGAATCTCGAGGCCGGCGATGACCAGCGCGCCGCCCTCGGGTCCCCAGCCCCCATCGGGACGGGCGCGCCCGCTCACCGGCACCCGTTGCGACCGGGCGCCGGCGACCAGGGTCGATGCGCCTTCGTCGTCGGCGTCGTAGATGACCACGTCGTCGGGGGTCTGCCGCTCGAGAATCCTCGCCTTGGCAGCGGCGTAGGCGTCGAAGGACCCGTGCCAATCGAGATGGTCGGGGGCGACATTGAGCAGCACCGCCGCATCCGCGTGAAAGGTATCGACGAACCTGAGCTGGAAGGAAGACGCCTCGACGACCACGACGTCCCAGTCATGGCCCACGGCACCGCAGAGCGGGTCGCCGATGTTGCCGGCGGCGGCAGCATCGAGGCCCGACGACCGCAGCATCCGGGCCGCGAGCTCGGTCACCGTGGTCTTGCCGTTCGTGGCCGTCACGGCCACCACCGGGCAGCGGAGGTGCCGGAACCCGAGTTCAAGCTCGCTCCAGATCGGCAGGCCGGACGCCAGTGAATCCCGCACCGGTGGCGCATGTTCGGGAACGCCCGGGCTGGTGATCACGAGGTCGATGCCGTCGAGCAGCGAAGGTTTCCACGGACCCCCGTGCACTTCGTCGGCGTCGACTCCCTCGATCGCAGCAGGGTCGGCGTCGTACACGATCACTTTGTCGCCGAGGGAACGGAGCAACGAGGCGGCGGCCCTGCCGCTCACTGCCGTTCCAATCACGAGCGCGGTCATCCGATACCCCCGGAAGCGATGAAATCCCCGTAGAAGAGGCCGAGCCCGAGGCCCACGAACAGCGCGGCGAGGATCCAGAATCGGATGATGATCATGGTTTCCGGCCACCCCTTCAGCTCGAAGTGGTGATGCAGGGGTGCCATCTTGAAGATCCGCCTCTTGAAGCCGCGGAAGGCCATCACCTGGAGGATCACCGACATCGTCTCCATCACATAGAGGCCGCCGAGAACGACGAGCAGCAGGTGGGTGTTGGTGAGCAATGCCATCGCCGCCATCGCTCCGCCCAGAGCCTGCGAGCCGGTATCACCCATGATGATTTTGGCCGGCGCGGCGTTCCACCACAGGAACCCGAGCACCGCCCCGGTGAGGGCGGCCGCGAGCAGCGCCAGCTCGAGTGTTCCCACGATCTCGTAGAACTCCGGGTGCCGAAACTGCCAGAACGAGATGATCACGAAGGCCCCGAAGACGAGCGCGCTGGAACCCGAGGCGAGACCGTCGAGGCCGTCGGTGATGTTCACTGCGTTGGCAGCCGCCGTCAGCATGACCAGCACCCAGAGCACGTACCACCACCCGAGGTCCACCCCGAACGGCCGCGTGAACGACATCTGCGTGGCGACTCCATAGTTGATCGCGCCCCAGGCGAACAGACTGGCGATGGTCAGCTGGCCGACGAACTTCCAGCGCTTGTTCAGGCCGAGGTTGCGCGCCCGGGTGACCTTCGACAAGTCGTCGAGGAACCCGATCAGACCCATGCCGAGGAAGGCCACCAGCACGAGCAGGCCGGGGACCTGGAACTCGCGCCAGGAGAGGCTCCAGTCCCCTTCCGGTGTCCGGGCGTCGAGGTGTCCCACCAGCCATCCGACGACCACCGCCAGGATCATGACCAGACCGCCCATGGTCGGAGTCCCCTGCTTGTGCTCGTGGGCGACTTCGACCTGGATGAACTGCCCGATGCCCCGGGTGCGGAAGAACCGGATTGCGACCGGGGTGAGCAGGATGGTCACCAGGAACGCCACAGCCGCGGAAGCGAGCATGGCGATCATGCCGCCGCACCCTCGATCGCCTCTGCCACCGCTTCGAGGCCGGCGGCGCGCGAACCTTTGACCAGCACGACATCCCCAGGGCGAACGATCTCCGCCAGGGCGGAGACGGCCTCGGCGGCGTCGCTGACGACCACAGAGGCGGACCCTGCGCCGACGGCGATCCCGGGATCGTCTCCGACCACGATCACGATCGCGAACCCCGCCGCGATCGCCGATCGGCCGATGGCTCGGTGCAACTCGCCCTCCGCGGTTCCCAACTCGTGCATCTTGCCGAGAACGGCAATCCGCCGACCTGACATCGCCGCAACGGTGGCGAATGCCGCCCGCATCGAGTCGGGATTGGCGTTGTAGGCGTCGTTGACGAGCAGGATCGCGCCATCCGCGACCGCGACTTCCCGTACCTCCATGCGCCACGGAGCGGTCCTGGCGAGCGCCACGCGGTCGGCCGCCTCGGCAAAATCTCGGCCAAGCGCCAGGGCGGCTGCGATCGCGGCAGCGGCGTTGACCGGCTGGTGGCGGCCCGGCTGTACCAGGGAAATCGTGCTGGCGGATCCCAGGTGGGCGATGCGGAACGAGGCGCAGCCCCGCCCGTCGAGCGAGACGTCGGACACCTCGACGTCGGCACCGGACTCATCTTCGCCGAAGGTGATCATCGCGCCGGTCCGCCGGCTGGTCAGCCGCGGGTCGGCGGCGGGCAGGACGGCTACCCCTTCCGGTCCCAACGCATCGACCAACTCCCACTTTGCCTCCAGCACCGAGGCGACGTCGCCGAACATCTCGAGGTGAGCCGGCCCGATGTTGGTCACCACCGCCACATCAGGTCGCACCACCGCAGCCAGGGCGGAAATGTGCCCCGCACCCCGGCTTCCGACTTCCACCACGACCGCCGATGCGTCGTCGGGAGCGCCAAGCACCGTGAGCGGCACCCCCACCTCGTTGTTGAAAGAGCGCGGCGCGGAGTGGGTGCCCACGCCGAGCGCTGCCGCGGTCATGTCCTTGGTGGTCGTCTTGCCTGAGCTCCCGGTGATGGCAACGAAGGGGGCGATGATCTCCGATCGGCGCCGCTCGCCGAGACGGGCGAGTGCGCCCCGCGTGTCGTCGACTTCGACCCCGAGCGCGCCCGCCGGCAGTCGCGACCGCTCGACCAGGACCGCGGCGCCGCGCGCGGCGGCATCGGCGGCGAAGTCGTTCCCGTCGAAGCGTTCGCCGCGCACCGCCACGAAGAGGGAGCCAGGTCCGGCCTCGCGCGAATCCACCACCACTCGGTCGACGGTGGCGGCCCCGGTGGCGTGCCCGCCGGTGGCGGAGGCGATAGCGGCGAGATCCCACTTCATCGGGAAATCGCCTCCTCCCTGACAACCAGCCGGTCGTCGAAGGGAACGACCGTCGTTCCGAAGTCTTGCCCGGACTCGTGACCCTTGCCGAGAATCAACACCGCATCACCGGCCCTCGCCTCGCCGAGGGCCACCCGGATCGCCTGCCGCCGGTCGATCTCTTCGATCACCCGACCAGGTCCATCGGCGCCCGCGGCAACCGCCGCCAGGATGGCCGCCGGATCCTCTCGCCGCGGGTTGTCGGAAGTGAGCACCGCGATGTCGGCGTTCGAAGCGGCCCTGCCCATCAGCGGTCGCTTCTCCTTGTCACGATCCCCACCGGCACCGACGACCGCGATCACGCGACCGCGATCGCCGACGATGTCGCGGGCGGCCGCAACCGCCGCGGCGATGCCATCGGGAGTGTGGGCGTAATCCACCACGACGGTGTAGTCGGTCCCGGTGGGAACCAGTTCGAACCTGCCCGGCACCTGCGCAACGGCGGCGATGCCTGCGACGATGTCGGTCCAGCCGATCCCGAGGTCCTCGGCGCACCCCATGGCGACAAGGGCGTTGGCGACATTGAAGCGACCGGCGAGCGGCAGGGTCACCGCGGCATCCCCCGCCCGTCCCTGAGCCACAAAACGCGAGCCCTCGAACCCGAGCACGACATCGTGGGCCGTGACGTCTGCAGGCTGGTCCACCCCGACCCGCGTCATGGGAATCGACAGGGTGCGAGCGAGACGCTGCCCCCAGGGATCGTCCACCCACACCACGGCGGAATCGGCCTGCTCGAATATCGAGGCCTTGGCGAGAAAGTAGGACTCCATGTCACCGTGGAAGTCGAGGTGGTCTCGTGACAGGTTGGTAAAGGCGGCGACGGCGAACCTCGATCCGGACACCCGTCCCAGGGTGAGGGCATGCGAGGACACTTCGACCGCGGCGAGATCGACTCCTGCCTCCACCATGCGAGCGAGAAGCCTCTGGAAATCGGTGGCCTCGGGCGTGGTCCTCGACACCTGCACCCCTTCTCCGAGGATTCGGGCGCCGACGGTCCCGACGATGGCCGCGGGGATACCCGCCGCAGCCGCGATCGATTCGAGCAGGTGGGTGACCGTGGTTTTGCCGTTGGTGCCCGTGACGCCAACAAGCCTGAGCCGGGTCGACGGCATCTCGTGGACCTGGGCAGCGAGAAGACCAAGGACCGCCCTGGTATCGGGCACCACGACCGCCGAGACCCCGACCGCATATCGTTCGTCCTCGACGCACACGGCCGGCGAGCCCGCGGCGGTAGCGGCGTGGACAAAATCGTGCCCGTCCGCAGAGAATCCTCTGACCGCCACGAACAGGACGCCGGGTCCGGCCTGGTGCGAATCGTGGGTTGCGTCCGTGACGACGACCGAGCCATCGCCGACCACCGAGCCTCCGACCGCATCGGCCAGCTGGCGCAGTGTCCTCGGCGCTCGAGGCGAGGTTGGCTTCCGCTTCGGCTCACGCATCGGGGGGCACCCCGAGCTGGTTCAGGGCGGCGAGCATCACTTCGGAGAAGATCGGGGCTGCGCCCTGGCCGCCGCTGGCATATTCGACCGGGCCGTCGAGCACGACCACGACGACGACGCGGGGAGAGTCGATGGGTGCCATTCCGATGAAGCTCGCCACGACCTCTTCCTCGCTGTACGACTGTGTCTCCGAGAGGTACTTCTCGGTCGTGCCGGTCTTCCCGCCCACACGGTATCCCGGTACCACGGCGAGCGAACCGGTCCCCTGCTCGACAACGGCATGGAGCATCGCCCGCACCTGGCGCGCAGTGCGGGGGGAGATGACCTGACGCTCCGTTGCTTCGACGGCCTGTCGGATTCCGGAACCGTCGAGGATCTCGCGGACGAGGTGTGGCTGCACCCACACTCCGTCGTTGGCGATGGTGGCGTAGACCATGGCCATCTGCAGCGGAGTCACCGACACGTGATAGCCGATCGAGGTGCCGGCGAGACAGGTGGTGAGACACCACTCCTCCGACGGGCGGAGCACTCCGGACGCCTCTCCGGGAAAGTCGATGCCGGTGCGGGCGCCCTGGCCGAACTGATGCATGATCGCGTGCAGTTGGCTGGCCCCGATCAGGTCGCCGAGGAGGATCGTGCCCAGGTTCGACGAGTACGTGACGATCTCGGTGACGGAGAGCCGCGAGGGATGCTCGGTGAAATCTTCGAAGACCGTGTCCTGGATCTCGATTTGCTCCGGTATGTCGAAGCGAGTCCCCGGGTTCACCAGGCCCGACTCGAGCGCTCCCGACACGGTGACAGCCTTCTGGGTCGACCCCGGCTCGAAGACATCGGTGACCGCCCGGTTGCGGATCGCATCCCCCGGCACCTCGGCACGCGCATTCGGGTCGTAGCTCGGCAGATTCACCATGGCGATCACCTCGCCGTTCGTCGGATCGATCACCACGATCGAGCCCGAGGTGGCACCGGTGCGCTCCAGCCCACGAGCGAGTGCCCGTTCGGCCGCGTACTGGATCTCGACTTTGATCGTGGTCACCAGGTCGCTCCCCTGCACCGCCGGCTTCACCTGGTACTCGCCCTGGGGGATCACCAGCCCGGCGGGATCGCGCTCGACCAGCAGCTCTCCGGGGATGCCGGAGAGTGCCTCGTCGTATTGGAGTTCGAGGCCCTCGAGCCCAACATTGTCGGCCGAACGCACGAATCCCACCACGTGGACCGCGAGCCCATCGGTCGGGTAGACCCGCTTCGGTTCCGTGAGGAAGTAGACACCGGGAATGTCAGCCTCCCGAATCGGCTCGACGTCCTCGGGATCCATCTGCCGGGCGAGATAGACAAAGGCAGTACCGCTGGTGAGATCCCTCGCGACCTCTCGGACCTTGCGGTCGAGGAGCGGGGCCAGTTGGAGGGCGGCGGCTTCGGGATCGGCCATCTCACGCGGGTTGGCGTACACGCTCACCGAGTCGATCGTGACCGCGAGTTCCCGCCCGTCGCGGTCGAAAATGGTGCCACGGTCGGCCGGGAGTGTCTTCAGTTGGAGGCGTTGGTCGAGTCCGCGGGCGGCGAACTCGTCGGCCCGGGCGCCCTGGACCACTGTGAGCCGATAGCCGACGATCGTCCACGCCAGCACGAGCAAGAATCCGACCGTGGCCAGTCGGCGGTTGCTGGTGGCGCGGCGCGGCCGCTGGTCCATTGGTCCTCCTCGTTTCCCCGGCCTTGCGGCCGCCCGCCTCTCCGGCAGAACGGGGTCTTCGCCCTGCCGCTCCGAGCCGAACCCGTACTCAGGGCTCGGCGCTGGCGCTCAGCAGCGCCTTCAAGTCGATCCACCGATCCTCGATGCCCGGCCCGGGACCGCCCAGGCCGGGCACCTCAATCGTGAGGATCCGATCGGGGTACACCATCCCCATCTCCGCGGCGATCGTCGCGATCCGCGCTGCCGACTGCAGCTCGGTCACCTGAAGCCGAAGCTCCCAGTAGCGCGCTTCCTCGGCTGCGATACGGACCTCGTAGTCCTCCAGGACGAACGCCGCGCGGTCGAGCGCGATCCGCGACGACACCAGCAGCAGGAACATCGCCGACAGCGCAATCGCCAGCCCGATCCAGCCCCCGATCCGCCGACGGCGGGTCGTCGGCCCGATGACCACGTGAAAGCCGCGGGGGCGAGGGAGGGGAAATCCGGTGGGAGCCGAGCGGGAGACCATCAGATCCGCTCCGCGACCCGCAGCCGCGCGCTGCGCGCCCGGGGATTGGCGGTGATCTCGGTGTCGGTCGGAAGTTCGGGGCGGCGGGTCAAGATCCGCAGCTCGGCGATCTGGTCGCACACGCACACCGGAAACTCCGGAGGGCAGACACAGTCACGCGCGCCGGCGACGAAACGCTGCTTGACGATGCGATCCTCGAGCGATTGGTAGGAGATCACGACGATCCGACCTCCAGGTCGCAACAGCCGCAGGGCGAGGTCGAGGCCATCGGCAAGTGCCTCCAGCTCGTCATTGACTGCGATGCGGATCGCCTGAAAAGTTCGGCGGGCAGGATGCGGCCGGTCGCGGGGCCCAGGCGGCACGGCCCCGGCGACCGCGTCGGCGAGATGCGCCGTGTCGCGGATCGGTCGATTGCGGACGATCGCCCTGACGATGCGTTTGGCGAAGCGCTCTTCGCCGAACTGGCGGAGGATCCGGACCAGTTCGGCTTCATCCCAGCGGTTGACGACATCGTCGGCGCTCCATGGGGCGTGCGGGCCCATCCGCATGTCGAGAGGGCCAGGCCGTTGATAGGAGAACCCTCGCTCCCCCACGTCGAGCTGATGCGAGGAGACCCCGAGGTCGAAGACGGCTGCAGCGAGATCATCGATGCCCTCCAGGTCCAGCGGCCGATCCAGCGAACGGAAGTCGGCGAGATGGAACGAAAGGCGGGGATGAGGCTGGGTCGGGCGCGCTGCCGGGTCGCGATCGAGCGCGACCACTCGTGACCCCGGTAGCGCCTCGAGGATTGCCGCCGAGTGCCCTCCGCCGCCGTAGGTCGCGTCGAGGATCACTCCCCCGTCGAGCGGTCGCAGCCAATGGACCACCCGATCGACCATTACCGGAATGTGATAGGCACGGTCCACGGTCAGCCCTCCAGAGCGCTGGCGTCAATATGGAAGCGGGCGGAGTAAGGGGCTTTCCACGTGACATCCGGAGGGCTGACCCTGAGCCGTACCTCATCATTCAGATTCCTTCCTCGCTGAGAGACTCCTCGATTCCCGAGTAGAGGTCGTCGGCCTCGTGCGAGACAGACTCCCACTGCGCCGTGTCCCAGATCTCCACGCGATCCGCCACCCCGAGGACGACGACGTCCTTGTCGAGAGCGGCGTAGGTGCGGAGGGGCTGGGGGATCTGCACCCGGCCCTGCTTGTCCATCTGCTGGTCGGTGGCCGACCCGAAGAACGACCGCGCGTAGTTCCGGTTGCGGTGGTTGGTCCGTGGCAGTCGGTTGATCCGCGCCACCTCTTCCTCCCATCGGTCCATCGGGAATACGTAGAGACACCGCTCCTGGCCCTTGGTGACGACCAGGCCCCGCGACAGGCGATCGCGAAAACGGGCGGGCATGACCACCCTCCCCTTGTCGTCCACGCTGTGCTGGTACTCGCCGAGGAACACTCGGTTTCTCCGTCCTTCGCACCGTCATCGCCTCGCTTCCGAGGGCGCTGGGCTGACCGGGCAAGGAACAAGTCGTGCTCCGCTTCGGAGATCGACTTGTTCCCGTTCTCCACGTTGTCCCACTTTGGACCACTCTAACCCACTTGTCAACCCATTTGTGACACTTCGGGGCCAATTCGAACCCCCCGGGGGATATCCGGTGGGACGAGCCGGCGCCCCGGCGTCGCCCCGACCGGCGCATCTAGCCTGGTCGCATGCTGCAGGGTCGCAACATCCTGGTTACCGGCGCGTCGAGCGGAATCGGGCGCGGGTTGGCGCTCGAATACGCCGTCAACGGCGCCCGGGTGTGGGCGGTGGGGCGCCGTTCCGCGCCCCTCGAGCGGGTGGCGGAGGAGGCGTCGGGACTGATCACCCCATTGGCCGTCGACCTCACCACCCTTGGCGGCCGGCGGGCGGTCGCCACCGCCATCGAGCACGACGGCGGCCGCCTCGATGTCGCAGTCCACGCCGCCGGGCTACTGGGCCCGGTCGGGATCGATCTCGCCCAGTACCCCGAGGACGAATGGCGCGCGGTGTTCGAGATCAACGTCACCGCAGTGCACCTGTTGCACCAGGACCTCCAGCGTCACCTCGACCGCGGGGTGGCCCCGGCCGTGATCGGGTTGGCGTCCACGGTCGGACGCAAGCCGCGGGCGGGCTGGGGGATGTATGCCGTCTCCAAGCATGCGCTCGAGGGATGGCTGGGCACACTCGCCGCAGAGTGGCCGGCCGGCCGGGTCTACTCGGTGAACCCGGGCGGGACCCGCACCCCGATGCGGGCAGAGGCGCGCCCGGACGAGGATCCGGCGACCGTCCCCGCCCCCGGGGAGATCGCCCCACTGTTCCTCCGCCTCGCCCACCCGGCGGCACCGGAGCCCTCGGGATCGATTCTCGAAGCCCGGGACTGGATTGGACACGACCCGTGGGAGGGCCTCGGCTGAGACGGCTCTCAGTCCGCCGCCGCCGAGGCTTCGGCGGTGTCGGCGGTGATGATGTGGATCATGACGTCACCATCCGGGAGGATCCCGGGTGGGTCGATGCGATGGGCTCCGATCGATCGAGCGTGCTCCCCCACCCGCTCCAGGACGTCGCGAATGATCATCCGGCTGGGACCGGGCCCCTCCGCTGCATCGAGGAGTGGCACATCGGCTGGGTCCGTGGAGATCACCCGAACCCCGCGTCCCCGCAGATCCCACAGCATGATCTCCTGGACGATCTGGTCGGAAGACAGCACCGACACCCCCGGCACGATCACGGCGTCGGCGGCGCCCGAAGCGATCACCCCCAGCAGCCCGAGATAGCCGTCACGGCCGAGCGCCTCGCCGGCTACCCGGGCGTCGAGGCAGACGGCCACGATGGACAGCCCATGCTCGAGCGCATGGCGGCGGATCGCCTCTTGTTGCTCGAATGCCGAGTGTCCCGCCGACGGGTCGGCGGACTCGCGCACATACCCGACGACGCGCACAGAACCTCCTCGCACCAGAGGCTACCACTACGGAACGTGCGTTATTAGGTCACGGATAGTGCTCGTAGCCAGGCCCCTGCTCCAGCCCCAGCCACGGCCAGAAGCGCGGAACATCTCTCATGCCGACCTCGCTGGAGCCGGAGCCGGATTGGCTGGAGCCGGAGCCGGAGCCGGGGCTTGGGGGCCCCGTCTGAGCCGCCTCGGCTCAGACTGCGGCCCCGAGATAGGCATGCCATGAGGGATGCGGCGGGGACCCGAGGCCAACCAATAGCCAGCCGTGCTCGCGGGGGGCACCGGGGGCGCCCCCCAGGCTCATTCCTGCTTCGTGGGGAGTCCGGTCACCCTTACGGGTGTTGCACCGGCGGCAGGCGGCGACGACGTTCTCCCAGGTATGGGTGCCGCCCCGGGACCGGGGCATCACGTGGTCGAGGTTCTCGGCGCCGTGACCGCAGTACTGGCAGGTGTGCAGATCACGGGCGAACACCGCGCGGCGATTCAAAGGGACCCTCCGCCGGTACGGCACCCGCACGTACCTGCGAAGCCGGATGACGGTAGGCACCTCCACCTCGAGATGCTCCGACCGCCACACCTGGTTCTGCGAGTGGATCAGCTCGGCCTTCTCTCGCACCACCAGGACGACGGCGCGCCGCGCCGACACCACCGAAAGTGGCTCGAATGACGCGTTCAGGACGAGCGCTTGAGCCATGCGACGCGCGACGATAGGCGAGCCGCGGACGGCATGCAGCGGGCAGCGACCCGCCTAGTCCCCTTCGACCGAGTGCTTCCGCAGCACGTCGCGTTCGCCGGCCATGCGGCGGCGCCGACGGCGCCACGATCGCCACAGCCAGCCGAGCACCTTGCCGCCTACCAGCCCTGCCACGAAGGTGGCGCTCAGCACCAGCCACTGGGGCGCGCTCCACTCATAGTTGGCCCAAGCCAGGGTGGCGGTGTCGGTATTCGAGACGATGAGGATCACGATTGGGGTCAGGATCACAACCAGGAGGATCAAGGGCCCGAACCATCGTCTGGGCTCTTCGACTGTCTGCTGCTGCGTGTCCGGTCGATCGTTGGTCATCCGCCGATGATACGGATGTTGGAGCCGGGTTGGGGCTCAGCTGCGGAGCGCGACGTAGGCGGCGCGGGCCACCGCGTAGGCCTTGGCAGCTCTGACGATGGCAGCGCCGGCTACACGCGACCCGTCCGACTTCTCCACGACCACGGTCACCACCTCGGATCCGTCCACGGTCGCCGCCGACACCCACAGCATTCGCTGCGGCTTGCCTTCGGCGAGTGCGCCCACCGCGGCCACGATCGCTGCGGCCACGGCCTCGTCGGTGGTCGCCGCGGCGCGGCGACTGAACCGCTGACCGTCCGCGGCAACCGCAGTCACCGTCACCCCGTCAGCCGCCTCCTCGTAGGCGAGTGCGGCCAGAGTGCGGCCACTCCCGGAGGCGTCCTGGGGCCGACCTGGGGAAGGAGCAACCGCCGCGGGCGCGGACTCGACGACAGGAGTCGAGGGCGGTTCACTCCTGACATCCTCAGCGCGAGGTGGATCGGCTGCAGGCCGTGGTGGTGCGAGCGCCTCTGGAGTGGGCGGTGGGGCTTCTGGACGAGGCGGGACCGCCCCGGGGGAGAACGGCAGGCTCACCACCGGAGCGAGGTCGTCGTGGTCTCCCGCCACCCGCGAGCGCATGCCATGTGACGCCAGCACCCGCTGCACCATCGCTCCGATCGCCTGTGGATCGGCGTCCGGACGCAGCCGAACCCGGACACCGGAAGGCGACCCGCCTTCGGCGTCCACCTCGGCATCGGCGATGCCGGGCAAGGCCATCAATTCATCACGAAGGCTGTCGGAGGCCACCGGCCACTCCCTCTGCTGTTCCCCGTCGATCGATCCTGGTCACAGAGAGTAGTCACATCTACCACACTCTGTCACGGGGTTCTTCGACCCGGACCGCTCCCCTGCCCGCCCGGGAGGCGTGTCCATTCGCAATGCGCATCCTCCGGCCACTGATAGGCTCTCCCGCCACGAGACGAGGAGGCTCAGTGACGTCCCAACTGGCCCAGGACGAACTCGCCTGGTTCGCCGATCGGTTCGACGCGGTCGCCGCGAACATCGAACGCGTCATCCAGGGGAAGCGCGAGGCCGTCGACCTGGTGGTGATGAGCATGCTGTCGGAGGGCCATGTGCTGATCGAGGACGTCCCCGGAGTCGGCAAGACGCTGCTGGCCAAGTCGCTTGCCCGAAGCATTCACTGCGGTTTCACCCGCATCCAGTTCACCCCCGACCTGCTGCCCAGCGACATCACCGGGGTCTCAGTCTGGGACCGGGAGCGCAGCGGCTTCGTGTTCCGCGCCGGACCGGTGTTCACGAACATCGTCCTCGGCGACGAGATCAACCGGGCGAGCCCGAAGACCCAGTCGGCGCTGCTCGAGGCCATGGAGGAGCACCAGGTGACCGTCGACGGCACCACCCGGGAACTGCCGGCTCCGTTCATGGTCATCGCCACCCAGAACCCGATCGAGCACGAGGGCACCTATCCCCTGCCCGAATCCCAGCTCGACCGGTTCATGATGCGGGTGATCATGGGCTACCCCTCCCGGGCCAAGGAGCTCGAGATCCTCGAGACCCACGGACGGCAGTCTTCCTATACCGACCTGGAGCCGGTGGTGACCGCGGACGACGTGCAACAGATGATCGGTATCGCTCGGCGGGTTCATGTCTCCGATCCGGTGAAGGAGTACCTCGTCGACACGGTGGAGGCAACCCGCCACGACCCCGACCTCCTGCTCGGCGCCTCACCGCGAGCCACGCTGTACCTGCAGCGGGCGGCGCGGACCCGGGCGGCGGTTGCTGGTCGAGGATATGTGACGCCGGACGACGTGAAGGCGATCCTGCGCCCGGTGCTGACCCACCGTTTGATCATGCGGCCGGAAGCGCAGATGCGAGGCTCCGAAATCGACGAGATCCTCGACGGCGTCGCCGCCGGGATCCCCGTACCGGGGAGCGGGGTCAGGGCCTGATGCCGACGGGCCGGGGCTGGTCCGCCATCGGAGTATCCGCCAGCCTCTTCGTCCTGTGGGCGGCGTTCGGTGAGAACGACCTGATGACCACGGCGGTGTTCTTGATCGCCGCGGTATTGGTCGGCCTGCTCTTCGTGCGCATGGTCACCCCGGAAGTAGCGGTGTGGAGGCGGATCACTCCGGCCCAAGTCCACGAGGGCGACACAGTGATCATCGACATGGATTTGATCGCGGCACGCCGCCTCCGCAACGTCTCTCTCGAAGACACCGTCCACGGGCTGGGTACCGCACGCTTCGCCGCCGGCTCCGCGCGTCCCCGCGAGCCGCTGACCGGACGGTACGAAGTCCGCTGCCGCGGCCGGGGCATCTTCCCGGTAGGGCCGCTGGTCCTTTCGGTCTCGGACCCGTTCTCGCTGGCGGAGCGTCGCTCGAGCATCGGCGAGGTCGACCGCCTCACGGTCTATCCGCGGATCGAAGCGCTCGTCGGACTGCCGGTGGTGAGGGGACTCGACCCCACGGTCAACTCGACCCGGCCGACGTCGGCCCCCTTCGGCGGAGAGGACTTCTTCACCCTCCGCGAGTACCAGGTTGGCGACGACCTTCGCAAAGTCCATTGGCCCAGTTCGGCGAAGCGCGACGAGTTGATGATCAAGCAGCTCGAGGTGCCGTGGCAGAACCGGGCGCTGGTGCTGCTCGACACTCGCTCTCACCGCTATCCGATCCCGGAGGCCTTCGAACAGGCGGTGCGAGGAGCTGCCTCCGCGTTTGTCCACCTCCACCGGGCCGGATTCAGCCCCGAGTTATGGTCGGGCGTCCGCACGCGCAGCCGGTCGTTGAATCGCTACGCCGAGGCGATGGAGACACTTGCGACCATCCATGCAGGTGACCGCCTCGACCTTCGCAACACAGTGAGCCGGCTTCTGCGGCACGGCGGCGGAGGCGGTGCCCTGGTCCTGGTGACCGGTACGCCGGACGAGGGCTTGCGGGGAGCCCACCGGTTGCTCGCCGGCCAGTTCAGCCAGACGATCGTGATGGCAGTCACCGACGATCCCGACACCGCTTCCTCGCGGCTCCTCGGCATGAACGCGGTGACCGTCACCATCGGGACCCAGGGCCGCTGGGCGCCCTCGTGGCGGGCGGCGATGGAGGTGACATGGGCTACCGCCTGACATGGGTGGCAGGGGTCGCCGCCATCTCTCTCGCGCTGGCACGGGTGGCGCGCCTACTTCTTCCCTCGTCGAGCGGGCTCCCCTGGGAGATCCTGCTCATCGCCGCCGCGGTACTGGGGGCAACGATTACCTGGGCGGCGGCGGCCTACCGGGTGCCGGGGGCGTTGCTCGCCATCATCCACCTCGCCGCGATGACGGTAACGGTCGTCCGGGTGGCGGTTCCGGACACGACCTGGTTCATCTTCCCGACCCGCGCCTCCTTCACCGCGTTGGGCGCCGAGCTCACCTTTGCGCGCGATGTGATTCGGGCGGGCATCGCTCCGGTCCTCCCGCTCGCCGGGCTCGTCGCCATCCTTGCCATCGTGTTCTGGGCGATGGGCGCCCTCCTCGCGTGGGGCCTGCTCACCGGCCGACCCTACGTCGCGGTCCTGACCCCTCTCGTCGTGTATCTCGAGTTCGCGGTCCTCGACAGCCGCATCGGCGGCTTGTGGACCACGGGATACATGGCGTTGATCGGCTTCACCCTCATCGCGGTGACGATCGACCATCGGCGGGAAGGCACCGGCCTGTTGAAATCGGCCAGGCGGGGAGGACGCCTCCGACGAACGATCCCGCTCGTCGGGCTGACGACGCTGCTCGCCACGGTGCTGGTGGCGAGCAATGCCAGCCAGGCGATAGCCGACCTCGTGCCACGGAGAGGATTCCTCGACTGGCAGGGCACCAGCAAGCTGTCCGGCGATTTCTTCGGCAGCATCGCCTACAACCCGTTCGTCGGCATCCAGCAGAGCCTCGTCGCCCAGACGAATGTGCCCGTGTTCGTGTTCGAGCCCGAGTCGGGGCACCCGGCCGACCAGGTGTACTGGCGGCTGTTGACACTCGACGCGTTCGACGGAGATCAATGGCACGCGGGCAACTCCCGCCTCGAGGGATTCGACGAGGTGGCGACCTTCGAGGCTCGGGGCGCCGCCTTTGCCGGACCCCGGTCGAGCTTCCGGGCCACGGTGACGATCCTCGCCCTGCAAATGGATTGGCTGCCGGCGCCGTACGCCCCGGTGTCTCTCGACACCGACGAGGACTCGGTACGCAGCGGAATCCGCTTGCGTCCGGGCGACGGGTCGATCCACTTCGACGCCCTGACCTTCCGGGGGATGGCTTACACCGTCGAATCGGAGATCCCGCAGCCGAGCATCGACATCCTCAGCCGGCTTGACGATGGCACCCCCTCGACGATCTTCCGTTCGGCGATCGAGACCGGAGACTTCGGTCTCGTCGGAGTCGACCTGCCGACGATCGTGAACCGCTCGCTGCCCGACGCTGAGGCGCATCTCGAACTCCCCGACGAACTCGACCCGCGCATCCAACTGCTCGCCGAGTCACAGGTCGAGGGCCTCGAGACCGACTACGAACGAGCACTCTCTCTGGAGAACTTCTTCCGGAGGCGGGGGAACTTCGCCTACTCCCTCGAGGTCCCTCCCGGTCACGGCGCCGCCGAACTCGTCAATTGGCTGCTCGAGCCTGATAGCGCCAACTACCGCACCGGCTACTGCGAGCAGTTCGCCACGAGCATGGCTGTGATGGCGCGCACCATCGGGATCCCCAGCCGCGTCGTGCTCGGGTTCACCCCGGGGAACACGCTCGAGGACGGGCGCCTCGTGATCCGCGACCGTAACGCCCACGCTTGGGTGGAGCTGTGGATGCCAAGCCAGGGCTGGGTGAAGTTCGATCCGACGCCCCGCACCGACGGGATCAACCCTCCCGCCGCCGATGACCTTCCGTTCCGGGCGGCCGACCATCTCGACGCCGCCCAGGCCGAGACCCGTCCTCGCCCCGAGCCCGGGGGGACCCCCGTCACGACGGTCCCCACCACCGTCCCGTTCTCGCCCGACGGAGGCCTCGGCGGAGAGACTCCGATCGACCTGCCGGCACGAACCCGTTCGCTGCTGATCCCGTTGCTGGTTCTTGGTGTCGCCCTGGTGCTGGTGCCGTCGATCAAGTTCGTGCGCCGGCGCCGCCGGATCACGCGGCTCCAGCGCGGTGACGTCTCGGGTGCCTGGCAGGAGATCGTCGACCAGCTGGCCGATCTCGGCACCGAATTGCATCGCTCCGAAACCCCCTCCGAACTGGCGGCCCAGGTCGGCTCGGTGCTCACGCCGCTTGCCGACGTGTACTCGGAGTCGGCCTACGGTCCCGGCGCCCCGCTGTCCAGCCGCCGGATCGCCACCGCCTCCCGCTCCCTGACGGAGACGGAGGCCGAGCTGGCCAGAGAGAACTCGATCTTCAGGCGAATCGGCGCGAGGTACCGGGTGAGATCGCTCTTGCGCAAACGCAATACGCAATACGCAATACGCAATACGAAGGAACGCTGAGAACTCTGGCGTATCGCGAATCGCGTATCGCGGGCCTACCCCTCCGCCTCCGCCTGGACGTCGTCCTCGACGCGGCGGAGCATCTCGAGGAAGTGCTCCCGGTCGAGCTCGAAGCGGGTCACGTCCTCTTCGACCTGTCGGGTGATCTCGTCGATGGCCACGAAGAAAGCCAACTGGCCCTCTCGCAACGCGTCGACCAACTCCCCCTCGTCGCTGGCCACCTTGAAAATCGACTGACCGTCGGTGACGAGCTTCACCTCGGCGAGGTGCTGATCCATGTCGGCGGTACGACGCAGGTAGTCCCACGCCCGACGCACCCGCTGGACCGACATGCCGTTGTCGAGCAGGCTCTTGACAACACGCAAGGCGACGAGATCGCGGAACGAGTAGAGGCGGCGCTTGCCGGGTCTGCCCCCGGTGCCCTGGATCGAGGGCTGTATCAGCCTGACACGGTCCCAGTATCGGAGTTGATGCGCGGTGCAATCAGTGAGACGGCATGCCTGCTGTGCGGTGAACCCTTCCAAACCTTCCTCTCTCCCTCCAAGGTCGTCCACCTAACGCAGCGGCCGACGACTCAGTCTCCCCAGAGGTTGGCGACTCTAGCGGCTGCGCCAGCGCCGCCGCATCCGCCCCACCATCGACCCGGGTGACGCGGCACCAACTCCCGAACGCTTCCTCAAGATCGCGACCATCCACGCCGCGCTCATCACCATCCCGGCGAATCCAAACAGTGCGACGAGGGTCAGCCGCGTGAAGAACGCGAGCATCAGCACGAACCCGACCACCATCCCCAGGAACGCCCACTTCAGTCGACCGCGCGACACCGAAGCCAGCGTCGCATCGCGCACGGTCTCGGCGAGACGAGGATCCTCCTGATAGAACTGCCGCTCGATCTCTTCGAGGATGCGCTGTTCTCTGTCATCGAGGGGCATCGCGTTCTCCGGCAGGTGGGCGGCTGAGTATACCGAGCGTGCCCTGTTTGGCACCGAGTGATCGAGGCGGATCTCCCTCGGCATCGAGCGGACAAGCGCGCGCCACCGCGGACGATCCGAAGGGCTCCACTACCCCCCGGCACTTGCCGCCACCTACACTCCCCCGCCGTGCTCGAACGCCTTCATCTGGTGCGCCACGGCGAGGTCGCGAACCCCGACGGGGTGGTGTACGCCGACCTGCCGGGGTTCTCGCTGTCCGCGGCCGGACGCGCCCAGGCTGCGGCCAGCGCCCGCTACCTCCAGGCCCGTGGGCCCGAAGCAGTGGTTTCTTCTCCGCTCGACCGCGCATTGGAAACGGCCGGGGCGATCGCCGACTCGATCGGGGTGGCGGTGACGACCGACGACCGTCTGCTCGAATGGCGATTGTCCGGACGGTGGGCCGGGGTTCGCTGGGACGACCTCCCCTCCAGGTTCCCCGGAGAGGTCGAGGCCTACCTCGCCGCCCCCTACGACCTCGCCTTCGCGCCGGAGAGCATCGACGAAGTCGCCGCACGCATGGCCGCTCTGGTGATGTCCCTCGATTCCGCCGATCTCAAGGACGCGGTACTGGTCTCTCACCAGGACCCACTACAGGCGCTCCGGGTATTCCTCGTCGGCGGCACCCGGGAGTCCTTTACCACCGGCAAGCCGGGCCATGCTTCGGTGACGACCCTCGAGCGGGTCGGAGGACGCTGGCACGAGGTCGGTTACTGGGAACCGGAGGTCGACACGATCCCCTTCCCTCCACCGGGGCCCCCTTGATTCCCGGGACGGCCACGGCGGGGCTGGGGACCCCGCTCGTGGAGGAGGGCCGACCGACGTCTGTTCGGCCCGAAGGGCCGAGGTCGGCCCGGGAGTCAATTCGGCCACGGTCCGGCGGCATAATGCGCCGGTGCTCCCCGCCCCCCTGATCGTCGCCACCGCACTCGGCGTTGCTTCCCTCACCGGGGCGATCCACCTCGCCGTCGACGAGACACCCTTCGCGCCGGGGGCTGCAGGTTTGATCGCCGTCGGGATGATGATCCTCGCCGTAACCGCCGTCGCCGGGGTGCTGCTTGCCCGCAGCCGCTGGTCGAGGCTCGCGGCTGCCGGCGTCGCCGCGGGGTGGATCGCCATTGCTGGGTCGAGTTCGGTATCGGGGTGGTCGGTTGCGACGATCGCCTCGGCCGGTCTCGCTCTCGCTGGGTCTCTAGGTCCGTGGCTGGCCAGGTGGCTGCGGCACCGGGCGTCGGCCGACGGGCCACCGCCGGCTGCAGTCGTCGCCCTGCTGCTGCTGCTCGCCACCCCCGCCGCGGTCGGCCTGGTCTCGGCAGGCGAGGTCGGGCTGCTCGGCTGGGTTCTCGCCGGCTGGTCCGTGGTGCTCGCCCTTGCACTCGCTCGGGCGATGGCGGGATCTCTCACCGTGGCCCGGGTGGTTCACCCGGTCCTGTCGGTTACCGCCGGTGTCACCGCCGGAGTCGCCGGGGCGGTGGTCCTGGGGCTGCTCGGCCTGGCGGTTGCGGGTCTCGCCTGGCGGCGGGAGGTGTCGATATCGGTGACCCCGCGCATGGCCGGCGGCGGACAAGGTGCGCTACGGATTCCACCCGAGCTCGCCCCGCCCGACGTTCTCGACGCGGCCGGGGCGGATTCGACCGGCCGGGTGAGGCGGCCATGAGACGGTTGCCCAACCCGTGGGTTGGCGTTCCGGCGCTACTCGCCGGGATCGCCGGCGGGATCGTCGCCTTCATCGTCACCGAAGCCTCGTGCGCTCCCGGGAGCTGCGCCGCGGTGGCTTCGATCAGTGCCGTCGTCGTCGGCCTGGGCATCGCCGCCGGAGTCGGAGTCGTGGCGGTACTCGCCTTGAAGTCGATCGACGAACATCGGACTCATCGCGAGCGGATGGTGCTCACGATGCTCGAAGGCGACACGCGACCCGAGGAACCCCCGGAGTGACCCCCGTCTAGGGGGAGAGCGAATAGGCACCTGACTTCATCAGGTCTCGGCGGTTTGGTGCGCCGCGAACACGAGGGCGGCGTTGTGGCCGCCAAATCCGAAAGAGTTGGTCATCGCATTCCGTACTGGCACCGCCCGGGCCTCATTGGGCACGTAGTCGAGATCGCACTCAGGGTCGGGGTTCTCGAGGTTGATCGTGGGCGGCACGATCCCGTCGCGAATCGAGAGAATGCACACCAGCGACTCGAGGGCGCCAGCCCCACCGAGAAGATGGCCGGTCATCGACTTGGTCGACGAGACGGGCGTCTTGTAGGCGTGGTCGCCGAAGACGGCCTTGATCGCCGCAGTTTCGGTCGAGTCGTTGGCTTGAGTCGATGTCCCGTGGGCGTTGATGTAGTCGATCGACTCGGGGCCGAGCCCGGCGTCTTCGATGGCGTTCTGCATCGCCCGGGCAGCGCCACCTCCCCCGGGGCGGGGCAAGGTGACGTGATAGGCGTCGGCGGACATCCCGTAGCCGACGATCTCTGCGTAGATCTTGGCCCCCCTGGCCAGGGCGTGCTCGCGCTCCTCGAGGATCAGCGTTGCGGCCCCCTCGCCCATCACGAACCCGTCGCGCTCGGCGTCGAAGGGGCGGCTGGCCCGCTCAGGCTCGTCGTTGCGGGTGGACAGGGCGCGGGCCTGGCTGAAGCCGGCCACGGCGAACTCGCAGATGGGCGCCTCGCCTCCGCCGGCAACCATCACGTCGGCGGCGTCGCGCTTGATCAACTCGGCCGCATCCCCGATGGCGTTGGCCGAAGCGGCGCAGGCGGTGACGATGCAGGTGTTGGGGCCCCGCAGGTTGAAGCGAATCGACACCAGACCGGCGGCCATGTTCGAAATGATCTGGGTGATCGCCAACGGGCTCACTCGATCGGGGCCGCGTTGGCGCATCGTGTCGACCCCTTCCTGGAAGGAGATCATGCCGCCGATGCCAGAGCCGACGACCACGCCCGCCCGATGCGCCGCCGGGTCGTCATCCTCGTAGGCGATTCCCGCGTCCTCTATCGCCTGCTGGGTGGCCGCCCAGAAGAACTGGTCATACCGGTCGAGGCGGCGGGCCTCCTTGCGCTCGATGTACTGCTCGGGGTCGAAGTCCTTCACCTCGGCAGCGATGGTTGCCTTGTACCCGGAGGTGTCGAAAGCGGTGATCTGGCCCACACCAGATCTGCCTTCGAGAGCGGCCTTCCAGAACGACTCGACGTCATGCCCGAGCGGGTTGATCGTGCCGAGGCCGGTCACCACGACCCGCCGGGTCATGTCAGCCACCGAGCTTCTGCATCACCAGGTCGACGGCCTGTCCGACCGTACCGATCTGCTCGGCCTCCTCATCGGGGATGCTCACCCCGAAGTTGTCCTCGAGCGCCATGAGCAACTCGACGACCCCGAGCGAGTCGACTTCGAGATCCTCTTCGAAGGAGGCGGACATCGCGATCTTGTCACGATCGATGCCGAGCTCGTCGACGAGCAGGTCGGTCATCTTCGCTTCGACTTCGGATCGGTCCATGCTGGCTCCTTTGTTCTCAAGGCCTAGAACGACAGTCCGCCATCGACCACCAGCACCTGGCCGGTGACGTAGGAGGCCTCGTCCGAGGCAAGATAGCCCACCGCCGACGCGATCTCGACAGGCGTCCCGAACCGCCCTACCGCGATGGAGGGCAACACCGCGTCGCGCACCTCCCCGCCCAGAGCGTCGGTCATGTCGGTCTCGATGAAGCCGGGGGCGACCGCGTTGACGGTGATGCCGCGAGACCCCACCTCCTTGGCGATGGACTTGGTGAACCCGATCAGCCCGGCCTTGGCGGCGGCGTAGTTCGCCTGCCCGGGGTTGCCGGCGATGCCGGCGACCGAAGCGATCGAGACGATCCGGCCCCACCGCGCCTTGAGCATGCCTCGCAACGCCGCTTTGGTGGTCAGGAACGCCGAACTCAGGTTGGTGCGGATCACCGCGTCCCAGTCCTCGGGCTTCATCCGCAACAGGAGGCCGTCCGCAGTGATCCCGGCGTTGTTGACGAGGATCTCGATCGGGCCGAACGCCTCTTCGACCGCGCCGAACATCGTCGCGACGGCCGCGGCGTCGCCGACGTCACCCTCGACGGCCACAGCCTCCCCACCACCGGCGACGATCGCCGCGACCGTCTCTTCGGCAGCATCTCGCCGTGACCGGTAGTTGACGGCCACCCGATGGCCATCGGCTCCGAGCCTTTCGGCAATCGCCCTGCCGATGCCGCGCGACCCGCCGGTCACCAGTGCGGCCCGCCCCGCCACCGTCAAACGCCCTTGCCGTGAACGGCGACGTTGGGCTGCAGCAGCTCGAGGGCAGTAGCGGTGCTTGGAGGCAATTCAGCATATGAGGTACCACGGGGCGTGGTGCGTGCGCCCCACCTGTAGACGCAGGCGGCCCAGGTGAAACCCCCACCGAACGCGGCGAACACGAGGTTGGAACCGCCCTGAATCCGCCCTTCCTCGAGCGCCTCCGTCAGGGCGATGGGAATCGTTGCCGCCGAGGTGTTCCCGTAGGAGGCGATGTTCACGTACACCTTGGCCGGGTCGAGCGACAAGCGGCGGGCGGTGGCATCGATGATCCGCACATTCGCCTGGTGAGGGATCAGCAGGTCGATGTCGCCGACCTCGAGCCCCGCCTTGGCGATCACCCTGGTCGAGGAATCGCCCATCGCCACGACTGCACGCCGGAACACGTCCTGGCCCTCCATGAGGATCGAAGGCGCCTGCGAGTCGAGGGGGTTGCCCTCGGTCCCGGTTCCGGGAACGCAAAGCAGATCGCCGGCCGTGCCGTCGCTCCCGAGCTCGAAGGCCAGCAAGCCTCCTTCCTCGTCGCTCGCCTCGATCACCACGGCCCCGGCGCCATCGCCGAACAAGACGCTGGTGGAGCGGTTGGTGAAGTCGAGCCAGTAGGAGAGCTTCTCGGCACCGATCACCAGAATCCGCCGCATCGATCCCGCCCGGATCATCTGGTCGGCGGTCGAAAGCCCGAAGAGGAATCCCGAGCACGCCGCGTTCAAGTCCATGGCCGCCGCCCGGGTGGCGCCGATCTTGGCCTGCACCATGGTGCCCGCGCTCGGGATCAGCCGGTCGGGGCTGCAGGTCGCCATGATGATGAGATCGATGTCCGTGGGTTCGAGACCGGCCGCGGCGATTGCGTGCCGGGCAGCCACCGCAGACATGTCGGATACCTCGACGTGGGAGATCCGGCGTTCCTTTATGCCGGTGCGGGTCGTTATCCAGTCGTCACTCGTGTCGGTCAGCGTCTCTAGATCGCTGTTGGTGAGGACGGCGGGAGGCAAACACTTTCCCCAGCCGGTGATGATGGCGTTAGGCACCGTGCACTCCTCCAGGTCTCCGATTCATGAGGCTACGCGGATGGCTGCGCTCTGTCAGCCTGACGGCTGCAGACGGTCGACCACCGCGGCGATCCCGTCTAGCGATGACACCGCGATCGCGTCGGCACTCTGTACCGACCTCTTCGCCAGACCTGCGGTTACATCGCCAGGGCCGACATGCACGAACACGTCCACACCGGCCGACTCCATTGACAGGATGGACTCGGCAAACCGCACCGGGGCGGTGAGTTGAGCCACCAACATCGGTCCCACGTCGTCGCCGTGGGGCTCCGCGGTCACATTCGACCACACGGGGAAAGCCGCCGGCCGGGTGGTCACGGCGGCGACCGCTTGATCCAGCTCGCGGGCTGCCGCGGCCATGAACGGTGAGTGAAATGCGCCCGCGACCTTGAGCGGAATCGCTCGCCTGATGCCGAAGCGGGCCACATTCGCCTCGGCCCACTCGATGTCCTCGGCTCCCCCGGCGACGACGACCTGGCCCGGAGCATTGAGGTTGGCCACCCACAGCCGCCCGCCCTCCTCGCGTCGCGCCCCCGCCAACGCCTCCGCCGTCGCCGGATCAGCCCCGATGAGCGCTGCCATCCCCGACTCCTCATGGTCGGCCGCCGCCGCCATCGCCTGCCCTCGCGCCGCCACGAGGCGGAGACCATCGAAGAAGTCGACCACCCCGGAGGCGGCAAGGGCGGTGTACTCACCGAGGGAGTGCCCACCGGCGGAGACGGGAGGGCGGGCGAGCCGCGTTTCTAGTTCCCTCCACAGTGCGAAAGCCACCGCGTACAGGGCGGGTTGGGCGCGCTCGGTGCGGGTGAGCGCCTCTTCGGGGCCCTCGAGGCACATTGCCTGCAGCGACCATCCCAGAATCTCGTCGGCGGGTGGACCGAGGAGGTCGGGATTGCGCTCGAACAGGTCGGCCCCCATCCCGACGACCTGGCTGCCCTGGCCGGGGAAGAGGACCGCGTAGTTCATACCCGCCTCACTTCCAGCGCGAGGCGTGCTTCACCTCGAGGCCGCCGAGCGCGCACAGCGCCTGGATCTCGAGGCGCGGTGCGCCCGCGCCGCCGAGCGCCCGCTCGGTGGTGTCGTCCCACCCCCCCATCAACGGCAGTCCGCGGATCTCCACGACCCAGCCCCGCGGGACCATGATCACCACGCTTCCGAGGATCGCCGTCACCGAGATCTCGGCCCCCTCGGCCGTGGGCAGCGCCTCGTTCAGGTCGAGCGTCACCCCCCCGAGTACGGCCGTCAAGCTGGCGCGACGAAAAGACTTGGAACGAGTCGTGTGGAGGGCCGACCCGAGAATCGCGATGCCGTCGATCTCGTCGTCGTCGGCAGGACGCCGACCGAGCCGCTTCCCCCAGCCGACCATCAGCCAGAGCCCGATGAGCACCAGGGCGGCCGGCCAGACGTAGCCCCAGGCGTCATCGCCCAATAGGCCGGTGGTGACGCCGAGCAGGGCGAGTCCGATGCCGATGAGCGCCAGTGCCCCGCCGGTCACCCGATTGCCCGAGATGGCGTGAAACACCCCAAGGGCGGCGATCGCCGCAGGCCACCACCCGGCGACGGCGTCGCCCGCGTCGAGTACATCCACCGAATCGAGAAAGAACAGAACACCGACGGCAGCAAGCACGCTCCCGGCGAGCAGCCTTCCGGCGTTCACCGCGCCACCGCCCTGGCGGCAAGGCGCAGACGGCTCGGCACGAAGCGACCCGCCAGGGCGAGGGCACCGAGCAATGCATCGAGCGCAGCCGGGGACCCGTCCCAGTGCTCCCGCACGATGTCGTCGCCGGCAGCCTCCACCAGTCGGGTGAGCGCCAGCACCGCGATGGCGGCGTCGTCCACCTTGCCCAGCACCGGAATCCGGTCGGGGATCAGGTCGATCGGCAGTACCGCGTAGGCGAGAGCCAGACCTGCTCCGACCCGATGCTTACGATCGATTCGTTCGTCCCGCGCCAGCCGCACCACGAGCTTGGCAAAGGCGGGCACCGCGGTCACTGCCTGCCGGGCGGTATCGACCCAGGTCATGCTGGCGCTCCTGCAAGAAGGGCTGCGCCGACGATTCCGGCACGATTGCCGAATGCCGCCGCTACCACCGGCGTTTCCGGACGATGACGCTGCCCACTGAGGGATTCCTTCAACGCGGCACGCGCCGGTGCGAGCAACGGCTCACCGATCGCACCGACACCGCCACCAACCACTATCACGTCAGGGTCGAACACGACCACCATGTTGGCCAGACCCCGGCCAAAATGCACGGCGAACTCCTCGAACGCCGCGCCGGCCGGCCCGTCACCGGCAGATGCCGCCTCGGCGAGGTGGCGTCCCGAGGGAACCGCAGCACCGGCCAGACCGGCGACCATCGAGGTCGGATCGCCCGCGGCGAGTGCCCGCGCCGCCCGATCGAGCGCCGTTCCCGACGCAAGCGCCTCCCAGCAGCCGAAGTTGCCGCACGAGCACCGGGGCCCAGCGGGATTCATGATGACGTGGCCGATCTCTCCGAGAAACCCCCGGCCGTGTTCGATACGACCGTCGATCACAAGACCTCCGCCGATTCCGGTGCCGATCGTGACCATGAGCACCATGCGGTGGCCCCTACCGGCGCCAGCGGTGGCCTCGGCCAGTCCGGCGACATTGGCGTCGTTGTCCACCGCGACGGGCACCCCCAACGCCGCCGACACGGGCGCGGCGATCGGCGTCCCGGCGTCGCGGTGAGGCATCCACACGAGGTCTCCATCTCGGATCAACCCGGCGATCGACACTCCCACGGCGGAGAACCCCACTCCCAGCCCGGCCACAACGCCGGCGATCGTCGTCGGAATGTCGGCGGCGTGTGCCGGGGTGGCCACGGTCACCGGCGTGGACCGGTCGGTGGCCCGCTCGACCAACGCGGCCGAGAGGTTGGTGCCTCCACAGTCGATTGCCACCACTGCCATGCGTGTGGTCCTCCCACCGGGAACCCGAGAATATTCGCCGGCCCGCCAGATGATCCTCGTCGCCCCGACGTATCCAGATGAATGCGGATGTGAACTGAGCGGTGGTTGGTGCCGGCTATTCGACTTCGATGTGCTGGGGCCCGTCGTCCCGTCCGGGATCCCCGTCGTCGCGCACCTTCCCCACCTCTTCGAGAAAGGCGCTGAGCCCGGCGACGACCTCGATCGCCGCCTTCATCAGATGAACGGCGGCGCGCTGCGCGCCCCGGCGGGCGGCGTCACCGAGGTCCTCGGGTTCATCCACGGGGAACCCCGAAGCGCACCCATAGCTCGCCTTCCATCAACTTGGCTCCTACCACCTCGCGCCGTCGCAGCGAGTCGGGCAGCACCAGCGACCGGCGGTAGGGCCCGACAGTTATGTAGACCTCATCGGCACGGCGCATCACATCCACCTCTCCCTTCTCGGCGAACGGCAGGAACAGCGCCAGCACGACGTCCTCACCCTCCTCGAACACCCGGAACGGCGTGCTGGTGGCAAGCCGATCGGTCGGGTCGAGGTCTGCGTAGAGCTCCTCGGCCAACAGACGTAGCTTGGCGACGCCGACCATTTCCTCATCGAAGAGGCGCAGGCGCAGCAACGACAGGTCGGCAAAGGCCTCCTCGACGGTCTCGAGGTGCTCGGCCTGCAGCTCGCGCCACCGCTTGAAGTACGGATCGGTGACAGCCTCCGGGATGATGCGGTTGACGATGGCGGCATCGACGGCGTAGCCGAAGAGGCCCAGGTAGGTGTAGGTGCGCCGTGCCTCTGCGACGACCATCTTCTCAAGGTTCATCACCAGGCGGGCGCTGGTGATCTCCGGGTCCACCAGGACGCGGCGAACACCCTCGATGCGCGCGTAGAACCCCTCGCCCGCCTTGAACACGTCGTCTCCGGGGATCGGCATCGAGATCACCCTCGACAGCACCGGCCGCACCACCTTGGCGACCCGCCGCTCGAGCGGAAACAGCTTTTCCATGTACCAGCCGAGCGCATCGGGCAGGCTCAACAGCCGGAGAGTCTCGGCGGTCGGGGCGCAATCGACCACGATCACGTCGTAGGTCCCCGACGCGACATGGTCCTGGACCTCGGCGAGGGCGAACAACTCGTCCATGCCGGGGAACACCACCAGTTCTTCAGCGGCGATGCCGCTGGCGCCGCCCCAGTCGAACAGGTCGGCCAGATAGTCCCGCACCGTGCCCCAATGGCTTTCGAGGCGACGCTGGGCGTCGATCTGCTGCCCGTCCAACCCCGCCGAAATCGCCGTCGGCTCGTCGCCGAGCGGGACGTCGAAGGCGTCGCTCAGGCTGTGGGCGGGATCGGTGGACATGACCAGGGTGCGATGCCCCAGGTCTGCCGCCCGCAACGCGGTGGCGGCCGCAACCGTCGTCTTGCCGACGCCACCCTTGCCGGTGATGAGGAGCACCCTCACCCGTCGGCCTCTTCCATCTCCTCAGCCCGTCGACGCAGGCCGCGCAGCGCCGCCTGGACTATTTGCTTCTCCGCCTGCCTGCGGAGGAAGCCGGGGACCACGAAAGCCGGCTCGACCCTGAGTGCGTAGACGATCTCGGTACCGCCCTCTTCACGAAGGTTGAACTCGTAGTACCCCTCCATGTCTTTGATATCGGGTCCGGGAACCGCGTTCCACGACATCCGGCGGGGTTCGTCGTACTCGTACTGCAACTCGTACGAGATCTTCTTGATGTACCCGTCGACCTCGAAGCGGGCCCGCCGCGGCCGCCCGGCACCGTCGACCTCGAGAATCTCGACGGCGGACACCCCGGTGGCCCATTCCGGGTAGGCAGCCAGGTCGGCGGCGACGGCAAAGACGCGCTCCGGCGGGGCAGATGCCTCGGTCGAGCGCACGGTTCCTTCCATGGACGCGACACTAGCGATGGCAGGTGACTGCCTTTCAGGCGATCGGCGCCCGGCCGATCACCGCACGTCCGGCACATGGCGAACCGGGCTCTTGGTGGCTCGGAAGTACCCGACGTTCCTGCACCAGGTCGACCCGACCCGCCACGAGATCGCCTGCGGCTGGTGGATGTCGCCGAAGTAGTGCCACCGGGGACGGTGCTCGAGCAGGTAATCCAGCACCGCCGCCGACTGTTTGGGCCTCCCCCCAACCACGTCCTGACTCAAAGGACGCACCGCCGGGGCGACATGGGTGCACAGCATGTCGACAGGACCAAGGGAGTCGAGCTTCCGGGCGAGGGCCTCCTCCTCGATTTCACCGGGGACACCGATCGAGGCAATGCCTCCTCCGGCGAAGCCGACGCGGAGGCCCTCGAGGTCGATCACCTCACCGTCGACGAAGCGGGACCCGGGAGGCAGGCAATCACGGAGCATGTCGGGGCGGTCCACGTTCCCGTAGATCACATACGACTCACTGCCTTCGAGCGCGGCGCGCGTGAGCAGGTAGTCGGCTGCGATCCGCTCGTCATACCGCCGGCGGATCGTGTCCTCCTGCCCGGCGGTAAAGCCTCGCCACAGTGCTCGGGCCGCCTCGTGCTCCCCCTGCTCCCGCAGGTCGGTCAATTCGGCCACGAACTCGCGTCCGGCGATGTCGGCGAGCATCCCCTCCAGGGTGCGGTAGTCGACGAAGTTGAGGAGGTCGCCGAGGATCAACAGGGGCTCTCCCCGCGCCGCCACCTGCGCCAGAGCCTCGAATTCCCCGTGGACGTCGGATACCAACAGCATCAGGGCCCCTAAGAAATAGCCGACGCGCCGGCGCGAGACGCCTCGACCGATCCGGCGTCGACGGCCGCCCGGAGGGCGGCATCGGTGGCGGCTCGGAGCGCGGCAGCGGCTCGGGCACCGCCGATCCGCCCGAGCGCCCACGCCGCGTGCTCCCGGAGCATCGGGTCGCGGTGCGCGGCGAACCCCGCCAGCACGCCCACGGCGTCCTCTCCCCCGGTGTTGCCGAGGGCCACCAGGGCGTTTCGCCGGAGATACTTCACATCGTTGCGGGGCACGTAGAAGCGTTCATAGCGCGTCCGCAGCGTCTGGTCATCGGAACCGAGGAGGGTGAGCAAGTCGACCCTGCCCCGCCCGGCAGCGCCGCCGGCGATGGCGCGATGTCCCGGCGGGCACGCCTCGAGGCAATCGTCGCATCCATAGACCCGATCTCCCATCGGCTCGCGAAGCTCGGTCGGGATCGAACCCGGTGCCTGCGCCCAATGGGCGAGGCATCGACGCGCGTCGAGGATTCCGGGAGCGACGATCGCTCCCGTGGGACAAGCGGGAATGCAGGCATCGCAGGTCCCGCAGTCTCGCCTCATTGGTGAGTCGACATCCAGGGACGCGTCCGTGACCACGCTGCCGAGCAGCACCCAGGGGCCGGCACCTGGGACGAGCACCATGCTGCTCTTGCCCCACCACCCGACGCCGGCGCGTACGGCGGCCGCTCGATCGACCAGTCGGTTGTCGTCGACCAGCACCTCGGCCCGATGCCCCTCCGCCCGCAACATCGCCGCGATCCCTCCCAGCACCGCTCGCAGCGGGGCGTAGTGATCGTCCTCGGCGAATCGCGCCACCCGGCCCGTTCCCCGGGTCGGCGGTCCCGGGCTGCCTGCATCCGCGGCGTACCGGTGGGCCCCCACCAGCAGGCGACGCGCCCACGGGAACGATCGGGTGGGGGCGGCGGACGTTGCCGGGTCGGCAAAGGTGAACTTCAGCTTTCCCGACCGTCCCGAAGCCACGGCCTCTTCGAGATCCTTCCCGGTGTCCTCGAACGGCGCTGCCTCACAGATGCCAAAGCCGGCCAGCCCCGACTCCAGCGCCAATGCCCTGATCCGTGCTCCGAGTTCCACAGGGGCGAGGGTAGGGAGTCGCCAGTCACCAGTCACCAGTAGGAGGGCCCCGCCTACTCGTTGGAGGCTCGGCGGATCAGGCGTAGTTCGGGGACCAGGCCTACGTCGGCGAGGACCTCGAGGGCGGCTGCCTGATCGAGGTCGACCTCGATCGGTCCCAGCATGTCGCCGAGGAGCATGGTCACCACGCAGTCGTGACACGCCGCGGTGTGCTGCGCCACGCACTCGTTGCAGTCGATCAACATTTCGGCCTCCTCCATGTCGCCACGAGGAGAAGATACGAAACGGGTATGACAAGAACGGGGGGTGCTACGCCCCCTTGTGCCACCTACTACCTACTCCTGCTACCTGCCACCTGCACTCAGCCCCGCTTTCGTGCCCAGGCGACCAGGGCGTCGGACCACAGGGCGAGGGCGCCGGTGCGTTCGGCTCGCTCCCGAACTGCGCGGTCGTTGGTGATCACCACACAACGACTCCGCCGGGCGGCGATGTCCACCACCACGTCATCGGCCTCGATCCCGGCCGGGGCGAAGACCACCTCGATTCCACCCCCCGGCTTCCGAGAGCCTTGTTGTTCGGCTTTCGAATCCCACACCACGGTGACGGTCATGGCGGGACCGCCGAGGGAACGCAGCCGGCGAAGATGGGGCTCGAGACGAGACCGGACCTCGGCCGCAGTCCCCGGCCCGAGGGCGAGGCCGGCGTTGTAGCCGTCGACGATGACCGCCACCCGACCCCCCATTCGGGCCACCGCGTCGATCGCCTCGGGTGAATCGGGCCCGACCCCGACCGGAAGCTGCAGTCTCTCCTCGGCGGGCAAGGGGCCTGGGTCGGTAGCACCCACCCGCCGTGACCGCGCCATCAAGTCGTCGAGGTGCCGCGCCAGGTCGATCGGATCGGTTCCGAGCCACCCCGGCCCGGTTTCGGCCTCTACCGCCCTCGCCTCGGAGTCCCCTGCGGAACGGCGCAACCGGCGGACCTCCTCGCCGGCGTTCTTCACCTTGTTCTCCAGGTCGGTGATGAGCCGCTGGAGCTGCTCGACTTCGGCGGCGTGGTCTGTCTCGGCGCGCCTTCGCGCCGCGGTCTCCTTCGCACCGGCCGCCTTCGTGGCTCGATCGGGAGCCCGCACCGCCTTCTCGGCCTTGGCACGTTCGGTCGTCGCGGTCTCCAGCTTCTTCTGGAGATCACGGGCCTTGGCCTTCCAGGCGTCGCGGTCCTTGACCAGCTCGTCACGCCCACCGTCGCTCGGCTCTCGGCCCTCCCCCACGGCCGACGCCACCGCCTCACCCACCACCCCCACCAGGTCGGCCGCCCATCCCTCGGGTCGGACGAGAAAGAGCGCCGACGCCCGGTGCGGACCCGGCTTCACCGGGTCGGCATCCGGCCACTGCTCGAGAGCCCGCGTTCGCAGCCAGTCGATCCGATCGAGTTCACGGGTGAGGCGGCGGGCGAGGTCGGGAGTGAAATCACCGGCATGACCCACCACCTGCCGCAGCTTCGCCGGCACCTGGTCGGCGTCGAGATCGGCGAGTGCAGCCCGCGCCGAGTCGAGCGCCTTGCCCAGCACCGAAGTCAACTTGAAACGCACCGGGCCGACGCTACCGGGCGTAATGGTGTACCGGGGGCACCGGTATTGTCCGGCGAATGGCCCGTCTCCCCGTCGTCGTCTTGCTGGGCGCGCTCGCCCTTCCCGGCTGCGGCGACGACGGTGCTGTGACGTACACGCCTGGCACCCTCCCCACCACCCTCGCTCCGGCCACGACGACCTCGAGCACCACATCCGGCAGCACCACCACATTGCCCGGTGAGGTCGGGAGCCGCGGAGTCGGCGATTCGTATTTTCCCAACCTCGGCAATGGGGGCTACGACGTCGAGCACTATCTAATCGAGACCACCGTTGACCCCGAGACCGGTGAGATCACCGCCGGCAGCACCACCATCACTGCAGTGGCGACGGTGGACCTCGCCGGGTTCTTCGTCGACTTTCGCAGCCTGGAAATCCTCGATCTCCAGGTCGACGGTGGCCCCGCCGTGTACGAAGTGGTGGGGGCCGACGTCAGGATCACGCCCGCGGCGACGATTCCGGCAGGCGAGGAGTTCGTCGTCTGGTTCGAGTACCGCGGCCGACCCGGACTCACCGTCTTGCCCGGCCTCGACCTCGACTCCGGCTGGATCTTCAACGCCGAGGGCGTCTACGTCGTCGCCGAGCCTGACGGCGCCCACACCTGGTTTCCCGGGAGCGATCATCCCCGTGACAAGGCCCGTTTCACGATCATCACCACCGTGCCCGAGCCCTTCGTGGTCGCGTCGAACGGTGTTCTCGTCGGCGAAAGCAGCGCCGACGGCATGACCACGTTCATCTGGGAGATGAACCACCCGATGGCCACCTACCTGGCCACGATCGTCGTGGCCGAAATGGTGCGAATCGAGTCCGACCCGGTCAATGGGATCGAGATCAGGGATTACCTGCCCACCGACATCTCCGGCCGCCTCCCGCAGGCGTTCGAACGGACCGGGGAGTGGCTGGTGCTCTTCGAGTCATGGTTCGGGCCTTATCCCTTCGATTCATACGGTCATGTGGTGGTGTCGGACTTCGGCGCCGCCCTCGAGACCCAGACGATGACCGTGATGGACCGGCGGACCCTGAAGGAGGTCGTGGTGGTCCACGAGCTCGCCCATCAGTGGTTCGGCAACTCGGTCTCGGTCGACTCGTGGCACGACATCTGGCTCAACGAGGGGTTCGCCACGTTCGCCGAGCTCCTGTGGATAGAGCACGAACTCGGACGCGAGGCGATGGAAGCCGAGGCCGCCACCCGCTATTCGATCGTCCAGGAGCGCACCTATGACCCCATCGCCGACCCGGGAGCCGACAACCTCTTCGGCCTGGCGGTGTACTGGCGCGGAGGACTCGCCCTCCATGCCCTGCGGGTGGAGGTGGGCGACGAGGTGATGCGGGAGATCCTCCAGACTTATGCGGCGCGTTTCGCCGACGGCAACGCTTCGACGGAAGATTTCATCGCGCTCGCAACCGAGGTGTCCGGGAAAGACCTCGCCGCCCTCTTCGATGCCTGGCTCTACCAGACCGACCTGCCACCGCTCCCGTCGCTCGAGGGATGAACGAGGGGTGAACCCCCGTGTGTAACTTGGCCTCAGCCGCAAGCGAGGAGAAGCGTGCCCGACCAAGGCACCATCGGACTCATCGGGCTGGGTGTCATGGGACAGAACCTGGCCCTCAACATTGCCGACCACGGCTACCGCATGGTGGCGCACAACCGGTCGGCTGAGGTCACCGCGGCATTCCTGACCGGCGAAGCAAACGGCAAAGACATCATCGGCGCCGATCACCTCAGCGAGTTGGTCGCTGAGATCGATCGCCCCCGGCGCATCCTGCTGATGGTGACTGCGGGAGCACCCGTCGATTCGGTGATCGGACAGCTCACACCGCTCCTCGACCCGGGCGACGTGATCATCGATGGCGGCAACAGCCACTTCGAGGACACCGCCCGACGGGTCGAAAGCCTTGAGACAAAGGGCCTCCTCTTCGTGGGCGCGGGGATCTCCGGCGGCGAGGAGGGGGCCCGCCACGGTCCCTCAATCATGCCCGGCGGATCGACCGCGGCGTGGCCGCTGGTGCGCGGTGTGCTGCAGTCGATCGCCGCCAAAGTGTCCGACGGCACTCCGTGCTGTGACTGGATCGGGCCAGGCGGCTCGGGGCACTTTGTCAAGATGGTGCACAACGGCATCGAATACGGCGATATCCAATTGCTCGCCGAGGCCTATCACTTCATGCGTGCCGGCCTCGGGATGACCGCGGATGAGATGGCCGCCGTGTTCGCCGAGTGGGACCGCGGGCGGCTCGACTCGTACCTGGTCGAGATCACCGCGGCGGTTCTACGGCTCCGCCGTGACGGCGAGCCTGTCCTCGACCAGATCCTCGACGCGGCGCAACAGAAGGGAACCGGCCGGTGGACGGTCGAGTCGGGGCTCGCCCTCGGCGTTCCGGTCACCCTCGTCGCCGAGGCCGTGTTCGCGCGGGCGGTGTCTTCGCTCAAGGACACTCGGATGAGCGCGAGCGACGTCCTCCCGGGCCCCTCCGGCCGGATCGACGGCGCCCGGTCGGCCCTCCTCAGCGACCTCGAGCATTCCCTCTACGCCTCGAAGATCGTCTCTTACGCCCAGGGGTTCATGCTGTTGGAAGCGGCTGCCGCCGAGTACACATGGCCGCTGGACATGGGGGCCATCGCGATGATGTGGCGCGAGGGGTGCATCATCCGGGCGGCCTTTCTCGAAACGATTCGGGACGCCTACCGGGACGACCCCCAACTCTCCAACCTGCTCCTGTCTCCGCCCTTCGCAAACGCGGTTTCGGCGGGTCAGGAGGGGTGGCGACGCACGGTCGCCCGAGCGGTGGGAGCGGGAATCCCCGCCCCCACCTACTCGTCAGCCCTTGGCTTCTACGACTCGTTTCGCACGGCCCGCCTCCCCGCCAACCTCATTCAGGCGTTGCGGGATTACTTCGGCGCTCACACCTATGAGCGGGTCGACTCGCCGCGCGGCGAGCACTTCCACACGGATTGGACCGGCGACGGCACCGAGACCTCGATCCCACGACACGGAGGCTGACCGTGGACCGGCATCTGTTCGTGGTGCTCGGGGCGACCGGGGACCTCACCTTGCGCAAACTCCTCCCCGCCCTCTATGACCTGATGCGTGGCACCGACGACTGCGTAGTCCTCGGCGCCGCCACCGCCGACCTCGGGGACGATGGGTTCCGCAAGCAATGCGTCGAGGCTCTGGTCGCCGCCGACGTGGCAGCCGCCGAAGCCGAGGAATGGGTGGCGACCCACATCTACTACGAACGGGTGGAACGCGAAGGCGACTACCAGGGACTGGCTCGCCGGGTCGAGGACCTCGAGCGGCTGCTCCGTCTCCCCGGCAACCGGGTGCTGTATCTCGCGGTTCCCCCAGACGTAGTGTCCGCTGCCATCCAGCGCCTCGGCGACGCCGGACTCGCCGGTAGCCCCGGGTGGACCCGGCTCGTCGTCGAGAAGCCGTTCGGGCGCGACCTCGACAGCGCCCAACGACTGAACCATCTCGCCCACCTCCATTTCGGTGAGCAGGACGTCTACCGGATCGATCACTATCTCGGCAAGGAGACGGTCCAGAACCTGCTCGTCTTCCGCTTTGCCAATCCGATCTTCGAGGCGTCGTGGAATCGCGATCGGGTCGAACGGGTGGAAATCACCGTCGCCGAGTCGATCGGGGTGGGTTCGCGGGGCCGCTACTACGACGAGACGGGTGTTCTCCGGGACATGGTGCAGAGCCACCTCACCCAGATCCTCGCGCTCGTCGCCATGGAGTCACCGACCCGATTCACCCCACAGGACGTGCGCGACGAGAAGGTGAAGGTGCTGCGTTCCATCCAGCCGATCCGACCCGACGACGTCGTGCTCGGCCAGTACCAGGGCTACCGCGAGGCGCCAGGGGTAGACCCCGGCAGCGGCACGCCCACCTATGCCGCGCTGCGGCTGTCGATCGACTCATGGCGGTGGCAAGGGGTTCCCTTCTTCCTGCGCACCGGCAAGGCGGTCCGCCGGCATGAGACGGCGGTGGCGGTCACGTTCCGCGGTCCGCCCGTGTGCCTCTTCCATGGAAAGCCCGACGACTGCATGTCGGCGGGGAACGTTCTCTACCTGAAGTTGCAACCCGAAGAGGGTTTCTCCCTCGTGATCGAGGTCAAGGAGCCGGCCGACATGTTCACGGTGCGGCGGATCCCGCTCCACTTCTCCTATACGGAGGCATTCGGGGAGATTCCCGAGGCCTACGAGACCCTGCTGGCCGACATCGTCGAAGGCGACCCGACCCTCTTCGTGCGTTCCGATGAGGTAGAGGAAGCCTGGCGCCTGTACTCCCCTCTGCTCGACGCCGGGTTGGCGGTCCATGCCTACGACGCGGGCTCGTGGGGTCCTGAAGAAGCGATGGCTCTCCTGGGTGGCGACCCGTGGGCGACGGGAGACTGAACCCGCGCGAGCGCGCCGGGACGGTCCGGGTGGCGCGGCTCGCCACGGTCGGCGCTTCCGGGGTACCCCATCTCGTCCCCGTGGTGTTCGCACTGGAGGACGACCGGATCGTCACCCCGATCGACCACAAGCCGAAGCGGTCACCGCGCCTCCAGCGCCTCGTCAACATCGCGGCGGAACCACGGGTGGCGGTGCTGTTCGACCACTACGACGATGACTGGTCCCGACTCTGGTGGGTGCGGGCGGACGGGGTTGCGACGGTGCTCACCCCGGGCGATCCACGGCATCAGGAGGCGGCCGGGCTGCTGGCCCGACGCTACGAGCAGTACTCGGAGCACCCGCTCGACGGGCCGATCATCGAAATCGCGGTTACCCGGTGGTCGGCCTGGGCCGCCGCCAACTGACCCGGACTCGAGCCCGACGAATCCGCCGCCCGGCGGGTTAGTTACCCTTCCGCCTCGTGCAGATCCGACTTCTCCGAGAGACGCGTCCCGGTGAGCGCCGCGTCGCCCTCACCCCCCGGGGTGCCGCCGCCCTCGTCGCGAAGGGGCACCAGGTGCTGGTCACGCCGGATGCCGGCCTGGCGGCCGGGTTCCCCGACGCGCAGTACGTCGCAGCGGGGGCCGAGATCGCCGGAGACCCTCCGACCAAGGTCGACCTGGTCGTGGGCGTCGGGCCCCTCACCCTCGACGATCTCGGACCGACCGGGGCCGCCATCGGCTTTCTCGATCCACTCGGCGCTCCGGCCGAGGTCGAGCGAATCGCCCGGGCCGGCATCACCGCGATCGCGATGGAACTGATCCCCCGAACCACCCTGGCCCAGAGCATGGACGCCCTGTCGAGCCAGGCCACCGTCGCCGGGTACGAAGCAGTGCTGCTCGGCGCCTCTTCCCTCCCCCGGATGTTCCCGATGCTGATGACCGCCGCCGGCACCATCCGCCCCTCCAAGGTGCTCGTGTTGGGGGCTGGCGTTGCCGGCCTTCAGGCCATCGCCACCGCCAAGCGGCTTGGTGCGGTGGTGTCCGGCTACGACATTCGCCCCGCCGCCCGCGAGCAGATCGAGAGCCTGGGGGCGAAGTTCGTCGGCGGCCCCACTGCCCTGGAGGCGGAACAGGCGGGTGGGTACGCCACCGAAGTCGACGAGGCCACCCGCCAGGCACAGCAGGAGGCTCTCGCCGCCGCCGTCGCCGAGAGCGACGTGGTGATCACCGCAGCGCAGGTGCCCGGCCGGAAGGCCCCGATCCTCGTCACCCGGGCGATGGTGGACTCGATGAGCCCCGGGTCCGTGGTGGTGGACACCGCGGCATCAACCGGTGGCAACTGTGAAGTGACCCGCCCCGGCGAAATCGTCCTCCACGGGAGCGTCACTGTCCACGGTCCGCTCGACCTGGCGTCCCGCTCGGCCGGTGATGCTTCCGAGATGTACAGCCGCAATGTCACCTCTCTCCTTGGCCACCTGGTCAAGGAGGACGTGCTGACCCTCGACCCGGCCGACGAGATCGCCGGAGCCTGCGTCGCTCGCGGCGGCCAGATCGTCGACAATCGGGTACGCGCCGCGGCGGGAGGGGCGACCTGATGCTCGACCCGGTCGTCGTCGGCCTGATCGTGTTCGTGCTGGCATCTTTCATCGGTTTCGAACTGATCGCCAAGGTGCCACCGACCCTGCACACCCCGCTGATGTCGGGGTCCAATGCCATCTCGGGCATCACCATCGTCGGAGCGATCATCGCCACCGGCATCGAGAACGACACACTTGCCGCCGTGCTCGCCTTCGTGGCCGTCGCCGCGGCCACCACCAATGTGGTTGGTGGGTTCCTCGTCACCGACCGCATGCTCGGGATGTTCCGCCGTCCACAGCGGAAGGAAGGCGAATGAACGCCGAGTCAGAGGCGATCGTCTATCTGATCGCCGCGGTCGCATTCATCGTCGGCCTCAAGCGCCTCGGATCCCCGCGCACGGCCCGCTCCGGCAACGCCGTCGCCGCGCTCGGCATGCTCCTGGCGATCGTGGTGACCCTCGTCGACAACGAGGTCTCGTGGATGGTGCTCGCCGGCGGCGCCGCCGTCGGAACGGTGGTCGGGGCGGTGCTCGCCCTGCGCGTCCAGATGACCGCCATGCCGCAGCTGGTCGCCGCCTTCAACGGTTTCGGCGGACTCGCCTCTGCCCTGGTGGCCGGTGCGGTGTTCGTGTCGGTGACAGGGGAAGTCGACGCGGTGGACATGCTGACGATCACTCTGTCGGTGGTGATCGGGGCAATCACCTTCACCGGAAGCCTGGTCGCCTACGGCAAACTTCAGGGACTGATGAGCGGATCGCCGATCACCTACCCCGGCCAGAAGTCGGTCAACGCCGCGCTGATGCTGGGGCTGGTGGGCGCCGGAATCTGGAGTCAGGTGAGCCAGGAGCCGGTGGCATTCTGGGTGGCCGGCGGGATTGCCCTCCTCCTCGGCATCCTGCTGGTGATCCCCATCGGTGGTGCGGACATGCCAGTGGTGATCGCCCTGCTCAACTCGCTTTCAGGCCTCGCCGCCGCAACCACCGGGTTCGTGATCACCAACTCGGCTCTCATCATCAGCGGCGCCCTGGTGGGGGCGTCCGGGCTGATCCTCACCAAGTTGATGACCCAGGCAATGAACCGCTCGATCACCCATGTGCTGTTCGGGGCGTTCGGGACCGGAGAGAGTGCCGCCCCTGCCGCGGCCGGCGGAGGAAACGTGCGGACTACCAGCGCCGACGACCTCGCCATCGCGTTGTCGTACGCCAACCGAGTGGTGGTGGTCCCCGGCTACGGGCTCGCCGTCGCCCAGGCCCAGCACCAGATGCGCGAGGTGGCCAACAGCCTCGAAGGCAAAGGAGTCGAAGTGGTTTATGGCATCCACCCGGTGGCCGGGCGGATGCCGGGGCACATGAACGTCCTGCTGGCAGAGGCCGACGTGCCCTACGACCGGCTACTCGACCTCGAGGCATCCAATTCCCTCATGGCCCGGACCGATGTCGTGCTGGTCCTGGGTGCCAACGACGTGGTCAACCCGGCCGCCCGCGACGATCCCGGAAGCCCCATCTACGGGATGCCGATCATCGAAGTGGACAAGGCCCGGATGGTCGTGGTCGTCAAGCGGAGCATGTCGCCGGGCTTCGCCGGCATCGACAATCCGCTCTTCTATCACGACAACACCCTGATGCTCTTCGCCGACGCCAAGAAGGCCCTCGCCGACCTGGCGACTGCGCTCGAGACGGTCTGATGGAGCTGGGGGACGCGCTGCGGCGGCGGCGCATGGTGCGCAACTACACCGGCGAGCCGGTGGCCCCGGAGGCTCTCGAGCGCATTGTCGCCGCCGGTCTGGGCGGCCCTTCCGCCGGCTGGTCCCAGGGCATCTCCGTCGTCGTGGTCGACGACCCCGGACGGATCACCGAGATCGCCCGGCTATGTGGCGAGAGCGAATACGTGACGATTGGATTCGACCCCTGGCTCTCGTCCGCCGGCGCCCACATCCTGCTGTGCGTCGAGCCGGCGGTGTACCGGGCCCGCTACTCCGAGCCCGACAAGAATCCGGCAGCGCTCGAGGGGGTGCCGTGGTGGTGGGTCGACGGTGGGGCGTCGATGATGGCCATGCTCCTCACGGCAGTCGACGAGGGCCTCGGTGCCGGAATCCACGGCGCCCGGGGGATGGCAGAGGTCCGGTCGCTGCTCGGCATCCCGGTCGATATCGAGGTTCTCGGGTTGATGACCATCGGCCACCCGGTGCCCGACCGACGATCAGGATCGCTCGCCCGGGGCCCCCGCCCGGGGCGTGTCCACCGTGGTGCCTGGTGAGCCAGATCCACCGCCCCGTGGCGCCTACCACTACGCTGCGGGTGCCTCCCACCCCAGCCTGAGGAGCCATCAGGGTGCAGCCGCGCCGCCACCTCTTCACCAGTGAATCCGTGTCGATGGGTCATCCGGACAAGGCCGCCGACCAGGTAGCCGACTCGATCCTCGACGCCGTGCTCGCCCAGGATCCCGATGCCCGGGTCGCCTGCGAGGTCCTGTTGACCGACGGCATGGCCGTCATCGCCGGCGAGATCACTGCCGACGTCGAGGTCGACTACGCCGGGGTCCTGCGCGAAACGATGCGCTTCATCGGGTACGACGATCAGGCCGTCGGTTTCGATGCCGACTCGGCGGAGGTCCACGTCGCCATCCACGAGCAGTCGCGCGACATCGCCATCGGGGTAGATCGTGGTGAAGAGATGGGCGCGGGCGACCAGGGGCTGATGTTCGGATACGCCATCGCCGAGACCCCCGAGTTGATGCCGCTGCCGATCACCCTCGCCAACAAGATCATCGCCGCCCAGGCGGCCGCCCGGGTCGCGGGCACGGTCCCCCACCTGCGTCCCGACGCCAAGAGCCAGGTATCGGTGGTGTATGAGCGGGGCGCACCCCGGGGGCTTGCCTCAGTGGTCCTCTCCACCCAGCACGGGCCTGAGTGGAACGACGACATGCCCGGACTGCGAGAAGCGGTCGTCACCGAGATCCTCCGTCCGGCGCTCGGCGAGTGGTGGGCGGACGACATCGCCATCCATGTCAACCCGACGGGAAGGTTCGAGACGGGCGGCCCTGCCGGTGACACCGGGCTCACCGGCCGCAAGATCATCGTCGACACCTACGGCGGGTGGGCCCGACACGGCGGCGGCGCCTTCAGCGGAAAGGACCCGTCGAAGGTCGATCGATCCGCCTCGTACATGGCCCGCCACGTGGCAAAGAACATCGTCTCGGCCGGTCTCGCCCGCGAGTGCGAGGTGCGGCTCGGCTACGCCATCGGACTCCCCTTCCCCACCGCGGTCACGGTCGATTGCCGGGGCACCACCGACTTCGACGAGGAGGCCATCGAGGCGGCCGCCATGGAGGTGTTCTCATTCACCCCCAACGGGATCATCGCCGCCCTCGGCCTCCGCCGGCCGATCTACCGGCCGACCTCGTACCACGGCCATTTTGGCCGCACCCCCGACGATGCCACCGGGGCCTTCTCGTGGGAGCGGACCGACAAGGCCGAGGCCCTCCGCGACGCGCTCGGCGTCTCCGCCAGCGCCTGATCTAGGCTCGGCCGGTGGACCCCGAGCCGATGATCCGCCTCGACGCCGTCACCAAAGTGTTCCCCGGCGAGACGAGCGCGGCGGTCTCCGGCCTCTCGCTCGACGTCGCGGAGGGCGAAATCGTCGTGCTCGTCGGCCCGTCCGGCTGCGGCAAGACCACCACGCTGAAGATGATCAACCGGCTGGTGGAGCCCACTTCGGGCCGGATCACGGTCGCCGGCGAGGACATCATGGCGGTGTCGGCCCCGGAGTTGCGGCGACGGATCGGCTACGTGATCCAACAGATCGGGCTCTTCCCCCACCGGACCCTCGCCGAGAACGTCGCCACGGTCCCCCGGCTCCTCGGCTGGGACCGCGCCCGTATCGACCAGAGGGTGGACGAACTGATCCGCCTGGTCGACCTCGAGCCCAGCATGCGCAACCGCTATCCCCGTGAGCTTTCGGGTGGGCAGCGCCAGCGGGCCGGGGTGGCGCGGGCTCTCGCCGCCGACCCCCCTGTACTGCTGATGGACGAGCCCTTTGGCGCCGTCGACCCCATCGTCCGCAGCCGGCTCCAGGACGAGTTGCTGGATCTCCAACGGCGGCTTCGTAAGACGATCGTCTTCGTGACCCACGACATCGATGAGGCGATCAAACTCGGAGATCGGGTGGTGATCCTCAACGTCGGGGGAATCGTCGAGCAGTACGCCCCGCCGGCCGAGATCCTGCGAGACCCGGCCAACGGGTTCGTCGCCGAGTTTCTCGGCTCTGATCGAGGAATTCGGCGTCTCTCGCTGATCCCCATCAGTCAGGTGCCGCTCGAAGAGGGGCCGATGGTCGACCGGGGGGCATCCGTCGAGACGGCCCGGGCCCGAATGGACCGTTACGGGGTCGACTGGTTCGGGATCCTCGACGGCGGGCAGCTGCTCGGCTGGGCCTGGGCAACCGAGCTGGAGGGTGCCACCGTCGCTGCCATCGACCCCAAACCCTTCGAGGTCCGCCTCCGCCTGGGGGCCTCGTTGCGCGAGGCGTTGGACACGATCATCACCTCCCACACCGGAGTGGCTCCGGTGTATGACGGGGACCGCTTTGTCGGCACGATCACCGCCGAGGCGATCAGCCGGGAGTTGGCGCGATGATCGCCGCCCCCTTCTTCCGGTGGGACTGGGTGTTCAACCATCTCGACCTCATCCGGGACAAGGTCGCCGAACATCTGGTACTCACCGGGATCGCCCTCGGAGTCGGGCTTGCCATCTCCGTGGCGCTCGCCCTGGTCGGCTTGCGGTTCCCCCGCCTCTACCCCCCCATCACCTGGGTGACCGGCGTGCTGTACACCATCCCCTCCCTCGCCCTGTTTGCGTTCCTGGTCCCGATTACCGGGTTCACCACCCTCACCGCAGAGATCGGGCTGGTCTCCTACACCCTGCTGATCCTGATCCGCAACATCGTGGCCGGGATCCAGGGGGTCGATCCTGCGGTGCGCGAAGCGGCCCTCGGGATGGGCTACGCCCCGCGCCGGCTGTTCCTCGAAATCGAACTCCCGTTGGCGCTGCCGGTGATCCTCGCCGGAATCCGCATCGCCGCCGTCACCACGATCGGTCTGGTCACCATCACTGCGCTGATCGGAAAGGGCGGGGTGGGCTTTTTCATCCTCGACGGGTTGAGCCGGTTCTTCCACACCGAGATCGTGCTCGGCACCGCGCTCTCGGTGATCCTGGCGGTGGTGGTCGACCTCTCCCTCGTGCTGGCCCAACGCCTCCTCACCCCGTGGGCCAGTCGCCGGACCCCGGTGGCGGGCTGATGGACTTCTTCGTCGACCTGATCCAGTGGTTCGGGGACAACTGGAGCGGAGACACCGGATGGGTGGCGCGCACCTGGGAGCACCTCTGGATCTCCGGAGTGGCAGTGGTGGCCGCAATGGCGGTGGCGATCCCGCTCGGCGCGTGGCTGGGCCACACTGGCCGCGGTGGCCTGATCGCAGTGTCTGTCGTCAACATTGGACGCGCCCTCCCCTCCTTCGGGATCATCGCACTGGCGCTTCCGCTCACCATCTGGCTGGCGCGGACGACACCATTGATCGACAGCGGGATCGGTTTCGCCCCCACGGTGGTGGCTCTGTTCTTCTTGGCACTGCCACCGATCTTCACCAACACGTACGCCGGGGTCCGCGGGGTCGACGCCGACATCGTGGAGGCGGCGCGGGGAATGGGGATCGGTGAGCGGAAAATCGTCACGGAAGTCGAGATGCCGATCGCGTCACCGGTGATTCTCACCGGAATCCGGGTCACCGCGGTCCAGGTGGTGGCGACCGCCACCCTCGGCGCCCTCGTGGGATTTGGGGGCTATGGACGGTTCATCGTCGATGGGATCGCCACCCAAGATCGGCTCGAATTGGTGGGCGGGGCGGTCCTGGTGGCGTTGCTGTCCATTCTCACGGAGGTGGGGTTCTCGGTACTCGAACGGGTGGTGATTCCCGGAGGGATTCGACGCCGGAGGCGCTCCGATGTCGACCCATTCCTGGCCACCTGAAATCGGGGAGAGCTGGAACAAGAATCGCTTCCCGAGAGTTTCTTGAGCAACGAGTGGGGGCCCCGTGGGCGCATCCACACAAGCGACCGGAAGGAGAAAAACCCATGCGGAGACGATTCCGCAGTCGGGTCGTCGGGGCGGCCCTTGTTGCCACATCCCTCATCGCGGGGGCGTGCGGCGACGATGCCGGGCCGGGTGACGACACCAAAGAGGGGCCGACGATCGTCGTCGGCTCGACCAATTTCGGCGAGCAGCTGATCCTCGGCGAGATCTACGCGCAGGTACTCGAGGCAAATGGATATTCGGTGGAACGCAGGTTCAACCTCGGCCAACGCGAGATCGTCAACCCGGCGCTCAAGGACGGGGAAATCCACCTCCTCGTCGAATACACCGGGACGCTGCTCACCTTCGAGGGGGGCACCTCGACAACCGACTCCGCCGCGACCCATGCCGCTCTGCAGGCGGCGCTCGCCGATTCAGGGCTGGTTGCCCTCGCCTACGCCCCCGCTCAGGACAAGAACGGGATCGTGGTGACCGCGGCGACCGCTTCCGAATTGGGGCTGGCGGCGGTGAGCGACCTGGCCGCTCACAACGGCACCCTCGTATTCGGCGGTCCCCCCGAGTGCCCTGAGCGGGCGTTCTGCCTGATCGGCCTCCAGGACGTCTATGGACTGGACTTTGCCGACTTCGTGCCGCTCGATGTGGGCGGACCACTCACCGTGGCCGCGCTCGAGGGCGGGGCGATCGACGTGGCGTTGCTGTTCACGTCGGACGGCGTGATCGCCGCCAAGGGATTCGTATTGCTCGAAGACGATATGAACCTGCAGCCGGCCGAGAACATCGTCCCCGTGGTCCACGGCGACATCATCGATGCCTATGGCGATGAGTTCATCGCTCTGCTCGACTCGGTGAGCGCCCAGATCACCACCGCCGAGCTCTCCGAGCTCAACAAGCAGTACGGCATCGATGCAGTCGACGCAGACGTGCTGGCGGCCGGTTGGCTGACGGAGAAGGGCTTCCTCCCGTAATCGGCCACGGCGATCCCGCCCGACCGGATCTCCTCGATCATGAGGCCCGGTCGGACGGGTCGGCGCTCGGGGCCTCAGAGGCGCAGGCCCGGTGACCGATCTGCTGACCTCCTCGATCGACGTGTGGGACTGGAGGCGGAGGGTCACCGACCTCTACGGCGCGGTGCGATCCTCTGAGCCGCAAGCCGGATGGTGGACCTGGCGCAACGAGCGAGACCGGCTCTTCGCCGACCATCCGCAGAGCCCGCTACCCGTGGCGGAAAGGTCAGACTTCACCCGAATCCCGTACTTCGACTACTCCCCGTCGATGCGGGTGCTCGCCGAAGTCACCACCGCCCCCGAGCCGACACCCTTCGGTCTGCCCCACAGCGGCAATGGAACCACCGACGCGATCGCGTTCGGGATCGCTGTCTTCGAGATCGAGGGTCGGCAGGCCACGCTTCCCATCTATCGCCTCCTCGAATACGGAGACGGGTTCTTCTTGCCGTTTCGCGACCGGACCAATGGCTCGGAGACCTACGGGGGCGGGCGATATCTGATCGACACGGTCAAGGGTGCGGATCTCGGGTTCGAGAGCAGCCGGCTGGTGCTCGATTTCAACTTTGCCTATCACCCGTCGTGCGTGCACTCTCCAATGTGGTCATGTCCCCTCGCTCCTCCCGGGAGCACTCTGGCGGTTGAGATCCGGGCTGGAGAGCGCCTGGTGGGCACATGACCCCGCAGCATGCCGACGCCACCAACGGGTATCTACAGACCATCGGTCGCGTCTCCGGCCAGCCGCACGAAATCGAGATCTGGTTCGCGGTGGACCGAGGGGTGGTGTACCTGCTGTCGGGATCGGGCGGGAACAGCGACTGGTGCCGGAACCTCGACGCCAACGCTGCCGCCGAGTTCACGATCGACGACACCGTCTATCCGGTGCTCGGCCGGCGAGTGAACGATCCCGATGAGGCCGCCCGCGCCCGACGCGCGGTCTTCGACAAGTACTCCGAACGCTACGGCGGCGACCTGGTGGAGTGGCGGGACACTTCCGCTCCATTTGCCCTCGACCCCATCAGGGCCGGCCGATAGGTCACGGGCGCTACCCGATGATCCCGGGCCGCGCCGGATGCGCGATCATCTCGCCATGCGCGCCTCCCTCAGCAGCCTGGTCGCTGGATCACTCCTCCTCGCGTCAGGTTCGGCCGCTGCGCTCCAGCCGGCGACCTGCCCCCCGTACCAGGGCATCGTCTGCGAGGGGTGGGTCACCGACGCCGCCGGTGTGATCATCAACGACGAGACCGTCGAAGCGGCGGCCGGACGACTCGTGGCCGAGCACGGACACGAGATCGCCGTGGTCATCGTCGCCACCACCGGATCGATCGAGCCAGATGAGTTCGCCGCGGGGATAGGGAACACCTGGGGAGTAGGCGACGCCGAGGACGACGACGGCATCGTGGTGCTGATCGCCCTCGCCGAGCGCCGCACCGAAATCGTCACCGGCTCCGGCCTCCGCATCGCCAACCTCAACACGATCGCTGGCGCCGGCAACTCGTCATTTGCAGCCAACGACTTCGACTCGGGGGTGGTCGCCATTCTGTCGGCAATCGAACTCGCGTTGGAAGGCGGCGGGGTCACGCTGCCGGGCGGGGAAGATCCGGATGGCGGCTCGGGCTTCGTCGGCACCATCGCCCGGGTGCTGGCGTCGCTCGGCATGGTCGGCGCGGGATGGGCACTGGTGGCGCGGGGCCGCAGCAGCCGCGCCTCGCGGACCAAGATCAGCCGGGCCTCGTTCGTCGACGACGCCCTCGACAAGTTGGAACCGGCAGGCCACGAACTGCCGACCCTCGGGGACTACGCGGTGCCGGCGTCCCCGAACGCACCCGACGTCCCCACCGGCAGGGCCATCGAAGCGATCATGGCGATCGGAGGCCGGCGACCATTGGCTGACCCCGAAGCCTTGGCCGCCATCTGGCACGCCGGCACGATCGAATTGGTCGACCGCGAGCGCCTGCTGGCAGACGCCGTGGAACCCCTCGAACTGCGGGTGTCCGAGGAGAAGGAAATTCTCGAGGAGGCGACGGAGCAAGCGAGTCGGGATGCACTCGCCGTGGGCCTGCGAAGCGGCGACGAATTCCGTGCCCGAATGCGCGAGCTCGAGAATCTGGTGAACGCCCTCCGGCCGCACCGGGTGGCATACGCCCGGCAGAAGACCGCCGAGAGCCTGGTCGACTCGCTGGTCGAGACGCCTGCGGGCTGGGCCGGCGTCACCGACTTCGGAGCCCGCCTGCTGCGGGCAGCCCCGGCCCTCGACCCGGCGGCGACACTCAGCGAGTCGGTGCGGGAGATCGAAGCCGCTCGGGCGGTGGCCGCCGAGAAGACCACCCGTCTCGAGGCGCTGTACGACGAACTGCCCGCTTCGACGGCCCGTCCGGCGGTGGCGGCGGCGCTGGCCGATCTCGACGACGACGTCGACGCCGCCGTTGCCCGGTTCGAAGCCGTTCGCGCGGCCCTCGAAGATGAAGGCGACCTGCTCGAGCGCGACGGTCTCGATGTGCCTGCCATCGCCGCGCTGTTGTTGATGAACCGTGACGAGGGCAACGTGAAGCAGTTCGTGCGGACATATCGGGCGCGTCGCAATGGTGGGGCCGAGCCGTCTGCAGCGGTCGAGTTCGCCCTCGCCGGCCTCCGCGACCCGGCCGAGATCCGGAGGATCCAGAAGGAAGCCGGCCGGCTGGGGCTACCGGTGTCCATCACCGCGGCTCTGCTGCGGCGCCGCGACGACGGGCCTGAGGCGTATCAGGCGATCCTGGACGAATTGGCGGGACACGGGATCAGGGGCGAGACGCGCCGCACCATCGCCGGGGTGCTGGCCATCTCGCTCGAGCCGAGCCGGGCGGTGGAGCGTTGGGCAGCGGCCCTCGCCGCGCTCGAGGCGCTCGGCCTCGACGGGGACGGCTCCTATGCGCAGGTGGCCGCCGCCTTCGGGGCGTCGGATGCCCGGGGACCGCGGGCCTTCGCCCTCTCCTACGCGGCTCAGCGAGAGCAGCTCGCCGTCTCGACCGTGGACGACGCCGAGAGATTCGCCCCCGAGCTCGCCCACGAAGGCACCTCCCGACAGACGGACTCGTGGACCGGCGACCCGATACCACCGGACTACGGCTCCTTCGATCCGTTCACCTTCTTCTACTACCACTGGGTGATCACCCGGGGTTCGGCCGGCTCGATGGGCTGGGAGCCGATCCACAACGACCGGTCGTGGAGCGGTGACCGTTCCTCGTGGTGGGGTGGGTTCGGCGGTGGGGGCGGATTCGGCAGCCGCACCTCGTCGTCCGGCGGGTCCTCCTGGGGGTCGTCAGGCAGCACCTCGTTCGGTGGGTTCGGCGGGGGCGGGGGGTTCAGCGGCGGAGGCGGGGGCGGCGGTGGAGGCGGGGGCTCGTCGGGCGGGAGCGGTTGGTGACCGATCCGATCAAGAGCCCCAGCAACCCCCGCATCAAGGCTCTGGTGCGGCTGAGAAATCGTCGGGAACGGGATCGGTCGGGAAGATTCCTGGTCGAGGGGTACCGCGAGTTCTCCCGTGCTCTCGGTGCCGGCATCGTCATCGACGAGCTGTATGTCGCCCCCGGGTTGTTCCTGGGGCACAACGAGGCGGCGCTCGTCGCTCGGGCCGCCGCCACCGGAACGGAGATCATCGACGTGGCTGACGCGGCGTTCGCCCGCGCTTCGTACCGCGACCGGCCCGAGGGCCTGATCGCCGTGGCCCGGCAATTCCCGACTGCCATCTCAGACATCGATCTCTCGGGCAACCCTCTGGTACTGGTGGTCGAAGCAATCGAGAAGCCCGGGAACCTGGGAACGATGCTGCGTACGGCCGACGCCGCTGGAGCGACCGCGGTGATCGTGGCAGACCCGAACACCGACCCGTTCAACCCCAACGTCGTACGGGCGTCGTTGGGGACGCTGTTCACCGTGCCCATCGCGGTCACCGACACCGCATCCGCGATAGACCAGCTACGAGCGAACCGGGTGCGGGTGCTAGCGGCGACTCCATTGGGCGCAATGCCCCATCACTCGGTCGATCTCACCGGCCCGATCGCCCTGGTGGTGGGCAGCGAGCAGTATGGCCTCAGCGACGCCTGGCTCGAGGACGCCGATGCCCGCATCGTCATCCGCATGCCTGGTTCGGTCGACAGCCTCAACGCGGCGATGGCGGCCGGGATCCTGTTGTTCGAGGCCGTCCGTCAGCGGGAGCATCTAGCGTTGCCCGATCGGGGCGGAGAGGAGCACTGATGAACCCCCTCGGACTGGTCGGAAGCCTGCTCTTGCTGGGGGCAGTGGGCTGCGGTGTGGCGGCGATCTGGGTAGACGGCGAGGGCCGCAGCGCCCTGATCATCACCGCGTTCTCACTCCTGCTCCCCGCATTGATCATGCGCGGCCTCGGAAGGCGCCTCGGCAAGATGCTGGGGGTCCAGCCCGACTTCATGGCGAGCGGCCAACGCGGCACCGCCACGATCACCAGCGTCGGCGACACCGGGGTCACCATCAACAACGACCCGGTACTCATCTTCGGCCTCGACGTCGACGTGCCGGGCTCCCCCGCCACCGCCGAGATCCGCCAGCGGACGCCGCGCTTTGTCGTCGGTGCAGTCATCCCGGGCTCCACGGTCCAGGTGGTGGCCGATCCCAAGGATCCGTCGGTGGTGGCGATCGACTGGACTCAGGCTCCGCAGCCCGGTGCCGGCGTTGTCGGCGGAGTGGGTCCAGGGATGGACGAGATCTCAGAGCAGATGGGAGAGCCGGTGGCCGGGGTGGGCAGTGCCGCCGAGTTGCTGCGCAAGGGCCGCCGGGGCACCGCGGTGATCCGGTCGGCCACCGATTCAGGGGACATCTCCGACCTCGGCTTGGTCGATTCCACCGACGCCGGGCGCGACGATCGCATCTACGTCTTCGACCTGGAGGTAAAGCTGCCCGGACGCTCGCCCTACCAGGCGCGGGTCGGGCACCGGGTCCCCGAACGGCTGTACGGAAAGGTGGCCCCCGGGATGGAAATCGAGGTCGCCGTCGACCGGGACAACGACCAGGAAGTCGCCATCGATTGGTCCGACATCTGATGGCCCACCAGCCTGCCGAGTCAGTGAATTGGCATCCGGCCGGTTCCGACCACTTCACCGGGGACGTTTGGTTCGGCCCGATGCACTCGGCCGCCGACGCCGACGGATTGAGCGTCCTCGGGGTGTCGTTCGCCCCCGGAGCCCGATCGGACTGGCACAGCCATCCCGGCGGGCAGGTCCTATATGTCGTTGCCGGCGTCGCCCGGGTACACGCCGAGGGCGGGGCGACGGTCACCGCCGGGCCGGGCGACACCGTCCACGCCGAACCGGGAGAGCTCCACTGGCACGGGGCGGCACCCGACAGCCCGATGGTGCACCTCTCGATCACCGCCGGCGGGGCCACCGAGTGGCTTCTGCGCAAAGTGACCGACAAGGAGTACGAGTCGTAAGGGCCGTCGGCCTCTTCCTTGAATCGAACATGTGTTCGCCCTAGCCTCTGTGGATGGCACTCGGGATACAGCGATCGTTCGATGACCTGGGGGCACCCATCTCCGAGGTCCCCTTCTGCGTTCTCGACCTCGAGACCACCGGTGGCGCCCCCGCCGATCTCGGCATCACCGAGATCGGCGCGATCCGCTACCGGGGCGGCATCCGCGAGGGAACGTTCCACTCACTGGTGAATCCCGGAGGCCCGATCCCCCCGTTCATCACCGTGCTGACCGGTATCACCCAGGCGATGGTCATCGAGGCTCCCCGCCTCCCCGAGGTGCTCCCCGCCTTCCTCGAGTTCCTCGGCGATGCGGTGGTGGTGGGGCACAACGTCCGCTACGACCTCGGCTTCCTGAATGCGGCCGCCACTGCCCACGGATACGGTCCGCTGCCCAACCGCTCGGTGGACACCCTCAGCCTGGCCCGGCGCTTGGTGCAGTCGGAGATCAGGGACTTCCGCCTCGGCAGCCTGGCGGCGTACTTTCGCTCGCCCGTCACCCCCACCCACCGGGCGCTCGAAGATGCCGCGGCCACGGCCCATGTCCTGTGGAGCCTGTTGGAACGAGCCGGGACGATCGGGGTGACCCATCTCGACGATCTCCTGGCGATGCCCACCGCCCGCGGGCGGGCGTCGTACGGCAAGCTCAAACTCACCGAGGGGTTGCCTCGCCGACCCGGGGTCTACATGTTCCGCGATCGCCGCGGCGAGATCATCTACATCGGGAAGGCGAAGGACCTGCGCACACGGGTCCGCTCTTACTTCTACGGGGACACCCGCCGGTCGATCGAGCAGTTGCTGCGGGAACTCGACTCGATCGACCACCGGGTTTGCTCCACGGAGTTGGAGGCGGAGGTGACTGAGCTTCGCCTCATCGCCGCCCACTGCCCGCGCCACAACCGGAAGTCGAAACCACCGAAGTCGTCTCACTGGGTGCGGCTGACTTCCGGCCCCTTTCCCCGCCTTTCCCTCGCTCGCACGGTTGCCCCTGATGCCCTGCTTCATCTCGGACCCTTCCGCGGCACCGCGTCGGCCCGGGCGGTGATCGAGGCGATCTGGGATGCGCTCCCGATACGGCGGTGCTCCAACCCGCCGGGCAGCCGCAGCGCGCCATGTGCGTTCGCCCAACTCGGCGCCGCACTGTGCCCCTGCGATGGGTCGCTCACCGCAGCCGAATACGCCCCGGTGGTCGAACGCCTGATCGCCGGAGTCGAGAGCCACCCGGCGCTGTTGCTCGAGCCATTGGGGCGCAAGATCGCCGATCACGCCCGCGCGGCCCGCTTCGAGGAGGCGGCGTGGGTGCGCGACCGTCACCGGGCCCTTGCGCGGGCGCTCGACCGGCGCCGGGCATGGACGGCGATGCAGCGGGCCGGGACGGTGCATGCCACCGGGCCCGACGGCGGAGCACTCATCGAGCGGGGCCGCCTGGTCGCCGCCTGGCCCGACGGGGATCGTCCCCCCCTCCTTCCCGCGATCCGAACCGAGCACCCCACCGAGGAAGCCGCCCGGTCCGTGATCGATGCCGAGGAGGCTCACCTGGTGTGGCGATGGTTGATGAGCGATGGGGTCGCATTGGACGAGGCCGACGGACCCCTGGGGCTTCCGGTCCACCCGGTCGAAGCGCTGGAGCGCATCGCGGTGTGACCCGCGGAGGTGGCTACGCCCGGTCGAGCACCATTGCCGGGTCGACATTGCCGCCGGAAAGCACCACCACCAGGGGGCCGCTACCTGGTGCCCGGCCGGCCAATGCGAGGGCCAATCCGACCGCCCCCCCGGGCTCGACCACCAGCTTCAGCGTTTCGAACGCGAACCGCATCGCCTCGCGCACCTCAGAGTCGCTGACGGTCGCCGACCCCGCCACGAGGCGCCGGTTGATCTCGAATCCAATGGCGCCGGGGGTGGGCGCCAGCAGGGCGTCACAGATCGAGCCAGCCGTTTCGGCAACGACGACCCGTTCACCCGATCCGAGCGAGCGCGCATAGTCGTCGAAGTCTTCCGGCTCAACCGTATAGACCTCGGCCCGCGGCAGATCGACGGAGAGGGCCAGGGCGATCCCGGCGGTCAGCCCTCCCCCGCCGGTGGGTACCAGCACGACCGGATCCTCGACGGCAAGGGCGCGGCACTGTTCGGCGATCTCGAGACCTGCGGTTCCCTGGCCGGCGATGGTCCACGAGTGCTCGTACGGGGGGACGATCACCGCACCGGTGCGTCCTGCCCTCTCACGTGTCATTTCGACCCGGTCATCGGTGGCCCGGTCGTAGGACACGATCTCGGCGCCTCGGGACCGGGTCCCCTCGGTCTTGGCGGCAGGGGCGTCGGCCGGCATGACGATCGTCGCCGGGACGCCGTAGTGGGCGGCGGCCGCCGCCACTGCCTGGCCGTGGTTGCCACTGGAATAGGCGGCCACCCCGTTGGCCCGACCCTCCGGCCCCAGCTGCGAGAGAAAGGCCATCGCCCCCCGGTACTTGAACGACCCGGTGCGCTGCAGTGTCTCCAGCTTCAGCAGCACCCGACGACCGACCCGGGCATCGAGGTCAGGTGAACCGACCAGCGGAGTGCGCACCACGAGGCCGGCGATCCGGTCGGCGGCGGCTCGAACGTCGTCGATCGTCGGCGGTGAGGTATCCACTGTTGCCGACGCTACCGCCCCCCAGGGGCTTGTGTCGCGCCGCCGGGTCGACTCCGCCGGCTCCGTACACTCGAACAGGTCGTGAAGCCGCCCCCGCTCGCCGTTCTCGCACTCATCGCCATCGGGGCATGCAGCCAGGGGTCGGTGCCGGCCGGCGAGGTGCCCCCACTCGAGCCGACCACGCCGAGCGCGGTCCGGGAGCTGCTGGCGTCTTCCGACCGGCCGGTGGTGGTGAATGTCTGGGCATCGTGGTGCATTCCGTGCCGCTCGGAGGCTCCTCTGCTCCGCCAGGCCGCGGCCGCACATGGCGGTGAGATCAGGTTCGTCGGAATCGACGTTCGCGACACCCAGGACGGGGCGCGGTCGTTCATCGCGGAGTTCGGCCTCACCGCGCTCGAGCACTACTTCGACCAGTCCGGCGCCGTCCCGGGTGATCTCGGCGGGCGGGGGGTGCCCCTCACCTTCTTCTTCCGTGCGGGAGGTGACCTGGTCTCCGTCCACCACGGGGTGATCGACGAGCGAACGCTGGCCCTCGGAATCGACGAGCTGCTCCTTTCCGGGAGCGGGTGATGGAGTTCGGGCTCTTGGCCGCGGTAGCGGTTGCATTCGGGTCGGCCTGGGCAGTCCTCCGGCTCACCGTGGCGAGGGAGGAACGGCGGCCCGCGTTCGACCGCCTGATCTCCGCGGCGGTGGTCGGTCTGGTCGCCGGACGGATCGCGGCGATGGCGCTCGCGGGCACCAATCCGATCACCCGCCCCCTCGACGTCCTCATCGTGCGCGGAGGGGTCGACACCGGTTTCGCCGCGTCGGCGGCGTTGGCCTGGCTCGCCTTTGGCGGGCGAGGCGACCTGTGGAGGAGCCTCGACGCGGTGGCGCCGGCAGCCCTCGCCGGGCTCGCCGGGTGGCACCTCGGATGCCTCTTCTCAGGCACCTGCCTCGGGACCACCACCTCCCTGCCCTGGGGAATCACGGCAACGGGCGGGATGGTGACGCGGCACCCGACCGAGATGTACGCCGCCCTCGCCTTCGTCGCTGCCGCCGCGCTGGTCGCCGCGGCGCGCCGGCAAGTGACAATTCCGGGAATCCTGGCGGCGGCCACGCTTGCGGCCGCAGCTCTCATCCGGCTGGCGACCGAGCCAATGCGGCTCGGGATCGGGACGGGGCCAGAGTGGTGGTACGCGTCCGGGATCGCCGTCGGGGTAGGCATCGTTCTGTATCGGGTGGTGCGCGCCCGCCGGCTGCGACGCCCGGCCCCCTCCTGAGCCCGCCCGCCACCGGGGCGGTACCGCCTTCGTACACTCGCCATATGCCCGACCAACACATCGTCGACCTCCGCGGAGTTGGTGTCCGCCGCTCCGGCGCGTTGATCTTGCGTGAAGTGAACCTTCAGGTCGCTTCCGGTGAAGTCATCGGGTTGTTCGGGGCGAACGGGTCGGGTAAATCCACACTGTTGCGGGTGCTGGCGACGCTCGAGCGACCGAGCGCGGGCGGTGGCACGGTGCTCGGCGCCGCCCTCGGCACGGACGCGGAGGAGGCGGTACGCCCCCGCGTCGCCCTCGTCGCCCATGAACCGGCTCTTCTTGCCAACCTCTCCCTGGAGGAGAACCTCCGTCTCTTTGCGGCCCTCGGCGGCCGCGCCTCGGGCCGGGTGATGCCCGCGCTCGCCGAGGTGGGACTAGCCGGGGCGGCAGGGCGACGCGCCGCGATTTGCTCCAACGGCATGAGGCGCCGCGCCGAGTTCGCCCGGGTGGCGCTCGCCGAGCCAGATCTGCTCCTGCTCGACGAGGCCCATGTGGGGCTCGACGTGGCCGCCGGGGCACTGATGGAGCGAATCGTCGACGCTGTCACCAATCGCGGTGGGGCTGTGATCCTGGTGTCGCACGAGCGGGAGCGCGTCGAGCGGCTGATCGACCGGTCGGCGACCTTGATCGACGGCCGGCTGGAGGTCGCGTGATGAGCATCTTGCGGCAGATTGCGATCCTCTTCCGTTTTCAACTGCGCGACGAGATGCGCACCGGCGAAGTGATGGCGGTGATCGTCCCGTTCGGGGCGATCGCCCTGCTGGTGATCCCGATGGCGGTCGGCATCGAGACCACGCTGCTCAGCCGTATCGGCCCGGGCTTGTTCTGGGCAGTGGTGCTGTTGTTCGGCATCGTCGTGACCCAGCGCCGCACCGCGGCGGCGAGCCCGGCTCATGGCGATGCCCTGTCGCTGCTGGGCGTAGACCCGGCGGCTCGGTTCGCCGCCACCGCGCTTGCCAGCGCCATCCTGCTGCTGGGCTTCCAGATCGTCACCGGGCTGGTGATGATCGTCCTGTACGACCCCGTCATCGTGGGCTGGGGTTGGCTGGCGATGGTCCTGCCGTTGGTGGCGCTCGGCCTGGGAATGCTGGGTACCGTCGCCGGATCGGTGGCGGAGGGCCGCGGCCCCCTTGCTCCGCTGTTGGTGGCGCCTCTAGCGATCCCGATTCTTCTCGGCGCCGCCCAGGCCTCGGAAGGCTTGCGGCTTGGGGTCGGTATCCTCCGCTGGATCATCGTGTTGGCACTGGTCGACGTCGTGCTCGCGCTGGTCGGTGTGCTGACCGCCCGCCCCCTGGAAGGGACTCCGAGTTGAGGCCGATCGAAATCGCAGCAGCCGGAACGATGCTCACCGCGCTGGTTGCCGGTCTCGTGGTGCCTCCGGACGCCGTTCAGGGCGACCTGCAGCGGATCATGTACGTCCACGTGCCCTCTGCCTGGCTGGCGTACCTCGCCTTTGCCGTGACCCTGGTCGCCAGCGTTGCCCACCTGGTCACCAAGCGGCTCGAATGGGATCGGCGCGCCGGGGCCTCGGCGGAGGTCGGCGTGGTGTTCACCGGTCTCGCCCTCGCCACCGGGATGATCTGGGGCAAGCCGGTCTGGGGCGTGTGGTGGACCTGGGACGCCCGACTCGTGCTGACCGCGGCGATGTTCTTCGTCTACCTCGCGTACCTCGGCCTCCGGCGGAGTGTGGACGACCCGGTGATCCGCGGTCGGAGAACGGCGGTGTTCGGCGTCGTCGCTGCCCTGCAGATCCCGCTCGTGCACTTCTCGGTGATCTGGTGGCGCAGCCTTCACCAGCCACCCACGGTGCTGCGACCGGGAGAGCCCCAGATCGATCCGCCGCTCCTCTTCGCTTTGCTGATGGCGGTGGTGGCGTTCACGGTGCTGTACGTGGCGCTGACACGGCGCCGGGTGGAGCTCGCCGCCGCCGAGGACCGACTGCTCACGACCGGAGGCTTCGACGAGTCCGTCGCCGGGGCGGCGGTTTCGGCTCCGATGACCGGGGAACAGCGATGAGCGACTGGGGCTGGGTGGCCTTCGCGTACTCGGTCGTGTACTCCACGCTGGCGCTGTACCTCGCTTCGATCGTGGTCCGGGCCCGGCGTGTGCGCCGCTACCTGGACGAGCGATGAGGCGGTATCGCTGGTTCATCGTGGCGGGATTGGGGCTGGTGGCGGTGCTGACGGGATTCCTCGTCGCCAACATCGGCGCCGACCTCGTGTACTACCGGACGACTTCGGAAGTCGTCGACGAGACCGACCCGGTGGGAAAAGGTCGCTTTCGCCTCGGCGGCCAGGTGGTGCCGGGCTCGATCGCAGCCGACGCCACCGGCGTCCAATTCGAGGTCACCGACGGGGTGGTGACCCTGGAGGTGGATCATCGTGGGGCTCCGCAGCAACTGTTCCGTGAAGGCATCGGGGTGGTGGTCGAGGGGACGTGGGACGGATCCACGTTTCACTCCGACTCCATGATCATCAAGCACGACGAGCAATACCGCACCGAGGACGGAGGCGTGTACACCCCCGACTCGAGATTCCCCAGCCCGTGATCGCCCTTGTCGGCTACGCCGGAGTGCTGGTCGCGCTCGCTTCGGCGGTCGCTCTGGTCGTGCAGGGTGTCAGGTCGTATCTGGATGGCGGCGCCGGAGCCGCAGACCGGCTGCGGTTCCCAGTGTGGGGCCTCATCGGCGGCGCCGTCATCGCCATGGGTGCGCTCGAGTTGGCGTTGCTCACCGACGACTTCTCGATCGAATACGTCGCCCGCAACCACGCCCGGGGGACGCCCCTGCTGTTCACCATTGCCTCCGCCTGGGCCGCCCTCGAGGGAAGCATCGTGCTCTGGGGCCTGGTCCTGGCCGGGTACGCCGTCTGGGTGTTTCGCAGCCTCGAGGACGACGATCCGATTGGTGCCACCGCTCTCGCCGTGATCGGGGCAGTGGCGATCTTCTTCTTCGGGCTGATGGCGTCGGCGGCCAACCCGTTCACGACGTTGGCGGTGGTTCCGGCCGACGGACTCGGCGCCAACCCTCTGCTCCAGAACCACATCCTGATGGCGATCCATCCGCCCATGCTCTACATGGGGTACGTCGGCATGACCGTGCCGTTCGCCTTCGCCATCGCCGCCCTCGCCGCCGGCGACGGGACCACCGCGTGGCTGGAACGGACTCGCCGCTGGGCGCTGGTCGCCTGGTCGTTTCTCACGCTCGGCGTCGTGCTCGGCGCCTGGTGGTCTTATGAGGTGCTGGGGTGGGGCGGTTATTGGGCGTGGGACCCGGTGGAGAACGCGTCATTCCTCCCCTGGCTGACGGCGACCGCCTTCATCCACTCCGCGGTCGTCCAGCGCCGGCGGGGCATGCTCCAGGCGTGGAACGTCGCCCTGGTGATCGGGACGTTCGCCCTCACCATCCTCGGCACGTTCCTCACCCGATCGGGGGTGGTGGCGTCAGTGCACTCCTTCACCCAATCTGCCGTCGGGCCTGCCCTGCTGGGCTTTCTGATCGTGATCCTGATCGGTGGATTCGGCCTCTTTGCCGCCCGGGGTCACCTGGTGGCATCTACCCCGCGCCTCGACTCGCTCGCCAGCCGCGAAGGGGCCTTCCTGCTCAACAACCTGCTGCTCACCCTGTTCGCCTTCGTCGTGCTGCTGGGGACGATCTATCCCATGATCCTCGAGGCGTTCACCGGGGATCGGGTCTCGGTGGGTCCGCCGTGGTTCGACCGCACCGCGATCCCCATCGGCCTGGTGTTGCTGTTTGCGATGGGCATCGGGCCGATCGTCCCTTACCGGGCTGCCCGGGCGAGCGTTGTGTGGCACCGATTGCGAAGCCCGCTTCAGGTGACCGCGGTGGTGTCGGCGGCGGTGGTCCTCTTGGGGCTGCGCTCGGTCACCGCCCTGCTCACGGTGGCCCTGGCGACCCTGGTGGTGGCGGCCATCGTCCGCAATGCCCACGTGTCCGCCAAGGCGCGCCCCCACGGCTACCTGCGTTCGCTCGGTGGACTGTTCCGCGCCGATCCGGGCTTCTGGGGCGGGATGATCGCCCACACCGGAGTGGCGCTCGTGGCAGTGGCCATCTCCTTCTCGTCGTCTTTCGACACCCGTACCGAGATCACCCTCTCGGCAGGCGAGTCGGCACCCTTCGATGGGTACACGCTCACCTATGTCGCCCCGTTCGCGCGGGAAGAATCGAATCGCGTTGTCATCGGCGCCGAATTCGAGCTCTACCGGGGCACTCGCCACCTCGCCACCCTTCACCCCCGCCTCAACCAGTACGACAACCAGGTGCAGGCGATTCCGACGCCGGCGGTCCACACCGGGCTGCGCGAGGACGTCTACCTCAGCCTGGTGCGCATCGAACAGGGCACCAGCGCGGTCACCATTGACGCGATGCGCTTTCCCTTGATGTGGATGCTCTGGCTCGGAGGCCTGGTGGTGGTGGCCGGCGGTGCCTGGTCCTTCACTGCCAAGCGCCGTACCCGCGACCTCAGACCCGCAGAGGTTTCTGGTGTCTGAGCGGGCTCGCACCTGGATCGCTCTCGCCGTCATCGGCGCCTCGCTGGCCACCATCGGCGCGGTGCTGGCCACCGACGAGCCGTCGCCTCGAGATCGCGCCCATGCACTCGCGGCTCGCCTCAAGTGCCCGGTGTGCGATTCAGAGACCATCGCCGACTCCCCCACCGATCTCGCCCGGGACCTCCAGGACCTGATCGCCGAGCAGGTCGCCGACGGCTGGACGGATCAGGAGGTGATCGACTTCTTCGTCGCCACCTACGGTGAGCAGGTACTGCTCGACCCGCCCACAGGAGGACGCACCGCCCTCCTGTGGATCGCCCCGCTGGTGGTGGCGGCCGCCGGTGTCCTGGTGATCATCGGACGCCGCGCCAAGCGATCGACCCGTGAGCTCACCGAGGAAGAGCGCCGCGCGGTCGAGGCGGCCGTTCGCGGAGCCGAGAGATGACCGGGCCCGAGGTACGGCTACTCGAGGAGCGCCGCGACAGGATCGTCGCCGATCTGCGGGCGATAGACGGCCAGATCGCCCTCGAGGAACTCGACCGTGCCACCGGGGAGGAGCTCCGCCGCCGATCCGAGGTGGCGCTCGCCGACACCCTCGCCGCACTCGAGATGGCGCGGGCCGAGCGCCCCCGGGGACGCTCGCCGCAGCGGATCGCCATCGGCCTCGCCGCATTCACGGTTGCTGCCACCGCTGCGGTGATCGGGCTGGCGGGGGCAGTGAACTCCAGCCCGACAACGACGGCCGGCGGCATCGACCTTGCCAACGTCACCAACGAGGAGTTGGAGGAGGTCGTCGCCGCCAACCCGGACGTGGTTCCGATGCGCCTGGCGCTGGCCCGCCGATATGTCGAGGCGGGCGAGTTCTCGGCGGCCCTCCCCCACTACCTGTACATCCTCGAGAGAGAACCTGAGCCCGAGGCGTTGATGTACCTGGGGTGGATGACCTACCTGTCGGGTGACCCCGTCACCGGGGAGTCACTTCTCGAGCACAGCCTGGAGCTGCGGCCGGGCAATGTCCTCGCCCAGTGGTTCCTCGCCAACGTCCGCTACTTCGGCCTCGGCGACACTGCCGGCGCGATTCCGCTGCTCGAAGCCGTGATCGCCTCCCCCGACACGCCGGACGACATCATCGCCGATGCTGAGCAAATGATCGAGGAGGCCGAGTCGTGAGCCCCCGATTTCGCTGGATCGCCTTCACGGTGCTTGGCCTCGTCGTCGTGGCCCTGATGCTGATCTTTCTGCCCCGATTCGGATCGGATCCGCTGCTTTCGGACTCACCCCTGATCGGCAAGCCGGTGCCCGATGTGACCATCACCAACATCGACGACGACGCTCCGATCGCACTCCGCTCGCTGGAGGGGAAGATCGTGGTGGTCAACTTCTGGGCCCCATGGTGCGTGCCGTGCCGTGCGGAGCATGCGGTCCTGATCGCCGCGGCGGAGGCATTCGCTTCGGCCGATGTCCAGGTGCTGGGCGTCGTCTACCAGTCCGATGTCGGGGATGTGAATCGCTTTCTCGACGAGTTGGGACGGGGATACCCCGCGGCCATGGACCCCGGCTCGCGCGCCGCGATCTCGTTCGGCGTCCGCGGCGTCCCTGAGACGTTCTTCGTCGACCCCAGCGGCATCGTGGTGGCCAAGGTCACCGGGCCGGTAGATGGGCCCCTCCTCACCTCGACCCTCGAGGCGATCCTGCTCGGCGAATCGGTCGACAGCCAGGAGACCGGCGAAGTACAGCCGGCTCCGTAGCGGGCGGCCCTCAGGCGCGTTCGAGCAATCGACGGGTCCGCCGGAGCGCCGCCGGCAACTTGCCCTGCGAACGGACCAAGAACCGAATCATTTCGTCGGCCCGGGCCCGGCCGAGTCCGGCGCCGTCGACCGCCTCTGCGATGGTTCGCCTCGAGAGGTCGCGGAGTCGGTCGACCCAACCGCCGAGGCGTTCGAAGAAGCGCTCCCGGTCGGCCACGGGATGGATTGCCTCGCAGGTCGCATCGTTGTGCCTTCGCACTTCCAACGTCGTGGGATCGGCTTCCCACCGGATCACCCTCCAAGAGGGCACGTAGCCGTTGTCCGGCCCGGATTGGAGAAACTGCCGCAGCCCTGCATATTCGAAGGCCGACCCGTGGTCGAAGAACAACGGCACCCCTTCGATGTAGGCACGGTTGAATCCATGGGTGTCACGACGCCGAATCCACAGCGAGAACGCCAGTTCGGAGGCCACCGCCTCGTCGAGGTCCTGCACCGGCAGATCTTCCAGGGTGTAATTCTCGGCGAGGCGCACCAGCCCCATCCGCGGGCCCGGAGACTTCGGGGCGAGCCGCACCTCGGCAACGTTCACCATGCCGGCCCCCAACAGGTAGCCCAGCAGCTCCCTACGACCATCGGGCTTGACCACCCACCGTTCGCCGTTCACGTCGACGGTGTCCGGGACGTGACCCGACCAATTCAACAATTCCTCGTCACTGACCCGGCTCATCGCGCCCCCGATGTGCATGCAGACGGCCTGGGCGCCGCAGCCCGCGACCGCCCGGCGGGACAACCTAGTCGGCGGCGGGCGCGATCGTTGACGGAGGCCTAAGTGGCCGCGAGCCCCTAACCGGCCGGTGGCCGGTCCGTCAGGCCAGCGAGGAACGCCTTCGTCTGCCCGGCCGTACGCAACCGGACCACCTGCAGATGATCCCAAGTGCCGTCGACGAGCCGTCCCTCATACTTCTCCCTGGTCCCCTCGAACCGGGTCCACGCCCACACGATGATGTTCTTGTAGGGATCGCGGCTGTAGAGGTTAGTCCACGGCTCGCGGTTGCCGTTCCACAGCTCCTCGCGCGTGGCCACCCGGCGCAGGGTTCGGCCGACCACCCGGCGCATGACCACCGGGCGGGAGGGGTCGAGCCAGACCACCGCGTCGGCCCGGGGCCACACGATGTCGGCCACGCCGTGACTGGTGTAGTTACCGTCGACCACCCACCGGTCACCGGCTACCAGCCGTGCGACCTCCTCACGGAATTCAGGGTCGGGCTTCTGCTGCCAGCCAGGCAGATGGAACAGTGAGTCCAGTTCCACGTAGGTCAGGCCGAGCGCGTCCGCGACGGCGCGCGCCACCGTCGTCTTCCCCGACCCGCTCGAACCGATCACCGAAATGCGCTCCACTGGCCACCATCGAGAGGGGGCGGAAGGGTAATGCCCGCCCCGGGCTCAGTCCCGGCTGGGTAATCGGCCGGCTCTTTCAAGGACATGGTCGGGTAGTCGGGTCTTGCCTTCATGGACCATCGTGTGGTGGTGAGCACACAGCAGGCAGAGGTTCTCCGTCTTGGTGTCGCCACCGTGGAGCCAATGGACCACATGATGAGCGTCGCAATAGCGTGGCCGGGACTGGCATCCAGGGATCACACAACCCTGGTCCCGGGCGTTGAGAGCGACACGGATCCACGGGGGGATCACCCGGGTGGTCCGCCCCACATCCAACGGCATCCCGTCGGGATCGACCACCAGGCGGGTGATCGCCGCGTCGCAGGCGATCCGACGCAGCGTCTCGGGACTGATCACCCCACAATCCTCGAGATGGCCTCCCCCGCTGAGACCCTGAAGCGCCGCCAACGGAGCCACCACCGTCACCTGGGGACGGAAACCACCTGAGATCGGAGAATCGCCGTCGGCGAGATGATCCGCACACAACTGAGTCAACGCATCGGCGCGGCGCTGACCCGGAGACCTGGTGTCAGTGGGGTCGAGCTGTTGGGGATCGGCGATCGACCGCAACGCAGTGAGCACCGTCTCGCCCGCCACCGGATCCAACTGACCATCCACCCGCACCAACCCATCCAACATCGGCGACACATTCAGAAACCGCCGCTGCCGCAAATGCTCCGCATCGGCTTCGGCGGCGTCGAGATCAGCGTTCTGACGCCACAGATCCACTCCCTCCCGGAACTCCGCCATCGACAAACCCGAAAACGAATCCACCAGGACCTGCTCCGCCTCGGCGAAGAGCACCGGGTTGGCTTCCCGGGCCGCAGCCAACAACCGCACCCGCGGCTCATCCAACTCACCACGACCAAACGCCCCCCGCACCACCGGCATCTCCGCCAAAGACCGCGCCAAAGAAATCCACCGCTGCGCCATCCCCACCGAAACCCCCAACCGATCCACCAACAGATTCAACGGCGCCAAATACCCCGCCTCGGCATACGCCCCGGAGGCCACCAGCTCACCAATCCAGGCAAGCCGCTCAGCCTCCGCCCGGACCACCCGCCCATGAGCCCCCACCAGCCCACCGACAGGAGCACCCCACAGCGAGAAACCTTCACCTTCGAAATCGGCAAGCGGCCGATCCGCAGTCGTCGTCATTCAGACAAGGTACGACCCATGTGTGACACAAAACGATGAATGGGAACGCCACCGCCGCCGTCCGAAGGTCTTCTAGCCACTCCGACCTCCTAGCCTCGAAGTGGTGCGGTACTACCTGGGCACCAAGGACGATCTGAAGCTCGGCGACCTCGTCGAGCCTGATCTTTCCCCAGAAATCGGCCACGTCTATGTGACCAGCACCTTGGATGGCGCATCCTGGCAAGGTGAGCTGGCACCCGGCGACGGTCCCGGCAGGATCTACGAGGTAGAGCCGACCGGGCGCCTCGACGAAGCCGCCGATGCGGCCGCACCTCAGTATCCGGTTGCGACGAAGTGGTTCCGCACTCAGGACCCGCTGCGGGTCACTGGCGAATGCACAAACTCGAAGGGGCGGCCACGGCGGTTGTACCACGGTACGAAGGCTGACCTGAAGGTCGGCGACCTGATCGAACCCGGCTACGCCCCCAACTTTGGCGAAAAGGATCGGGTGACGAAATACGTCTATCTGACCGGCACCGTGGATGCGTCCATCTGGGGAGCGGAACTGGCCCTCGCCGACGGACCCGGAAGGGTCTACGTGGTGGAACCGACCGGCCCGATCATGGACGACCCCAATCTCACGGACCAGAAGTTCCGGGGCAATCCGACGAAGTCCTACCGCTCCCAGGAATCGCTGCGCGTCATCGGCGAGCACACCGATTGGGACGGGAATTGCCCGATGCGGTGAAAGCCATGAAGGACGGCCTCGAGCGGCTTTCACAAATGGGCGTCGAGCCAATCGACGACTGAACCACAACCCCACGTGTGTCGTACGATTGTCCGATGCCTAGGCAGATGCTGGCAGCGGTCGGAATCCTGATCGTCGCGGCGGCCTGTTCCGGGAGCGGCACCGAGCCGTCCACGACCGCCGCCTCCTCAACGGCGCCGACTGTTACGACGTCGTCGACTACCGCTCCGGTGAACCCACCGCTCCTCGGTTCGGTGAACGAGCCATTTAACCCACAGATCCGAGTCGTCGAGGACGCTGTCCTCCGCGTCGACGGGTCTTGCGTGACCGCCGAAACGGGCGACACGGCGATTCTTCTGGTCTTCGATCTCCCGGTCGAGCCGCCGCCAGGGGGAGGGCGGTACGTGTGGGTGCAAGGCGTCGAGGTCCACTTCGGAGACGTCGTTCCACCTACCCCGACTCAGGTCTTGTCATCTGGCGCCCGCTACCAATTCCGAGGCATCCCCTTCGATGCAGTCGATGGAGAGCTGGCCGAGCCGATGCCCCCGAGCTGCGTCTACGACGAGCAGCTGATTCTTCTCGGTGCCCTTGATGCGCCGGTTGGGCACGGGCTGACTACTCGCCCGGTCGAGGTGTTGGAAGGAATTCCAGCGATAGGTATCAACTCGACCACGATCACCATCGCCGGGGCTTGTACCACCGTCGGTTCCGGAGAGCATCAGCTGCTCGTCGTCTGGCCGGCGGGAACCGTCTCGCTTCTGGACGACCACACCATCCACATGAGCCGCTGGGAGGCACTCACCGAGGTGGTAGTCAGATCAGGCGACACCGTCAGCATCTCTGGTGGTTCCAGCGACGGCACTCCTGACGACCCACCCCCTGACTGCGAGTACGACGGAACATTCTCCGCCCAGGTCATTCGGCCCGTATCCGAGTAGGAGGTTCTCGGAGTGCGACCGAGTCCTACCCCACCTCTACCAGCGCGTCGATGCGATCTGACCGACCAGAAGTTTCGGGGCAACCCGACGAAGTCCTACCGCTCCCAGGAATCGCTGCGCGTCATCGGCGAGCACACCAATTGGGAAGGGCATTCCCCCGAAGCGCTAAAAGCCATGAAGAACGGCCTCGAGCGGCTCTAAAAATGGGCGACACCGTCGCGCTCTTTGGTGCGGGGAGCGACCGCACTCCCGACGACCCACTCCCTGACTGCGAGTACGACGGGACCTTCGTCGCCGACGTCATTCGGCCCGCATCCGAGTAGAAGGCCCTCGGAGGGCGACCTAGTCCTACCCCACCTCTACCAGCGCGTCGATGCGATCTGACCGACCAGAAGTTACGCGGCAACCCGACGAAAGCCATGAGGGACGGCCTCGAGCGGCTCTCGCAAATGGGCGTCGAGCCAATCGACGACTGAACCACAATGTCCAACGGGGCGTACGATTGCCCGATGGCTAGGCAGATGCTGGCAGTCGTCGCAATCCTGAGCGTCGTCGCGGCTTGTTCCGGAACCGGCGCCGAGCCGTCCACGACCGTCCCCTCCTCGACAGTGCCCACCATTGCCGCCACGACGTCAACGACTACCGCTTCGCTGGCAGTCGACCCACCGATGGTCGGTTCGTCGACGCAGGCGGCATTGATCGACACATTCCCTCTCCCGATCCGAGTCGTCGAGGACGCTGTGCTCCGCGTCGACGGGTCTTGCGTGACCGCCGAAACGGGCGACACGGCGACACTCCTGGTATTCAATCTCCCGCTCGAGCCGCCGACACGGGGGGAACGGTACGTGTGGGTGCAGGGAGTCGAACTCCACTTCGAGGACATCGATCCGGCTACCCCGACTCTGGTCTTGTCATCTGGCGCCCGCTACCAATTCCGAGGGATCCCGTTCGATGCAGTCGATGGAGAGCTGGCCGAGCCGATGCCCTCGAGCTGCGTCTACGACGAGCAGCTGATTCTTCTCGGTGCCCTTGATGCGCCGGTTGGGCACGGGCTGACTACTCGCCCGGTCGAGGTGTTGGAAGGAATTCCAGCGATAGGTATCAACTCGACCACGATCACCATCGACGGGGCTTGTACCACCGTCGGCTCCGGAGAGCGTGAGCTGCTCGTCGTCTGGCCCGCCGGAACGGTCTCATTGCTCGATGACCACACCATCCATATGAGCCGCTGGGAGGCATTATTCACCGAGGCAGTGGTCAGATCAGGGGACACCGTCGCGCTCGATGGTTTTGCCAGCGACAGCACTCCTGGCAACCCGCCCCCTGACTGCGAGTACGACGGAACATTCTTCGCCGAGGTCATTCGGCCCGTCTCCGAGTAGGAGCTCCCGCCCCTCTAACCCACCGCCACCAGGGCATCGATGCGTATCCGCAGCTCGGCTTCGGACAGGGCGCCGAACCACATGTCGACGATCACGTCGTCGCTGGAGATCAGGAAGGTGATCGGCTGGTAGGGCACCAGATAGAGGTCCCATAGGGAGTCGTCATAGCCCCAGAGAATTCGATCAGGCGAGAACCAATCGCCCACCCGTACCCGTGAAGCCTCCTCCGACGACCTACCGGCAACGGCGAGGAAAGTTACCTGACCCTGGTAATCCGATGCGACCGCATCGACGACGGGGAGCTCCCGTCGGCACACGCTTCACCACTCGGCCCAAAACACCATGTAGACGGGCTTCTGCTCGTCGCTGAGAGTGAACTCGCCACCCTCACCGAGGGCGAGAGTGAAGTCGGGGGCGGCCTCGCCGTCGGGCGCCACCCGGCTGGTGGTGGTCACGGCTCCCGGCACCGTGGAACCCGAGGCACCGGTCGTTGTGGGAGCCGCAGTGGTGGTCACGCCCCCGGCCGCGGTGGTCTCGGCTGCAGTCGGTTCCGTGCTGGTGGGGGTGGAACACGCGGCGAACACCAGCGCCACCGCCACCAAACCGGTCACTCGTCGCATGAGAGACCAACGCCGTCCGTGAGCCCGGGGTTCCCCTCTCACCCGTGCACTCGCGCCAGGAATTCGCTCAGGTCGCCCGCGAACCGCTCCGGGTGCTCCAGGGTGAGCATGTGGGCGGCGGGGTACTCCACCAGGGTCGCCCCACCGTTTCGGCGAGGTGGCGACACGAAGCATTCGCGAAGGGCTCGTCGAACTCTCCGATCACCACCAGCACCGGGACCGCCACCTCCCCGAGCCTCCCCACCGCCGGTGGGGTGAGCACCTGGGGGACGCCCCCCTCCCTTTCGGCGCGGTAGTTGTCGAGGATCCATCCGTGGACCTTCTCCCTGATCGCCGGATCGACCCGGTCGGTGGGCTGTCCAGGCCCGTCGCACCAGAAGCGGGTCTCGAAGTCGGAGAGGGCGTCCCACTCTTTCGCCTCCTCCATTCTCTCCGCCTCCTTCCACAAGGCCTCGTCCTCTTCGACGTCGGGGGGCTGGTAGCCACCGACTCCCCCGGCGACCACCACCAGGCCTTTGAACCGGTCCGGATACTCGATGACCGAATCGAGGGCGATCATCCCGCCGCGGGAGGCGCCGACGACCGTGGCCTTGTCCACCCCGATGTGATCGAGCACCGCGACCATGTCGGCGCGGTTGCTGAACTCGGCGTGCTCCGACTCTGTGCTGCCGAAGCCACGGGTGTCGTAGCGGATCAGGCGATACCGGTCCGACAGTGAGGCCACCAACGGATCCCACATCCTCAGGTTGGCGACCCCGGCATGAATGAGGACCACGGCAGGCCCGGCGCCGTCCTCCTCGTAATACAACGATCCACCCGGCACAGATACGAAACCCGATTTGCTCATGCGTTCCTTCGTCGAGAGGTGGGCAAGGTACTACCCCATCCCGACACGATCACGAGAACGCGTTGAAACCGGTGATCGCCTGCCCCAGGATCAGCGTGTGGATCTCGTTCGTGCCCTCGTAGGTGTAGACCGACTCGAGGTTGTTCATGTGACGAATGACCGGGTACTCCAGGGTGATCCCGTTGGCGCCGAGCACGCCGCGCGCCGTCCTCGCCACTTCGAGGGCGTTGCGCACGTTGTCGAGTTTGCCGAAAGAGACCTGCACCGGGTCGAGGCTCCCGTCGTCCTTCTTCCTCCCGATGTGGAGGGCCACCAGCATCCCCCGATTGACGGCCACCATCATGTCGACCAGTTGCTGCTGGATGAGCTGGAAGGAGCCAATAGGCCGATCGAACATCACCCGCTCCTTGGCGTAGTCGAGGGCCGACTCGTAGCAGGCCCGCGCCGCCCCCATCACCCCGAAGAGGATCCCGAACCGTGCCTCGTTGAGGCAGGAGAGCGGGCCTCGCATTCCCTTGACTCCTGGCAGCACCGCGGCATCGGGTAGCCGAACGTCGTCGAGGATCAGCGAAGAGGTGACCGAGGCTCGGAGCGAGAGCTTCTGGTGGACGTCGACAGTGCTGAAGCCGGGCGTGTCGCGGGGCACCAGGAAGCCGCGGACCCCGTCGTCGGTCTTGGCCCACACCACGGACACATCGGCGATGCCCCCGTTGGTGATCCACATCTTGGTGCCGCTGAGCACCCAGTCCCCGCCGTCGCGGCGGGCGTGGGTCCGCATCGCGCTCGGATCGCTGCCGGCGTCAGGCTCAGTGAGGCCGAAACAGCCGATGGCATCGCCAGCAGCCATCTGCGGCAACCACTGCTCCTTCTGTTCCTCGGACCCATAGGCGTGGATCGGGAACATCGCCAGCGATCCCTGGACGCTCACGAACGAACGGGCCCCGGAGTCGCCGTACTCGAGCTCGGTGCACGCCAGGCCATAGGCGACCGCGCTGGTCCCGGCGCATCCGTAACCCTCGAGATGCATGCCGAGCAGGCCGAGGGCACCCATCTCCTTGGCCAGCTCCTTGGGGAAGGTGCCAGCCTCGAACCAATCCCCTACCCCGGGAAGGATTCGATCGGAGACGAAATGGCGAACGGTGTCACGAAGGAGGGTCTCCTCGTCGTCGAGGAGGTCGTCGATGCCGAGAAAGTCCTTCGGATCGGTACCGCCCGCGCTGTTTCCCATGCGCTCATTACAGCAGCCGCGGGACCGCCTCGGCCTCAGGCAGAGATACGGAGCATCCGCCGGCGCTCACGCTCGGTGGTGCTGCCCCAGATCCCATACCGCACCCGGGTCTCGAGTGCCCAGTCGAGGCACTCTTCGCGCACCGGGCACCCCCGGCAGATCTTCACTGCTTTCGCAATGTCGGCCTCGACCGAACTAAAGAAATTCTCGGGGTCGGCGTCACGACAGGCGGCGTAGGCCGCCCAGGGTCGCTCGTCGAGATCGAGCACCAACAGATCCACGGGAGTGCTGGAAGTTCTCATTTGGCTCTCAGGTATACGGCTTCCATGTCATATGACGACGCTGACGCCTCAATTGGTTCCCTCACCTTGCCGGAGGACCGTTTACAATCGCGCTCCCGCTCCAATGTGATGGGTATGACGCGCCTCTACTTCGCCTACGACGCCAACATCGACCCCGGTCGTCTCGGGGAGATCGCGCCTGCAGCGTCCTTCGAGTTCATCGCTCATCTACCCGAATGGAAGCTGGAGTACACCATCAAGAACGGCAGAGGCGGACTCCCATCGGTCCGCCCCCTCCCCGGCAACACCGTCTGGGGCGCGGTCTTCAGGGTTCCCGTCGATCAACTGGCTGCGATCGACGAGCGGGAAGCGGGAGAAGGCCGCATCCCGGCACCCACGCAGGCGATGGATCGAGCGGGTCGCCGTCACGACGTGATAACCCACGTGAGCCGCAAGGGCCACAATGGTGAGTACCGGCCCGAACGGGATCACGTACGGTTGATGGTGAGCGGGGGCCGCCATTGGAAGCTCCCCACCGGGTGGGTGGCGGCCCTCGAAGAGCATCTCGAGGGCGACTGAGCTGCTCCACTGGGGGGCGGTCCTGGTCGGAACCGTGGCAGGTGTCGGCGGGCTGGCCCTGTCGGCAGGGGTGCTGCTTGTCCTGGGCACCGCCGACACCGACACCGTGGGCGGCCAGACCATCCTCATCCTGCTCGCCTTCGGCGCCCAATTCCTCGCTGGCCACGTCGCCGGCCGTGTCGCCACCAGGGCTCGACCCCTCAACGGCGGTCTCGCCGGCCTCATCCTCTACTTCGTCGTCGGTGTCACCTCCATCGCCGCCGGCGAGGATCCTGGCGTCGCCGCCCTCGCCTTCGGGGCGCTGGTGGCTCTCCTCATGGGAACCGCCGCCGCCGTGCTCGTCGAGAACCCTCACCGTTAGGGAACACCGCTGGCCTCCGCCGCGGTTGAGCGTCATACTGTCGACGAGTTCGCCGGGCGGCCGCGGCGTGGCGCTCAGGCGCCGCATCGAGGAAAGTCCGGACTCCACAGGGCACGGTGCTGGGTAACTCCCAGGCGGGGCA